>NZ_JAMYSZ010000023.1:0-111682 GCF_040322215.1 Mesorhizobium sp. M0184
CCACCGGGTCTTGGGGCCCACCACGAGATCGGGGCCGGGTCCTGGGGTGTGGGCCGTGGTGGGGGGCCCCCACAAACTTGGGGGGTTAACAAAACCCCCGGGCCCCGTTTTTCCCGGGCGCCCCCCGAGCCGGAAAGTTGAGATCGTGGACCGGGATAGCCGTCAGCTCACGCCGGCAAAAGTGCCTCGCATGAGCAGATCCGGCAGATAGCTTGCCGGCTTACCGCCAACCGCCTGCCCACCGGTCAGGCCGCCTTGTATTTCAGGGCCGAAGAACGAATACGGAAAGGGCGTGACCGGCCGGCTCACCGCATCGAGCCGTGCCCGAAGATCTTCGGGAATGTCGAAATCAAGCGCGCCGAGATTGTCCTTGAGCTGGTCAAGCCTGGTGGCGCCGACGATGACGGATGCAATGCCTGGCCTGTTTGCCGTCCAGTTCAAGGCGATCTGGGCCATGCTGCGGCCGAGCTGGCCGGCAACCCTCTCCAGTTCGGCGACGATTTGCCAGTTGCGATCGGTGAATTTCTGGAAACCGGGATTGGTCGAACCACGCATTGTCTCCAGCCGGCCACCATCCTCGACGATTGTATCGAAACGGTATTTTCCGCTGAGCAGGCCGCTGGCCAATGGACTCCAGACCATGATTCCGGCGCCATAGCGCGTGCCGAACGGAACGAACTCGTGCTCGATGTTGCGCTCGGCCAGCGAATATTCGAGCTGAAGCGCCGAAACCGGTTCATAGCCGCGATGCTCGGCGACGGCCTGCGCCCGGCTTGCGTACCAGGCCGGCACGTCGGACAGACCGACATGCCGGATCTTTCCGGCGCGCACCAGATCGTCCAGCGTCCGCATCACCTCCTCCGGCGGCGTCAGCCTGTCCCAGGTATGGAGGATATAGAGGTCGATGTAGTCGGTGCCGAGCCGCTTCAGCGAACCGTCTATCGCCCGCAGGATGTTCTTGCGGCCGTTGCCCCCGGCGTTCGGGTTGCCCGGTTCGGCGTTGTAGGTGAATTTGGTACTGATCACCGCCTTGTCGCGCAGCCCACGCTCGGCGATGAATTCGCCGAGCCAGGTTTCGGCCGTGCCACCGGTATAGAGATCGGCGGTATCGAAGAAATTGCCACCGGCTTCGACATAGGCATCAACCAAGGCGCGCGCGGTTTCCTTCTCCGCGCCCCAGCCCCATTCCGTGCCGAACGTCATGGTGCCGAGCGCCAGGCGGGTGACACGCAGCCCGCTGTTGCCGAGCGTGTAGTAGGACATGGTCATGGATTTTCTCCTGAAGTTTGAAAAGCGGGATTGAGGTCTTGCCTGGGATACGCAGTCAGGCCTTGGCCAGCGCATCGACCACCACCTGGAAGCGGCGCGGATCGAAATAATCGTGGTAGGCGCTGATCAGACCGCTCTTGAAGTGGAAAATCGCGATATTGCTGTTGGTGTATTCAGTGCCGCCGATCAGCACCGCGCGGTTCTTGTACTCAACGACGATCGCGTCCGAATCCGCTGCCGGATAGATGGCTGTCAGCTGCGAATCGAAGGATTCGAAATTACCGAAGAGGCCTCGGAAGGCCGCCAGGATCGCGGCCTTACCATCGATGCTGTTTCCAAATCCTGCCGGCGGGTAGAAGACAAGTATACGGCCATCTTCAGCCCAAAGGTCGCCCCATGCCTCAATGTCCTTGCGGTGCATCAGATCAAAGAATTTACGCACGGTCTCGAGATTACGGGTTCGTTCGGAATCGAGGTCGGTCATTAGACGTCTCCTTGGCTGCTCGGCGATTGCCGTGTGATGCAGCCAAAGATGCGCCCTCCTTTCCCCACCGATAGGATTGCATTATCCGAATGGACTATGCGATATCATGCATGAATGGACCGCGATCTGCTTAGCCACCTACCTATAATCGTTGCCGTCGCGCGGCGTGGCGGCTTCGCGCCGGCAGCCGCCGAGCTCGGCATGAGCCCGTCAGCGGTCAGCCATGCGGTTCGGCTGGTAGAGGAGCGAATCGGCCAGCCGTTGTTTGCCCGCACCACGCGCAGCGTCTCGCTGACCGAGGCTGGCACCGCGCTTGTCGCTGCGGCGGAGCCGGCGCTGGAAGACATTGCCGACCGGATCGAACGTATCCGCTCTGTCAAAGGCCGGGCAAGCGGACTGCTCAGGATCAACGCGCCGCGTTTGGCGCTGCCTCTGGCGCTGATGCCCATCCTGACGGCGATGGCGGAACGTTACCCTGACGTGACGGTGGAGATCGTCACCGACGAACGTCTGAGCGATATCGTCGGCGAGGGTTTCGACGCCGGCATCCGGCTGGGCGAGATGATCGCCGAGGATATGGTGACGGTGCGACTGACAGGGCCTTTCCGCAGCATCATCGTTGCCTCGCCGGCCTATGTCGGCCGGCGCGGGCGGCCATGGGCGTTGGCCGATCTCGCCGCGCACAACTGCATCGGCTATCGGCTGTTGCGATCACGTGCGCTCTATCGCTGGGATCTGTCCGATCAGGGCAAGGATATCAGCGTCGAGACACGCGGCAGCGTGGTCGTCAGCGATCCGCTGTCGGCAAGGGAAATGGCGCTTGCCGGCATCGGCCTCGCCTATCTGTTCGAGCCGCTTGTCAAGCCCGACATCGAGGCAGGCCGGCTGGTCGAAGTCCTTGGCGAGGCATCGATCGAGGAACCGGGACTGTTCCTCTATTTCCCGCGCCGCGCGGCGATGGCCCCGAAGCTCCGCGCCTTCATCGACACCGCGCAAGAAATCGGCCGGGCATCCTCGCGGATACCCGGCCGAAAAAGCCTTTCAAACGAATAGTTACTTCTTGACCGCTGCCGCGACTTCCGCCGCGAAATCGGTCTCTTCCTTCTCGATGCCCTCACCGAGCGCGAAGCGCAGATAGGCAGCGATTTTGGCTGGCGCGCCGATTTCGCTTTCGGCATCCTTCAGCGCCTTCTCGACGGTAATGTCGGGATTGAGCACGAAAGCCTGCTTGAGCAGCACGACCTCTTCATAGAACTTGCGCAAACGGCCTTCGACCATCTTCTCGATGATCGGTTCCGGCTTGCCGGACTGGCGCGCCTGGTCGGCGAAGATCGCCTTCTCGCGTTCCACTGCGGCCGGATCGAGCTCTTCGGTGGTCAGGGCCATCGGATTGGTGGCAGCGACATGCATGGCAACCTGACGGGCGAAGGCGTTGGCGGCATGCGCGTTGCCTGTCGTCTCGATGGCCACCAGCACGCCGAGCTTGCCAAGGCCGTCGGCGACCGCATTGTGAACGTAGGTTGCGACAGCGCCGTGCTCGACGGTGAGCTTGGCCGAGCGGCGGAAGCCCAGATTCTCGCCGATGGTGCCGACAGCGTCCTTGATGGTCTCGGCGACCGACTTGCCCGAGCCCGGATAGGGAGCGGCGGCAACGGCCTCGGTCTTGCCGCCATAGGCAAGCGCGACCTTCGCGACATTGGCGACGATCTCCTGGAACGCAGCATTGCGGGCAACGAAGTCCGTCTCGGAATTGACCTCGACGATCGCTGCCTCGCGGACGCCGGAATCTACGCCGATCAGGCCTTCGGCAGCGGTACGGCCAGCCTTCTTGTCGGCCTTGGAAATGCCCTTCTTGCGCAGCCAGTCGATGGCTTCTTCCATATTGCCGTTGGTCTCGTTCAACGCCGCCTTGCAGTCCATCATGCCCGCGCCGGTCAAGTCGCGGAGTTCTTTGACCTGTGCAGCCGAAATGCTCATTGTCGCCTCTTTGTCTAAATGCACTGACGCACCATCGATTTTCGATGATGCGCCTGGTGCCGGTAGCGCTTACCGCGCCAACATATTGGAAAGATGAAGGCCGCAGCCGGCCTTCGCTACTATGCTTCCGGGGTCTGGGCTGCCGGGCTCTCGGCGGCCGGGGTCTGATCGAGCGCCGGCTCGACCGGAGCCTCGACCGATGCGCCGATATCGACACCGAGCGCGCCCTGCTGACGGGCGATGCCGTCGATAGCTGCCTTGGCGATCAAATCGCAATACAGCTGGATGGCGCGGGCCGCGTCGTCATTGCCGGGGATCGGGAAGTCGATCTTGTCCGGGTCGCAGTTGGAATCGATGATGGCAACGACCGGGATGCCGAGACGCTTGGCCTCGAGAATGGCGATCGCTTCCTTGTTGGTGTCGATCACGAACATCAAATCGGGCGTCGAACCCATATCCTTGATGCCGCCCAGCGCCTTGTCGAGCTTCTCACGCTCGCGGTCGAGGTTGAGGCGCTCCTTCTTGGTCAGGCCCTGAGCCTCGCCGGCCAGCATTTCGTCGAGCTTGCGCAGGCGCTGGATGGAATTCGAGATCGTCTTCCAGTTGGTCAGCATGCCGCCGAGCCAGCGCGAGTTGACATAGTACTGGGCCGAGCGCTGCGCGGCATCGGCGACGATGTCGGAGGCCTGGCGCTTGGTGCCGACGAACAGCACGCGGCCGCCCTTGGCAACAGTGTCGGAAACCTGCTTCAGCGCCTGGTGCAGCAAAGGCACCGTCTGCGAGAGGTCGATGATGTGTATGTTGTTGCGGGCGCCGTAGATATAGGGCGCCATTTTCGGGTTCCAGCGGTGGGTCTGGTGGCCGAAGTGAATGCCAGCTTCCAATAGCTGGCGCATGCTGAAATCAGGCAGAGCCATTCTTATTTCCTTTCCGGTTAGCCTCCACGGACACAGGCATTTTTGGACTTTGTCCTCGAACACCACCGGAGGTTTCAGCCGGATTTCTCCCGGGCAGACACCAAAGTCCGTGTGTGGAATGAGCGCGCATATAGAGGGGAAGCGCGACAAACGCAAGCGTTGTGGCGTCTTGCGGCTCAGCGTGCGGCGATCAGCGCACCGGTATCATCGCCGCATCTTCCCCTTCGGCACCCGCACACGCCGGAAAACGGCGACGATCTCCTCGCGGCTGCATTCGATGGCGCCTAACCGCACTGCGCGGTCACGCTCGAACCCGGTTATGTCATAATGCGGCGCCGATGTCTTGGGCGGCCCTTGATAGGACGAGCGCTTGATGCCGAGCTGCGCGGCGAAGCGATGCAGCTCGTCAGTATCGTCTGCCAGCAGATGACACCAGCGGTGGCCGATCCATTTCCAGATCGCCGCATCGACATAGACCGCCATGAGATTTGCCGCACTCCTTCATCTTGCGCCGACCAACACGCCGCTAACGATGATAGAAGGGATTGGCATAGAAAATGAAGCCGCCGCCGGCCTCGAGTTGCGTCATCGTCCTGGTGACGGTCTCCTGCATCCGGTCGTGCAGTTCGGCGAGTGCCTCCTCGACGGAGCCTTGATAGGCGTGCAAGCCTAGCGGCTCCGGTACCCGGACATAGGCGCGGCGTGGGCCTGCCGGCTGCGGCACGAAACGGTTGATCGTATCGCGCAGCGTACCCTTGCAATAGTCGTTGCGGATCCGCTTCAAATGTTCGGCGATCTCCTCCTGCGTGATGCGCGGATTGGCTGAAGCCCACGGGCCGACACGCTGCAGGCGCTGGATTGTATCTGCCAGCGTTCGGACCTGCTTCTGGTTTTCGGTGCCGTCCATGTTCTCCCGCAGCCAGCGCCGCGACCGGCGCAAAAGCTCGGCAGTGTCGAGCGTGCCGGCGTCGACCGAGACAAGTTCGGCAAGGCGACGGCCGAGTTCGGTCAGCAGGTCCTTTTGACGTGCGTCGTACGAAGCCCGCCCATCGGACCGCAGGCCATATGCAGCCTCATCGCGCGACAGCAAGGTCGCATAGATATGATGGATGCGCTCCGGCAGCGAATCGGCGGCACGGCGTTCGATCTTCAGGCTGTGCTCGACATAGGCGCATTCCTTTGCCAGCGCTGCCTCGACATTCCCCGTGAAAGCAAGCTTCCAGATCACGGGCGCGATCCAAACCTTGAAGTCCGGATCCGTCAGGCGGCCGCGCTTCAGCGCCTCGAACCCCATTTCGACCGCGCCCGGCAGCAGCGGGGCAATGATGTTGGCATGCCAGCCGACACCGCCTTCGGGATGCAGGAGCACGCCGTGCCCCTTCAGCGCCCAGGCCACCGAATGTTCCTTGGCGGCCGCGCTGTTGCCCGGGATTTGCGCGATCAGATTGTTGGCCAACCAGAATTTCTGCATCAGCCGGCCAAGCCCGTTGACGACGCCGTGCGTGGCCCAGGATGCCGCCAGCGGGCTTACCCGCGAGACGACCTCCTTGTCGATCATCCAGTCGGTAAAGAATTCGGGATGGTTGGGCGTGATGAACGTCGCCTTGCCCGCGCCGCAACAAGCCTTCAGTCTTTGCCGGTCATTCTCCGGAAAATCGATGTGGCGGACATTGGCGACGCCGCGCAAACCGGCCAGACGGTTGAATGGCAACAGGTCGCGAAACCCCGGAACGCCGTGCAGCATGACAATCCGGTTGACGAATGTCATAGCGTTGATCAGCGTCGCATTGGGCCGCGGCGCCACAAAAACGTCGATCCTGCTCAACCTGCTCCCCCGCGGCGCATACCGTCATAAGACGTTGATAGGCAATTGCGGCATGCTCAAGTCGATGCGACTTGCCCCGCAAGATTAAGCGCTACCATCCCGGATAGCGGCCGGCGGCTTGCCGTTCACTCGAGCTTATTTAGACGGGCAGGTCTTTGGCTGATCGAACAGCGACAGATTGACCAATTTGCCGGTCATTGAGAACTCGCCATAGTCCATGACGAGATCGCGCGTGATGCCGTTCTTGTGCAGCTTGAAGCTGATCCGGTATTCCGGCACCTCCTCGCCGCCTTTGTCGGCATCATCGAAATAGGCGATGTCGACCGGCCAGTATTTGTCGGTGGCGAGCTTGGCCAGCGCCGGCGCTTCCGGATCGGCATTGTCGGCATCGGCTTGCTTGCCGACGACGACGGTGGTGGTCACCACCTTGTTGGCATCCTCAGAGCCGTCGAACAGGTTGGTTTCGTAGAAACGCTCGCCCTTTTCCGCCTTGCCGATCATTTCGACCATTTGCTGGGTCGGGAACTGGGTCGGCGCGAGTTCCAGGCTGTTCTTCTCGGGCTTGTCGATATCGACCTTGAGACCGTTGGCTTCCTTCGTTGCGGTACCCTTGACCTCCTTGTCGAGGTTCTGGTCGACAAAGGATTTGTTCACGAAGGAGAAGGTCTTGCCCTCGGCATCCTCGAAGGTGGTCATCTGCTGGTCGGTCAGCCTGGTGTTGTCGCTGGTTACGATCTGGGTCACCAAACGGAACTTTACTGTATAGCCCTCGCAAGGCGAGCCGTTGAACTCGTAGACCATGCGGCCGGTGATGCCGGTAATACCGGAACGGTCTGAAGCCTTGTCGAGTGAAATGTCGTAAACAGCACGATGCGCCTGCAGCGCAGGCACCGCAAAAGCGGGAGCCGCCCAGGAAGCCGCTGTCAAGAGAACGGCGTTGAATGCGAGGCGCGTTGCGCGCATGGGGTGCTCCGATCATCGCGGCTAATGGCAAGCCGCATGGAAAGATGGTCCAGCTTAAAAAAAGTCGTGGCGGAAGCGAGGCAAAAATAGCAATTTCGGCCCGGCCTGCGCGGCACCTTCAAGCAATAGGGAAATAGCATGAGCGAAACAATCGAAAAGCGGCTAAGCGATCTCGGCGTGACGCTGCCGGCCGCCGCCGCGCCCGCCGCCAATTACGTGCCCTATTGCCGGACCGGCAATCTGCTGTTCACCGCCGGGCAGTTGCCGCTCAAGGAGGGCAAGCTCCAGGCGAGCGGACTGCTTGGCCGCGATGTCGACACCGCGACCGGCAAGGAAGCCGCAAAATACTGTGCAATCAACATATTGGCCCAGGCTCACGCGGCACTTGGCGATCTCGAGAAAATCCGTCGCTTGGTGAAGATCACCGTCTTCGTCGCCTCGGCACCGGATTTTGTCGAACAGCATCTGGTTGCCAACGGCGCCTCGGATTTTCTCGCCGCCGTGCTCGGCGATCGTGGCAAGCACGCTCGCTCCGCCGTCGGCACCGCCTCCCTGCCGCTTAATGCCGCAGTGGAAATCGAAGCGATCTTCGAAGTCGAATGACCGGGACTGCAACCATGACCGATCTTTCCTGGCTGACCGCCCGGCCCGTCGCCCATCGCGGCCTCCACGACATGAACAAGACGCGCTGGGAGAACACCCTTTCCGCCTTCGCTGCGGCGGCCGAGCGCGGCTACGCGATCGAATGCGATGTGCACCTGTCATCCGACGGCGTCCCCGTCATCATCCACGATGGCGATCTGCGGCGGCTGACCGGCGAGGACGGCTTCGTCTGGCAGCGTACGGCTGCAGAGATCACGGCGCTGAAGGTCGGCGGCACCGCCGACCATTTGCCGACGCTGCAGCAGGCGCTTGATCTGGTCGACGGCCGTGTGCCGATGGTTGTCGAGCTGAAAGGTGCTGCCGGGCACGACGAAGGCCTGGTCGAAAGCGTCGGCAAGATGCTCAAGCATTACAAGGGCAAGACCGCGATCATGTCGTTCGACCATTGGCTGATCCGCGAGTTCCCGAAATATGCACCCGGCATACCCGGCGGGTTGACCGCCTACGGCAACGACAACCACCTGATCGAGGCGCATTTCGCCATGCTGGCGCATGACATCACCTTCACCTCCTACGCTGCCGGCGACCTGCCGAACCGGTTCGTCTCCTTCGTGCGAGAGAGACTCGGTATGCCGGTGATCACCTGGACCGTGCACGACCAGCCTGCCGTCGACCTGACCTTCAAATATGCCGACCAGATGACGTTCGAAGGATTCGAGCCCGATCTGGTACGGCTTGCCTGAGCGGGCTTGTATGGGTCCGCAGCGAGCTTAAGTAAGCCTCATGGATCAAGGGGACGACTGCGAAAGACAAACGGCGAATGCGGAGCTGTCGATCCGCATCGCCGCGGGCATCGGCGCCTTTACCAGCGCTGAATGGGACAGCCTCGGCGGCACTACACGCGGCGATGCAGAATACGGCTACAACCCGCTTGTCTCATTCGCTTTTTTGAGCGCGCTGGAAGATTCCGGCTGCGCTGTTCGGCGCACCGGCTGGCAAGGCCATCACCTCAGGCTGGAAACAGCGCGAGGCAAGTTGCTCGGAGCGGTCCCCTGCTATCTGAAGTCGCACAGCCAGGGCGAATATGTCTTCGACCATGGCTGGTCGGACGCGTTCGAACGCGCCGGCGGGCGCTACTATCCGAAGCTGCAATGCGCGGTGCCGTTCACGCCCGTCACCGGCCCTCGCCTGCTGGTCGGCAGGGGCGAGGACACCCCCGCCGTCAAGGCCGGTCTTGCGGCCGGCCTGAAGGCGGTGACGGATAAGCTCGGCGTGTCTTCCGCGCATGTTACTTTCGCGCCAGAGGACGACGTCCAGATATTGGCGGCGGCCGGCTTCCTGCATCGCACCGACCAGCAGTTTCACTTCTTCAACGAAGGCTTTTCGAGCTACGACGATTTTCTCGCTACGTTAGCCTCGCGCAAGCGCAAGGCAATGAAGAAAGAGCGGCGCGAGGCCCTCGCCGACGGCATCTCGATCGACTGGCTGACCGGCAAGGATCTGACCGAAAAGGCCTGGGACGACTTTTTCGCGTTCTACATGGATACCGGCAGCAGGAAATGGGGCCGGCCCTACCTAAACCGCGATTTCTTCTCGCTGATCGGCGAGCGCATGGCCGACGACATCCTGCTGGTCATGGCCAAACGCAACGGGCGCTACATTGCAGGTGCCATCAACTTCATCGGTTCAGACGCGCTCTACGGCCGCAATTGGGGCTGCATCGAGGACCACCCGTTCCTGCATTTCGAGGTCTGCTACCATCAGGCGATCGATTTCGCCATCTCGCGCAAGCTGAAGGTGGTTGAAGCCGGTGCGCAGGGCGAGCACAAGCTGACGCGCGGCTACCGGCCCGTGACGATGCATTCGGCGCACTACATCGCCCATCCAGGTCTGCGCAATGCAGTGGCCGACTACCTCCAGCGCGAGCGGCGCGAAGTCGAGCGGATGAGCGAATATCTGGAAGAGCACACCCCGTTCCGCAAGGACATGGCGGAGTAGGGTAGCGAGCCCAATCGCTCAGCCGCGCGGGCCCGCATGGCCGATGTCGATCGATCGTCTTGCCCGACCGGAACAGCTTCGCTACACGAGACAGCGAGCCAAGAACCGGAGCGCGCCATGGCCGAAGCAACCTACGACAGCAGCAACATCTTCGCCAAAATCCTGCGCGGAGAAATCCCTTCGCACCGCGTCTACGAAGATGACGCGGTCATCGTCTTCATGGATGTGATGCCGCAAGGGCAGGGTCACACGCTAGTGGTGCCGAAAGCGCCGTCGCGCAACCTGCTCGACGCGGATCCGGCGGTGCTTGGCCCGCTCTTCGTTCACGTCCAGAAAGTTGCGCGGGCCGTAAAGAAGGCCTTCGATGCCGATGGCGTCACGGTTATGCAGTTCAACGAACCAGCTTCGGGGCAGACCGTTTTCCACCTCCATGTCCATGTCATTCCGCGCTTCGATGGCATTCCCTTGAAGCCGCACAGCGGACAGATGGAAAAGCCTGAAGTCCTGGCCGAAAACGCCGGCAAGATACGGATGGCGCTGGCAAGCTGAACCGGTGCAACCGCTCTGGCGGGCGCCGGGCGGTTAACCGGAAGGTGTCACAAAAAAAGCCCCGTTTCCGGGGCTTTTTTACTGGCTGATTTGTCAGTTCTTACGCGGCAGTTGCGGCACAAGGCTGCGCTTGCCGCCGTCCTTACCTTTGGGCTCCGGCTTCTGCGCCACCGCCTTTTTCGCGGCGGGCTTCTTCGCCACCGCCTTCTTGGCCTTCGGCACGTCGTCCGGCTCTTCCTTCTTCGGCTTCACCGGCGCCTCGTCGGCGAGCGATTCGAGCTTCAGGCCGGTCTCGCCGGTTTCCTTCTTCTCGACGGTGACACGCACCGTGCCGCCCTTCTTGAGCTTGCCGAACAGCACCTCGTCGGCCAGCGGCTTCTTGATGTGCTCCTGGATGACACGGCCAAGCGGCCGGGCGCCCATGCGCTCGTCATAGCCCTTATCGGCCAGCCATGCGATTGCATCCTGCGACAAGTCGAAGGTCACGCCACGCTCGGAAAGCTGTGCTTCCAGCTGCATGACGAACTTCTGCACCACCTGATGGATGACCGGCACCGGCAGCGAGCCGAACGGAATGATCGCATCGAGACGGTTGCGGAACTCCGGCGTGAACAGCCGGTTGATCGCCTCGACATCGTCGCCTTCGCGCTTGGTCGAACCGAAACCGATGGCCGCGCGCTGCGCGTCGGACGCGCCCGCATTGGTGGTCATGATCAGGATGACATTGCGGAAGTCGATCTGCTTGCCGTTGTGGTCGGTCAGCTTGCCGTGATCCATGACCTGCAACAGGATGTTGAACAGATCCGGATGCGCCTTCTCCACTTCGTCCAGCAACAGCACGCAATGCGGATGCTGGTCGACGCCGTCGGTCAGAAGGCCGCCCTGGTCGAAGCCGACATAGCCGGGAGGCGCGCCGATCAGCCGTGAAACGGTGTGGCGTTCCATATATTCCGACATGTCGAAGCGGATCAGCTCCACGCCGAGCGAGGCGGCGAGCTGCTTGGCCACTTCCGTCTTGCCGACACCGGTCGGACCCGAGAACAGGTACGAGCCGATCGGCTTTTCCGGTTCCCGCAGGCCGGCCCGCGCCAGCTTGATGGCCGAAGTCAGCGCGGTGATCGCGGTGTCCTGGCCGTAGACGACGCGCTTCAACTCGATGTCGAGACCTTGCAGCACCTTCTCGTCGTCGGCGGAAACCGTCTTCGGCGGGATACGCGCCATCGTGGCGATCGTCGCTTCGATCTCCTTGATGCCGATGGTCTTCTTGCGCTTGGCTTCCGGCACGAGCATCTGCGAGGCGCCGGTCTCGTCGATCACGTCGATCGCCTTGTCCGGCAGCTTGCGGTCGTTGATGTAACGCGCCGAGAGCTCGACCGAAGCCTTGATCGCCTCGCTCGTGTAGCGAACCTTGTGGAACTCCTCGAAATAGGGCTTGAGGCCCTTCATGATCTCGATGGCGTCCTCGACGGTCGGCTCGTTGACGTCAATCTTCTGGAAGCGCCGCACCAGCGCGCGGTCCTTCTCGAAGAACTGCCGGAACTCCTTGTAGGTGGTCGAGCCGATGCAGCGGATCGCGCCGGACGACAGCGCCGGCTTCAACAGGTTCGACGCATCCATGGCGCCGCCAGAGGTGGCCCCTGCCCCGATCACGGTGTGGATCTCATCAATGAACAGCACGGCGCCGGGATAGTCCTCGAGCTCCTTGACGACCTGCTTCAGTCGCTCCTCGAAATCGCCGCGATAACGGGTGCCGGCCAGCAGCGTGCCCATGTCGAGCGCGAAGATGGTGGCATTGTGCAGCACTTCGGGAACGTCGCCCTCGACGATGCGCTTGGCGAGGCCCTCGGCGATCGCCGTCTTGCCGACGCCGGGATCACCGACATAGAGCGGGTTGTTCTTGGAGCGGCGGCACAGCACCTGGATGGTCCGGTTGATCTCGCTCTCGCGACCGATCAATGGATCGATCTTGCCGGCCTTGGCCTTGTTGTTCAGGTTGACGCAATAGGCAGTCAGCGCGTCCTGCTGCTGCTTCTTCTTGCCGCCTTCCTCTTGCGGCTCGGCCCCGCTCTGGCTGCCTTGCTCGTCGTCGGCGCCGCGCGGCGTCCGCGTCTCGGAAGCGCCGGGGCGCTTGGCGATGCCATGCGAGATGTAGTTGACCGCGTCGTAGCGGGTCATCTGCTGTTCCTGCAGGAAGTAAGCGGCGTGGCTCTCGCGCTCAGCGAAGATGGCGACGAGCACGTTGGCGCCGGACACCTCCTCGCGGCCTGACGACTGCACATGGATCACCGCGCGCTGGATGACGCGCTGGAAACCGGCAGTCGGCTTGGAATCTTCATCGTAGCCGGTGACGAGGTTGTCGAGCTCGGTGTCGATATAGGTGAGGACCGTATGCTTCAACTCGTCGAGATCGACGTTGCAGGCACGCATGACGGCCGCCGCCTCGGTGTCGTCGATCAGGGCGAGCAGCAAATGTTCAAGGGTTGCATATTCATGGTGCCGCTCATTGGCGAGCGTCAGCGCTTGGTGAAGCGCCTTTTCCAGGCCTTGGGAGAAAGCCGGCATGTTACCTCACTTCTTCTCCATCACGCATTGCAGCGGATGCTGATTCTGTCGGGCGAAATCCATGACCTGAGCCACTTTGGTCTCGGCCACCTCGAATGTATAGACCCCGCACTCGCCCACCCCATGATTGTGAACATGAAGCATTATGCGTGTGGCGGCTTCGCGGTCCTTCTGGAAAAAGCGCTCCAGGACGTGGACCACGAATTCCATGGGTGTGTAGTCGTCGTTAAGAATGAGGACCCGATACAGACTGGGCTTCTTGGTCTTGGTTTTTGTGCGCGTGATGACGGCCGTGCCGCGACCGGCCTCATTGCCGTTGCTGCCGTTCTGCATTCGCACCACGTAGCTCGTGGCAGTCAAACCTGTAATCACGTAGTCCTGCCTCTTTCGAATCCTCATGCATGCTCGACATGTAGGTGTTCGATGGACGATTTTAAGCCCTTCTGTTTAGCTGACAATATGGCTAGGTGGCCAAACTTGACCGATTTTTCAAATCGTGAAGACCGCAGGCCCCCGATTTCGAGCTGGCATGAAAAAACCCGGCCGCGCGTTCGCGACCGGGTCTGTCTTTGCAAGCCCAGGGGCCGGCTCGGAATGTTCGTCGAATTTACTTCGCCTTGGCGACGATCGATTCGAACGGCTTGCAAGCTTCCTTGGCGAGTTCGGCATAGAGATCGCCAAGCTTGGTGGCTTCGGTGACGAAGCTCTCATAGGACTGCTTGGCATAGTCGGACTGGATATCGATCGCCTTGTCCAGCGACTTGGCGGAAAAGAGCTTCTCAACAGCGGCGCTACCGGCTTCGAAGCTTTTCTTGGTGTACTCGCCCGCCTCGGCGGCGATAGCCTGCGCACCCTTGGACAGCGAGGCGAAGCTCTTCAATCCGGTGTCCGCAAATTCCTTGCCGTATTTGCTGAAATCTTCATAGGTCTGGGTCATTTCACGCATTCCCTTGAACGGTTGCCTTGGACGATAGACGCGGCTTGTCCGGGCCGCGTTGTGCAATGCGTGTAAATATATTGTGCAGTGCACAAAAATCAAGATTCCCGCGGCAATGCGGATCGTGAGCTGCCGGCAATCGCTAAGATTCGAATAAAGAGAAGCTCAATCCCACAGAAAATGGTGAACGCGGCGGTTACCATAAACGGATTGGTAACGCTGCCCGCGTTAGCGTGGCCGGAGGTGAGGCAGGACCCTTTGCCGCCTCCAAGGCAACGGAAATTCAAAGGAACTATCAGTGCGTAAGGCGTTGTCGGGCTTCGTTTCCAAATCCGCGTCCCCCCTCAAAACGATCATGATCCTCGCCATGGCGATGAGCTTCGTCGTCGCGGACGCGGCCTCATCCATGGCGGCCAAGTCGGCGGCCATCGTCATCGATGCCAAGACCGGCAAGGTGCTTTATTCGTCGGACGCCGATGACCGGCGCTATCCGGCGTCGCTTACCAAGATGATGACGCTCTATCTGACGTTCGAGGCATTGGCGAAGGGCAGGATCAGCAAGAATTCCCCGGTCGTGTTCTCGGCCAATGCCGCTGCCGAACCGCCGACGAAGCTCGGCGTCAAGCGGGGCGGCTCGGTCACGGTCGAGACCGCGATCCTGTCGATGGTGACCAAATCGGCAAACGATTCCGCAACGGCGCTTGGCGAGATGCTCGGCGGCAATGAAGCCAATTTCGCCCGCATGATGACCGCCAAGGCGCGGGCGCTGGGCATGAGGGGAACCGTTTTCCGCAACGCCAACGGCTTGCCTGATCCCGGCCAGTTCACGACCGCGCGCGACATGGCGATGCTCGGCATCGCCCTGAGAGAGCATTTTCCGCAATATTACGGCTATTTCTCGCAGCGCTCCTTTCTTTACGGGCGGCAGCGCATCAACGGCCACAATCGTCTGCTCGGACGCATCAAGGGCGTCGACGGCATCAAGACCGGTTACACCCGCGCCTCCGGTTACAATCTGGTCTCCTCGGTCTCGAATGGCGATCGGCGCATCGTAGCGGTGGTCATGGGCGGCAGGTCCGGCGGCAGCCGCGACAGCCAGATGGCCGGGTTGATCAATGCCTACATGCCGCAGGCGTCGTCGCGCGGCGGCGGCGTGCTGATTGCCAAGGCCGGCGGCGGCAATCCGATTTCAGCCTTGGCCAAGGTGCTTCTACCGAAGCATGACGCGCCGACACCGGACAGTAAGCCGGACGACGATGCCGTTGCCTCTCTTGTCGAGGAAAATGCGCCCGTCGTTGAAGAGACCGCTCCGGTCGTTCAGGCCAAGAGGGTCAAGACGACGGCTGTGTCGACGGTGGACGACGTGGCGACAGCCCGGGTCGCCGCAGCCTATGCCGAACCGGCGGCAGAGGTCGATCCTGTCAGCACGGCGTCGGTGCCATCCGGCTGGGCAATACAGGTCGCCTCTTCGCCAAAACAGGCCGAAGCGAAGGCTTTCCTCGACAAGGCGACGAAGCAGGCGCCCTCCGTTCTGACCGATGCCTCCGGTTTCACCGTCGCCTTCGACAAGGACGGTGTCACCTACTACCGCGCCCGGTTCGCTGGTTTCGGTTCGAAGACGGCTGCCTGGAAAGCCTGCAACGCTTTGAAAAAGAAGAAGATCGAGTGCTACGCCGTCCAGCAGTAAGCGGCGCGCGAAACGATATCTTTCCCGAAGTTCTGCGTCGAAGGAGACTAGTTGTGATTGGAGAGCAAGACGTCCTTGGCTTCATTGATCCGCGCCGCCAGGAAAGACGTGCCACCGATATCGGGGTGCAGGCGCTGCATCAGGCGGCGGTGCGCCTTGCGGACATCCGCCGCGGCAGCCCCCGCTTCAAGACCAAGGATCTTGTAGGCCTCCTCCTTAGTCATGGCGCCAGAACCTGGCGCAACACCCAGCCCTTCGCCACCATTCGCATCAGCGTCTTTGCGCCAGATGGGAAATCTGCCGTCAAGATACGTCTCTAGCAATTGGCGGCTCTCCGGATCGCCGGAGAGTTCGCGATAGAGTTGCTGCAATTCGGCAAGCCCCATCGAGCCAAGCATCTTGCCTTCATGGCGCCCGGCCAGCACAAGGCCTTCGAGGCCGCCGGTATCGTGATCGAGTTCCATCTCAAGCGCCGCCGTACGAACTGTCGAACGCTTGCCTGGTGCCAGTTTTGCCGCCGGCCGATTCATGCGCATGGAGCCGTACCAGGCGAGCGCAGCCGACAGGATCAAGCCGCCGATGCCCTCGCGCCCGACCAGCAGCACGGCGACGCCGACCAGCCCGAGCAGCACAGGTCCAAGCGTCCTCATGCCGCCTGCAAGCTTCGCCGGATCGGCGCGCAGGAAGATGGTGAGCATGCCGAGAAACACCAGAAGCAATGCTACAAAAGCGATAATCGCGCCCATCAGTTTCCGCCGCCCCGCAGATGCTCGATCATCAGCCGGTCCTCCGGCCTGCCCCGGTCCTCCAGTGCTTTCAGACCGCCGGTCGCAAACACGGCGACGGACGAAAGCAGTCCGGCCAAGGTCGCGGCAGCCCTCCGATCAAACCGGAACCAGGCCCCTTTCGACAGCCGCGCAATTTCCTTGAACGCCTTTTCCGCGGCGGCATCATGGCCCTCCTGAAAGACGAAGACAGGAACGCCGTGCAGACCGAGGCTGCCGGCCTTTTCGGCCAGATCATCTATGTTTTCTTCCATCGCGTCGCCGATATAGACCAGCGCGTTGACCTTGGCCGCCGCCGTCTGTTTCAGCGCATGGGCGAGCACCTTGCCGATCTGGGTATGGCCGCTGCGGCAGTCGATGCGCGTCATCAGTTGCTTCAGAGCTTCGGTATCGGTGACGAATGCGGATGAGCGGCACTCGCCAAGGCCGCGAAAATAGACAAGTTGAACCTTGAGCGCCCCGGCCTTGCCGACGGCGTCGAACATCTCGGCCTGCAGCGCACAGGCGAGATCCCAGGTCGGCTGGCGGCTCATCGTCGCGTCGAGGGACAGGATCAGCCTACCTGAACCGGTGGCGGATGCAGCGAGCGTCCTTGCCTGACGGAGAAACGCGTCGATCTCGCCGGTGCTCGATTGAGACTCGACCGGCGCAGGATTGGCCTTTGCAGACACGGGCTGCTTCTTGTCGCTCATGACATTCAAGATGTGGCGTTGTTCCCCGGCTTGCAAGCCCAGATGAGGCGACCTGGAGGACCTGTGATGATGGCACCTGCGGACAACGCTTCGGCTGGTGGTCTTGGCGTTGCGTTTCTTGGCGTCAGAGCAGGCCGAGATCGGCAAGCTCACGCCTGAGCTTCGGCGGCATCTCGATCAGCCCGGCTTTGCCCTTGCCGAGATCGGCCGGCGCGTCCGCCTGCTTCAGGTAGCGCCACCCCTGGAATGCACGGCGCGGTTGCCAGTCAGTGCGCACGACCTCGGGATCGAGGATCAGATGGCAACGGCCGATGCCCTCGTCATCGGTGAAGGGCTGGATTTCGGTGATCAACTGGCGGCATTGGACATTGCCCTTGATCACCCAGTAGAGCGAGCCGCCGTCGGCAATCTCGGCGCCACGCGTCGGCACCATGCGGGTGGTGTGGTAGTGCTCGGCCGGTTCGCCGGCGCGGCGCCGCTCGTCGAGACGGAAGGCAATCCACTCTTCCAGATCCTCGACGCTGTCACAGCCGACGCAAAGCTTTATGAGATTGAGAGACATCGTTTAAGGTTTAGTCCAGCACGCGAACGCGTCAACGGCCTGATCGACTTCTCCACAGTGGTGGTCCATGCCGCCAGATTGGCGCTCAGCACTCCACGACATTGACGGCCAATCCGCCAAGGCTGGTTTCCTTGTACTTTTCGTTCATGTCGAGGCCGGTCTGGCGCATCGTCTCGATCGCGGCATCGAGCGGCACGAAATGAACGCCGTCGCCCTTGATGGCCAGCGAAGCGGCGGTCACCGCCTTGACGGCACCAAGCGCGTTGCGCTCGATACACGGCACCTGCACCAGGCCGCCGACCGGATCGCAGGTCATGCCGAGATGATGTTCCAGCGCGATCTCGGCAGCATTCTCGACCTGCTCGGGCGTGCCGCCCATGACGGCGCACAATCCCGCCGCAGCCATTGCCGAAGCCGAACCGACCTCGCCTTGGCAGCCGACTTCCGCCCCCGAGATCGAAGCATTGGTTTTGATGATGCCGCCGACGGCCGCCGCCGTCAGCAGGAAATCGCGGATGCTGGGCTGGTCGGCTTCGGGATGGAAATGCAACCAGTAGCGCAGCACTGCGGGCAGAGTGCCGGCCGCCCCATTGGTTGGCGCGGTGACGACACGGCCGCCGGCAGCGTTCTCCTCATTGACCGCCATCGCATAGATCGACAGCCAGTCGTTGGCGAGCAGCGGGTTAGGCCGGTTCTGCTGCCATTGCTCCTGCAGCTTGTCATGCAGCATCCGGGCACGGCGGCGCACCTTGAGTCCGCCCGGCATGATGCCGTCTTGCGACAGGCCGCGCTCGATGCACCCCTTCATGGCGCTCCAGATGCCGTCGAGGCCGGCGTCGAGCTCCCCGCGCGACATCTGTGTCTCCTCGTTGACGCGCTTCATCTCGGCAATGGAAAGCCCGCTTTTCGCTGCCATGGACAGCATTTCGACGGCGTTCTTGAACGGATACGGAACCTTCTTGCCTTCGGTTGTCGCCGAGCCCCTTGCTTTCATCCGCTGCAGTTCTTCCTCGGACACTACGAAGCCGCCGCCGATCGAATAATAGACGCGCCTCAGCAGCAACCGGTCGCCGGCATCATGGGCAGAGAAGGCCATGCCGTTGGCGTGACCCGGCAGCGGCGTCTTGCGATCCAGCACAAGATCCGTTGCCGGGTCGAAACGGTAGGACGGATGGCCGGGCGGCGAAATCCGCTTCTCGGCGGCGATGCGAGCGACGATGCCGTCTGCTAGGTCGGGATCCACAGTCTGCGGCGTCTGGCCGGCGAGGCCGAGCACCACGGCACGATCGGAGCCATGGCCGATGCCGGTATAGGCGAGCGAGCCATGCAGGCTGGCCGCGATCCGGTCGACCTTGGCGCCGGCCGGGCGCGGCCAGTCGTCTCCCGCAATCTCGTCGAGAAACCGCCGCGCGGCCGTCATCGGCCCCATCGTGTGCGAACTCGATGGGCCGATGCCGATCTTGAACAAGTCGAAAACCGAAAGGAACACGTGGGCGTTTTCTCCTGGGACCCTGTTGAGATCTACATATAGGAATTCCCATGATGTTTTCCGCTGTTTTGAAGATTGCGGCGCTGCGCCTGCCGACCTTGTTTGCTCCGGCAGCGACATTCCAGCTTCGGCCATCGAAGCGTTACCGCCGCCTGTGGTAAAAGCAACGCATGAGCGATTCCTTTCACCTATCGACGTCCGACCTTGCGGCGCTGGGGTTCTTCCTTGCCGCGTGGGTGCTGCATACGCTCGCCGCCGACGGAATGCTGGTCAGCCGCATGTCGCTGACGAGGGCTATGAACGCGCAGCGCGAGGCCTGGATGCGGACCATGGCCGAACGCGAGATCCGCATCGTCGACACCGCTATCATGAGCGGGCTGCAACAGGGGACCGCCTTCTTTGCCTCCAGTTCGCTGATTGCGATCGGCGGCTGTTTTGCCCTGCTCGGCGCCTCCGATCAGGTTCTGACCGTGCTCAGCGACCTGCCGTTTGGCGCCACGTCCTCACGCGCGGCCTTCCAGACGAAGGTGTTCGGGCTGGTGCTGATCCTGGCCTTTTCCTTCTTCAAGTTCGGCTGGGCTTACCGGCTGTTCAACTATTGCTCGATCCTGATCGGCGCCGTGCCGATTCCACATGGCGAGGCGTCGCGCAATCCGGTCACCGAAACGGCGGTGTGGCGTGCCGCGCGCATGAACATGCTGGCCGGAAAGCATTTCAATTCGGGCCTGCGCGGCGTGTTCTTCTCGATCGGCTATCTCGGTTGGTTCGTCGATCCCACCGTCTTCGTGCTATCGACGCTGCTGCTTCTGGCGGTACTGGTGCGCCGCCAGTTTTTCTCGGCGGCACGGCAGGCGGTGCTCGGTCAGCCGCCCGGTCCGGGGAAAGGCCGATCGATGCGGCCCGACAGCCAATAGGCGGTGAGCCCTATCCATTCGCGGATCGCAACAGTGGTGACCTCCAGCCAGTCGCCGGGATAAGGCAAGGTGCCGATGCTTTCCTTGCCGGAAGTGCGATAGTCGACCGGCCACGGAACGGTCGAAAAGCCGGCTTTGTCGAACAGCGCCTTGGCGCGTGGCATATGGAAGGCCGAGGTCACCAGCAACCAGGTTTCGCCCGGTTTCGGCGTCGCCAGTTCCCTGGTAAAGACAGCGTTCTCGTAGGTGCTGCGGGACTTGTTCTCGAGGATCAGCCGATCGGCCGCCACGCCGAAAGCGGCAAAAAGACGCGGCGCGGTATCTGCATCGCCTTCGCCGCCGCGGAACGTTTCGATGCTGCCACCGGAGATAACGACTTTCGCTGTCGGAAAGCGCCGCGCCAGCACGACCGCCTCGACCATCCGGTCGCCGCTGGAGTTCATTTCATAGCCGCCACGCACCAAATTGACGGCGCCATCCAGACTGCCGCCAAGCACTATGATACCGTCAACCTTTTCCGGCAGCGGCGGCCTGGGGAAGCGTTCCTCCAGCCGATTGAGCATCATGGGGCCGAGCGGGCTCCATGTCGAAACCGCCAGAATGAGAAAGGCAAGAGCGCTGCCGGCGGTCGCCAACCGTCGCCGCCCGAACATCGCCGCGACCAGCCCCGCCAGCAGCAGGAAGATCGCGAGATTCAACGGCTCGACGAAGAACCCGAGAACCTTGGAGACATAGAAGAACATCCCTCACCCCCCTCAGATGAGAAACGATCTTACCACCATTTTTCCGGCTGAAATGTGCTGGCCGCCTTTTCGATGACATGGGCGGTCTGGAACAGCGTTTCCTCGTCGAAGGGCCGGCCGATCAGCTGCAGGCCGAGCGGCAGCCCCTTGGCGTCGAGCCCAGCCGGAACCGCTATGCCGGGCAGGCCGGCCATGTTCACCGTCACCGTAAAAATGTCGTTGAGATACATCTTGACCGGGTCGGCGGCCATGTCCTCGTCGGCGATGCCGAAGGCGGCGGAAGGCGTTGCCGGCGTCAGGATGACGTCGACGCCTGCTGCAAACACATTTTCGAAGTCACGCTTGATCAGGGTTCGAACCTTCTGCGCCTGTAGATAGTAGGCATCGTAGTAGCCGGCGGAAAGCACATAGGTGCCGATCATGATGCGGCGCTTGACCTCCCGCCCGAAGCCGGCGGCGCGGGTCTTTTCATACATATCGACAATGTCCTTGCCGGGCACGCGCAAGCCATAGCGGACGCCGTCGTAACGGGCGAGGTTGGACGAGGCTTCGGCCGGCGCCACGATGTAATAGGCCGGCAGCGCGTATTTGGTATGCGGCAGCGAGATATCGACGATCTCGGCACCAGCATCCCGCAGCCAGGCAATGCCTTTCTGCCACAGCGCCTCAATCTCCGCGGGCATGTCGTCGACACGATATTCCTTGGGAATGCCGACCTTCATGCCCCTGATCGGGCGGCCGATCGCCGCCTCGTAGTCCGGCACCGGCAGGTCGACGGACGTCGTGTCCTTCGGGTCGACCGAAGCCATCGACTTCAACAGGATCGCGGCGTCGCGGACGTCGCGCGCGATCGGCCCGGCCTGGTCGAGCGACGAGGCGAAGGCTACGATCCCCCAGCGCGAGCAGCGGCCATAGGTCGGCTTGATGCCGACTGTGCCAGTGAAGGCGGCGGGCTGGCGGATCGAGCCGCCGGTATCGGTGGCGGTGGCGCCGGCGCACAGGAAGGCCGAGACCGCTGATGCGGAGCCACCGGACGAACCGCCCGGCACCAGTTGGGCATTGTCCAACGTGCGCGCGGTCCTGGTGCCGCCCGCCGAAACGAAGCCGCCCTCGCCCTGATGCGTCGTCGGCATCACCACCGTGTCGAGGCGCGAACGCCGCCACGGGTTGATGACCGGCCCGTAATACGAGGTCTCGTTGGACGAGCCCATGGCGAACTCGTCCATGTTGAGTTTGCCGAGCATGACGGCACCATCCGCCCACAGATTGGCGGTGACCGTCGATTCGTAGCGCGGCTTGAAGCCGTCCAGCACATGGCTGCAGGCCTGGGTGTGGACGCCTTCGGTGCCGAACAAATCCTTGATGCCGAGCGGGATACCCTCGAGCGACCCGCCCTCGCCCTTGGCCAGTTTCGCGTCGGAGGCCTTGGCCATGTCGCGCGCCTTGTCGTCGGTGACCACCACGTAGGCATTGAGCGCCGGATTGGCTCGCTCGACCGCCGATAGATAAGCCTCGGTGATTTCGGTGGCGGTGATCTCCCTGGAGCGCAATTTGGCGCGGGCCTGCGAAATCGTCAGCTGGGTAAGGTCGCTCATCAGGCAAGGCTCTTTTCGTAAAACACCGACCACTCGGAATCGGGATAATCCAGTACCGGGCCGCAACGCGAAAAACCGGCGCGTTCGTAGACGGTCCAGGCGGCGGGATGACGGTCGCCCGTCTCCAGCACCAGACGCTTAAGCCCTTCTTGGCGCGCCAGCGCCTCGATACGCTCGACAATCTTCGCGCCGATCTTGTGGCCGCGATGCGAAGGTCGCGTATACATGCGCTTGACCTCGCCTACGACAGCATCGTGGCGCTTCAGTGCGCCGCAACCGATGGCAATGCCGTTGTCGCGGGCGATGAAGACGGTCGTGTCGCGGTCCGCCATCTGCTCGACCGTCAAATGGTAGCAATGCTCCGGCGGCGTCAGCTCCAGCAATGTGGCGTTGAGCTCCTCGACCAGCCCACGCACATCGTCCTGCAGCGGCGTCTCAGCCGCGATGTCGATTGCCATCGGCCTGCTACTCCACGACCTTCGGCACAACGAAGAAATTCTCTTCGGTCGCCGGTGCATTGGCGACGATGTCGGCTGCCTTGCCGCCGTCGGTGACGACGTCCTGGCGCTTTTTCATTGCCATCGGCGTGACTGAGGTCATCGGCTCGACGCCGGAAACATCGACCTCGTTCAACTGCTCGACAAAGCCCAAAATGGCATTCAATTCGCCGGTCATGCGCTCTGCATCCTCCTCGCTCACCGCAATGCGGGCAAGATGCGCGACGCGCTTCACGGTTTTTATATCAACGGACATGTTTGTGCCTCGGGGAAAACCAGCGCTATAGCGGCGCGGCGCGTGCCGCGCAACATGCATCGTGCCTTCAACTGCCCTATGGCATCGCCACGCCGTCGCAGAGGAAATAACTGCCGCCGTTGCCGCTCTGCTCGCCTTCGTCGGCGGCAGGCCGAACCGATACCAGGTCGATCTGCTTCGGACTCATCTGTGTCAGTGAGAGAACATCGGGAAAGACGTAGCCCGGCTCCTGGCATATAGCGGTCACCGCCCAGCTTGGTGAGCGTGTCGCTTTGGTGATCTGCAGGAATTCACAATTATATTCGATGCTCTCCAGGCCATTTGCCGACAGCACGATATTGCCGCCCTCGATCACCGTCTGCAGCGTATCCTTTTTGGCCTGCGCGCAGAGGTCCTCCGATTGCAGATAGACGCCCTCGATGAAATTTTCCGCGGCCAGCGTCGGCGACGCGGCAACCAGCATGGAAATGCAAAGAGAATTTCTCAAGCGCATCGTATCGTTCCGGACCGGCTTTCTTTACAGCGTAATCGTCTCGCCGATCTTCGGCAACGCAACTTTCACACCCGATCCATCCAGCCCGGCCACGAATTTGTCGGCGGTCTGATCGATCATCGGAAATGTGCCGAAATGAGCGGGAACGACCGTCTCGAACTTGAAGAAACGCTGGCAGGCAAGGGCTGCTACCGCGCCACCCATGGTGAAGCGGTCGCCGATCGGCACGATGCCGATCTTCGGTTCGTGCAACTCGTTGATCAGCGCCATGTCGGAAAAAATGTCGGTGTCGCCCATATGATAAAGCGTCTTGTCCTCGGGAAAGTGCAGGACGAGCCCACCCGGATTGCCGAGATAGGTATTCTGGCCACCCTCGCCCGGAAAGGACGATGAATGCAGAGCCTGAACGAAGGTGGTGGTGAAGCCGCCGCAATCGACGGTGCCGCCGATATTGCCGGGATTGATCTGCTTGTCACCGACGCCCTTGCCGACCAGGTACATGCAAATCTCGAAATTGGCGACCAGCATCGCGCCGCTCTTCTTGAGCACTTCGATGGCGCCGCTGATGTGGTCGCTGTGGCCATGGGTGAGCAACACGTGCGTGATCCCTTCGGCCGGCCCTTCCCAGCCGCCCGTCCATGACGGATTGCCGACCAGATAGGGGTCGATGAGGATTTTCGCGCCTTCGATTTCGATTCGGAATGCCGAATGTCCGTACCAGGTCAGTTTCATCAATGCTTTCCTCGATTTTTGCTTCGGTAGAGGATAGAACGCCGGCGGCGAAATTAAAGTGCCGCGCACGCTTTGCGCGTATAGGACTTGCGGCGTCGCGGTCAAAGGAAAAGCCGTTGGGCATCATCACCATCGAGGAGTTGCCGGCCCGGCTCGGCGGCGGCAAGACCCTGGCCGGTCTCGACCTCGGCGACAAGACAATCGGCATGGCGGTTTCCGACCGCGGCTTGTCGTTCGCCCACCCGCGCCCCGTCATCATGCGCAGGAAATTCTCGCTCGATGCCGCAGTGCTGCTCGCTCTGCTACAGAAGGAAAATGCCGGCGCCGTGGTGATCGGCCTCCCCATCAACATGGACGGCTCCGAAGGCCCGCGCGCCCAAAAATCCCGCGCTTTCGTGCGCAATATGGCTGGATTGACCGATCTGCCCTTCCTCTTTTGGGACGAACGACTGTCGACGGTGGCGGCCGAGCGGACGCTGATCGAGATGGATTTTTCCCGCAAGAAACGCGCCGGCAAGATCGACTCTGCGGCGGCCGCTTTTATCCTCCAAGGTGTTCTCGACCGGCTTCAGGCGCTCGGCGTCGATGCCTGGTCGAAATAGCGGTTGCGCATCGCCGTGATCCAGCCACCAATCGCCTTGCGGCGGCGAAATGCCCAGAACGCCACCAGCAGCAGCCCATCGAACACGCAAGCTTTCGCCACCATGCCCGGAATAAGCGCCGGATCAACGCCGAGCATCTGTCCATAGAGCTGGAAGACGAGATCGTGTAATTGGCGGCTCAGCATGACATAGCCGAAATTGATGTCGTTGAGCGACAGAAAGAACCAGCCCCAAAACAAGAGGAGCGGAGCCGCCCACAGCGCGAACAAGGTGCGCATCAGCGGTCATCCCTCGAATCCAGCCGGCCGGAAATGCGGGCAAGCGAGGAATTATGCGCCGCTGCCTTGGCCATGACATGCGCGGCCGCTCGGATTTCGCCGGTCCCTGGAACTGCCGCGGCAACGGTCGACCGCCGCTCCGCGAGCATCGCGACATAGGACGCCAGAAGTGCCGCCAATTGCACCGCGACAATCATGAACAGCCCATTGATGCCTTGCGCGGCGCCGCCGATGACGATCAGCGACAGCACGCCCAAGGCGGAAATGAAGGCGATTCGCGTGACGCTATCGGCGGAATCCGGGTTGGTCCTGTCGCTGGTCAGTGCTTCAACAAAGGCCCAGCAGAACAGCACCGCGACGACAAGCAGTGCCACGGCGAGCGGCGCCACAACGACGGCGTTTTCGAGATCGGCAAATCGAGTATTCTGGACGGGAACGCCCAGTACGCCAAGGGCCGTCGCCACGCCTCGATTCCCGTCGATGCAAATGAACGCCAGCAGGGCGAAAACGGCCGCCCAATGCAATGCCAGAAAAGAGCTCAGAATATGCCGCATGACGCTCCTGCTTCGCAGGGCAAAGCCGCTCAGCTGAACAATCCTTGCCTTAACCATAACATTGGGCTTTGCCACCGGCCGCCGCAATGGAAACCATTCGTTAAGGTTAACGGCCATCCACAGGGTCACGAGAGCGGCAGCGAATTGGGCGACGGCCCTTAGTTGATCGGCGGGTAGAGCGTATCGATGATCATGCGCGCATCATGGCGGGAATCGATCATGCCATAGGTATTGCGCCACTGGCCGGCGAGGCGCGTTTCGACGAAGGCGTCGGCGATCCGCCCTGCCCCCAGCCTGCGAAGCTCTGCCGCCGCCGCCGACAATGCCAATTGCTCGGTCAAGAGCCGCGCCGAGCCCTCGTCGGTTGCAGCGACCTGCATTGCCGCCTTGAGCACGCCGACGGTGCCGCGTCCGCCGGCGCCGAGATCGCGGTCGATGCCGGCCAGCACGTCATCGAACAGGCCGGGTGCACGCCCCAGCACACGTAGCACGTCGAGCGCCATGACGTTGCCGGATCCCTCCCAGATCGCGTTGACCGGAGCTTCGCGATAGTAGCGGGCGAGCGGCCCCTCCTCGACATAGCCATTGCCGCCGAGGCACTCCATCGCTTCATAGAGCAGCGGCGGCGCAATCTTGCAGACCCAGTATTTGACGACCGGCGTCATGGCGCGGGCGAAGGCCGCCTCGCCGCGGTCGCCGGCCGCCTCGTCGAAGGAGCGCGCCAGCCGGAACGACAGCGCGGTAGCGGCGGCAACGTCGAGCGCCATATCGGCCAGCACACGCTGCATCAGCGGCTGCTCGACCAGATTGGTTCCAAACACCTTGCGGTGGCGCGTGTGGTGGACGGCCTCGGCCAGTCCGGCTCGCATGATCGCCGATGAGGCGACGGCACAGTCGAGCCGCGTCAGGGTCACCATGTCCATGATCGTCTTCACGCCCGCGCCCGGCTCGCCGACCATCTCGCCGATGGCATTGACGAATTCCACCTCCGACGAGGCATTGGAGCGGTTGCCGAGCTTGTCCTTCAGCCGCTGAAAGCGGAAGCCGTTGCCGGATCCGTCGCCGAGCAGGCGGGGAACGAGAAAGCACGACAGTCCCTCCGGCGCCTGTCCGAGCACCAGGAAGGCATCCGACATCGGCGCCGACATGAACCATTTGTGGCCGGTCAGGCGATAAAACCCGCTGCCCGCGCGCTCGGCCCTGGTGACGTTGGCACGGACATCGGTGCCGCCTTGCTTCTCGGTCATGCCCATGCCGAGTGTCAGCCCGGCTTTTTCGACCGGAGGCTTTTGGCTTTGATCGTATTTGCGCGTCGTCACCCGAGGCGCCCATTCGCGAAACAGCTTCGGGCTGGCCATCAGCGCTGCCAGCGAAGCGCTGGTCATGGTGATCGGGCAGAGATGTCCGGTCTCGAGCTCAGCCGTGAGGTAAAAGCGTGCAGCGCGCACCTGGTGGCGGCGGCCGATCTCGGCGTCGCCATTCTCCCAGACCGACGAATGCAGCCCGTTGGCAACAGAGCGGCGCATGAGCGCGTGATAGGCGGGATGGAACTCGACCTGGTCGACGCGCCGGCCCTGGCGGTCATGGGTCCTGAGCTTCGGCATCTCGACATTGGCAAGACGGGCCAGTTCCTGCGCCTCATGGGTCAGAACGAAACGGCCAAGCCCGTCGAGGTCCTTGCGCACCGAATCGGAAAAGCGCTCGGCAAGCTGGATAAGCAACGGATCGCCCCGCCAGGCGTTGCCGCCGGCCAGCGGCGGCGGCTGGTTGGTCACGTCGTCAGTCACGCTTCGTCCTTATCACCTGAAGGCTGCGAATCCAAAGCCAAGGCGGTTTATAGCCTATGGCCAGCGGCGCGCGACGAAAATACCGGGGAGAACCAATCCAATCCCAAGCCGGTGCTTGCAGCCGCGGAGCCTCCCCCCTATAGCAGCGACTTGAGATGACCGACGCATCGTCCCTGCCGCTTTATCCCCACCGCCATCTTCTGGGCATCCGCGATCTTTCCCCTGCCGACATCGAGCTTCTGCTCGACCGGGCGGACAGGGCCGTTGCCATCTCGCGGCAGTCGGACAAGAAGACATCGACGCTGCGCGGCCGCACCCAGATCAATCTCTTCTACGAAGCCTCGACCCGTACGCAATCGTCATTCGAGCTGGCCGGCAAACGGCTCGGCGCCGACGTCATGAACATGTCCGTAGCGAGTTCGTCGGTGAAAAAGGGCGAGACGCTGATCGATACGGCGATGACGCTGAATGCCATGCGTCCCGACATATTGATCATCCGCCATCAATCGGCCGGCGCGGCAGCACTTCTTGCCCAAAAAGTCGGCTGTTCGGTGGTCAATGCCGGCGACGGCGCCCATGAGCACCCTACCCAGGCGCTGCTCGACGCACTGACCATCCGCCGCGTCAAGGGTCCGTTGTCGAAGCTGATCGTGGCGATCTGCGGCGACATCCTGCATTCGCGCGTGGCCCGCTCCAACATCATCCTGCTCAACGCGCTTGGTGCCCAGGTCAGGGTCGTCGCCCCTTCGACGCTTTTGCCCGCCGGCATCGAGAAGATGGGCGTCATCGTCACACGTTCCATGGCCGAGGGTCTGAAGGACGCCGACGTGGTAATGATGCTGCGCCTGCAGCGCGAACGCATGGAAGGCGCTTTCGTACCGTCGGTGCGCGAATATTTCCGCTATTTCGGCCTCGACGCGGAGAAGCTGAAGGCGGCCAAGGACGGTGCGCTGGTCATGCATCCCGGCCCGATGAACCGCGGCGTCGAGATCGCCTCCGAGATCGCCGACGGCCCGCAAAGCGTTATCCAGGAACAGGTTGAGATGGGCGTCGCCGTGCGCATGGCGGTTATGGAAGCGCTGCTCGACCCCCGTCGAAATCACGAGGGCCGCGCCTGATGAGCATTACGGTCTTCCGCCGGGCCCACATCGTCGACCCGTCGCGCGGCATCGATGAGGTCGGCACCGTCATCGTTGAAGGCCGCAAAATCGTTGCCGCCGGCAAGGCGGCCTTGAACCAGGGCGCGCCCGACGGCGCCACCATCATCGACTGCGCCGGCAAGACTATCATCCCCGGATTGATCGACGCGCGCGTCTTCATCGGCGAACCCGGCGGCGAACACCGGGAGACCATTGCTTCGGCGAGCATCGCTGCGGCGGCCGGCGGCGTCACCTCAATCGTCATGATGCCCGATACCGACCCGGTGATCGACAATGTCGCACTGGTCGAGTTCGTGCTGCGCACCGCCAAGGACACCGCAATCGTCAACATCTTGCCGGCAGCAGCGATCACCAAGGGGCTGGAAGGCCGCGAGATGACCGAATTCGGCCTGCTGCGCGAGGCCGGCGCGGTCGCCTTCACCGATGGCCGGCATTCTATTGCCAGCGCGCTGGTGATGCGCCGCGCGCTGACCTATGCGCGCGATTTCGGTGGCGTCATCGCGCATGAAACCCAAGACGCCGACCTCGCTTCGGCCGGCGTGATGAACGAAGGCCTTTACGCAAGCTGGCTTGGCCTTGCCGGCATTCCGCGCGAAGCCGAATCGGTCCCCTTGGAGCGCGATCTCGCGTTGGCTCGCCTGACCGGCGGCGCCTATCACGCTGCCAAGATTTCGACGGCTATGGCGGCAAGCGCGGTAGCACGCGCGAAAGCCGATGGCGCCAATGTCACATCAGGCGTGTCGATCCACAATCTGTCGCTCAACGAGAATGATGTCGGCGAGTACCGCACCTTCTTCCGGCTGACGCCGCCGCTGCGCGCCGAGGAAGACCGGCTGGCGATGATCGAAGCGATCAAGGACGGCACCATCGATCTCATCGTCTCCTCGCACGACCCGCAGGACGTCGACACCAAGCGCCTTCCCTTTGCCGATGCCGCGGCCGGCGCCATCGGCCTGGAAACGCTGCTAGGCGCAGCGCTGCGGCTCTATCACAATGGCGACGTGACGCTGCTCCGGCTGGTCGAGACACTGTCGACCGCGCCGGCAAGATTGTTCGGCCTGCCCGGCGGCACGCTGAAACCGGGGGCATTGGCCGACCTTTCGCTCGTCGATCTGGACGAGCCATGGGTCGTCAGCGAGAGCGGCATCCGCTCACGCTCGAAAAACACCTGTTTCGAAGGCGCACGACTGCAAGGCAAGGTCTTGCAAACGATGGTGGCGGGCCGCACAGTGTTTTCGGCCTAGGACGAAAACAGGTGTCACGGCTTAAAATCCGCTCAGCCAAGGAAAGTTCGGGGGAACAATGGCTTACAGTCCCGTCTTGGCATTGGTGTTCGGCTATCTTCTCGGCTCGATCCCGTTTGGCCTGCTGATCACCCGTGCCGCCGGCCTCGGCGACGTGCGCAACATCGGCTCCGGCAACATCGGCGCCACCAATGTGCTGCGCACCGGCAACAAGAGCTTGGCCGCGGCCACGCTTCTGCTCGACGCCCTTAAAGGCACCGCGGCGGTGCTGATCGCAGGCCGCTTTGCGCCCGAGTTCGGACTTTGGGCCGGCTTCGGCGCGTTTTTAGGTCATCTCTTTCCGGTCTGGCTCGGCTTCAAGGGGGGCAAGGGTGTCGCCACTTACCTTGGCGTGCTGATCGGCCTTGCCTGGCAGGCGGCGCTGATCTTCGCCGTCGTCTGGCTGGCGGTGGCCTTCCTGTTCCGCTTCTCCTCGCTTGCGGCACTGACGGCAGCAGTCGTGGTGCCCATGGCGCTGTATTTCCTGAGCACGCCGCAGATTGCCGGGCTTTTCGCGGCGATGAGCCTAATCGTCATCGTAAAGCACCGCGCCAACATTGCGCGGCTGCTTGCCGGCACCGAGGGTAAGATCGGGGCCAAGGAGTGAGCGAGCCCGACGCCGGGCCGCGCCTCAGCGACCGGCAGCGGCTGAGCTGGCTTCGTCTGATCCGCACGCCGAATGTCGGCCCGGCTTCCTTTCGCGACCTGATCAACCGGTTCGGTTCGGCCGAAGCAGCGCTATCGATGCTGCCCGAGCTGATGATTTCGGGTGGCGCCAAAAAAATCGTCCGCATCCCGTCCATTGCCGAGACCGAGGCGGAGCTGGAGACCGCCCGGCGGGCTGGCGCCCGCTTCGTCGGCATCGGCGAAGCGGATTATCCGCCGCTGATGAAAAGCATGGATCATCCGCCGCCGCTGCTCGCGGTCAGGGGCAATAGCGCGGTGTTCCGCTTGCCAGCGGTCGCCATCGTCGGCGCTCGCAACGCATCGCTGGCCGGCATCAAGATGGCGCGGATGCTGGCGGCGGATCTCGGCCGCGACGGCTATGGCATCGTCTCCGGCCTGGCGCGCGGCATCGATACGGCCGCGCACCATGGCAGCCTTGCGACTGGCACAATCGGCGTGCTCGCCGGCGGCCTCGATTTGCCCTACCCGCCCGAAAATGCCGGCCTGTGCGACGAGATTGCCGAGCGCGGCGGCGCCATCGTCTCCGAAATGCCGTTTGGCTGGCAGCCGCGCGCGCAGGATTTCCCGCGCCGCAACCGGCTTGTCGCGGGTGCTGCATTAGGGTTGGTGGTGGTCGAGGCCGCACAGCGCTCCGGCTCACTGATCAGCGCCCGGCTTGCCGGCGAGATGGGCCGCCTGGTCTTTGCCGTTCCCGGTTCGCCGCTCGATCCGCGCGCTGCCGGCGCCAATGGCCTGCTCAAGGACGGCGCAACCCTTGTCACCGAGGCCGCCGATATCACCAGTGCGATCGCCCCGCTGGTCGGCGCCTGGGCCCCAAGGACATCGCCGCTTGAGGAGCCGCCCGACTTTTCGGCAACGCCGCCGCCGCGCGAGGACGACCGCGACCGCGTCGTCGAGGCGCTCGGCCCGACGCCGGTAGCAGTCGACGAGATCATCCGCCACACCGGCCTGCATCCCGCCCAAGTGTTCATGGTGCTGCTGGAGCTCGACCTAGCCGGACGGCTCGAGCGCCATGCTGGCGGCAATGTCTCGCTGATTTGACCGAGAGCTTGCGCATGTCCCGGCACGCAATTCCGACGTGATCCCGATGGCCGATCCGAGCAACAAGCCAAAGCAGACGCTGTTCACTCGCACGACGGCCCTCGTCTGGTCAGCGCTGAGCGTCATGCCGGCGCTGCAATGGTCCGCCGATCTCGGCATGCTGGGTTCTCCTGATGGCTACATAACGCCCTTCGCAAGAGCGACCAGCACGCTTCGGGGCATTCTGACCGCAGCCTGCATGGCCCAGGGTCTCTACTTTTTCCTGGCCGGCGTGTTCGGCAGAAAGGTAAGCGCCGTCGGTCTTTGCCTGCAAATCCTTGCCGGAGCAGTTCTCACCGTGGCGCCAGTGCTTATCGTGAAGGATTGTCCGCATTCACAGCTGTGCAGCAGAGCCTATGAGGCGCTCACCGGCACGATGATGGACGATGGAGCGGGCGGCTAAAGCCACTGCATGCGTTCGGCACGAGGTTGTCACCCATGTCTTAGGTACAATCTGTTACCTATGTCTCCGGGTTGGACAATCTTGATTTTGGTGAGCGCGATGGGATTCGAACCCATGACCTACTGATTAAAAGTCAGTTGCTCTACCGGCTGAGCTACGCGCTCCCGCGGGCTCAGAAAGGCCGCCCTCGAAATTGCGCGGAACATAGGGAGAGTGCCTCTGCCGGTCAACCGGAAAAAGACGGCTCGCAAACCGGACTGTCCTGCAGTGTCATCATGCCTTGCGGAGCGCTTCGGCGTCGACGGAACGGCCTCCCTCTCGCGCAAGGCCGAAGCTCGCGCTTTGCGGGACAAGCGCAAGCAGCGAATCGAGAGAACCTTTGCAGATCAGCAACTTGGGATTTTTGGCGGAACAATTTGCGCAGCCTGTCCGTTTTTCCGCGACAAGGGACACGCGTTTCAAGGAGAAGATCATGAATAGGATCATGTCGGGCCTGCTGGCGACCACCCTTTCGATCTCATTCGCTGCCGCGGAGATCGTGCCAGTCAACGCTCAGCCCAGCTATGCGCCCCCTGCCCAGGGGCTCACCTCGAATGTCCAGACCGTCCAGTACGAGCCGTGGCGGAGGCACCGGAATTTCAATCGCGATTTCTCGCGTCGCGATTTCCGTCGCAATTTTTCGCGTGACGACGGCATGTACTGGCGTGGCCATCGCGGCTATCGCGAATATCGTCGCGGCTATCGCCGTCACGGCGATTTCTGGTTCCCGCTGGCTGCGTTTGCTACTGGAGCGCTGATTACCGGCGCGATCGTCAACCAGAATCGTGTCTATCGTGGCGATGCCCACGTGCAGTGGTGCTATGACCGTTATCGGAGCTATCGCGCTTCTGACAACACTTACCAGCCCAACTACGGTCCGCGCCGGCAGTGCCGGTCGCCTTACTGAGTCCCAGATTAGAGGCTGCAAGCCCGCGCCCGAAACGGCGCGGGTTTTTCATTAGTGCGAATCCGGCGGCATCCCTGCCTATTGCGTACTTAGCGTCCTGCGCACAGCGTGGCGCCAACCTGCCAGCTTGGCGGCACGTGTCGAAGCATCCATGTCCGGCTTGAACCGGCGCTCGAGCGCCCAACTCCTGGCGAATTCCGCGGCCTTCGGCCAGACACCCGCCTTCGAGCCGGCCAGCCAAGCCGCACCGAGTGCTGTTGTTTCGAGAATTGTCGGCCGGTCGACCGGCGCATCGAGAATGTCGGCCAGCCGCTGCATGGTCCAGTCCGACGCCACCATGCCGCCATCGACCCTGAGCACGGTCTTGGCCGAGGCGGCCTTCCAGTCCTTGCGCATGGCGTCAAGCAGGTCGCGTGTTTGGAACGCAACGGATTCCAGTGCCGCGCGGGCAAATTCCGCCGGCCCCGAATTGCGGGTCAGCCCGAAGATGGCGCCGCGCGCTTCGGCATCCCAATGGGGCGCGCCGAGCCCGACGAAAGCAGGCACCAAATAGACGTTCTGCGTCGGATCGGCTTCCGCTGCCAATTTGCCGCTATGCTCGGCCTTGCCGATTACCTTGATGCCGTCCCGCAGCCATTGCACGGCGGCGCCGGCGATAAAGATCGAGCCCTCCAGCGCATAGGTGGTCTTGCCGTTCAGCCTGTAGGCGATGGTGGTCAAAAGCCGGTTCTTCGAACGAACCAGATCGCTTCCGGTGTTGAGCAGCGCGAAGCAACCGGTGCCGTAGGTGGATTTCATCATGCCCGGTTCGAAACAGGCCTGGCCGATCGCCGCCGCATGCTGGTCGCCGGCCACACCGAGGATTCTAATCTCTGCACCAAACAGGCTTTTGTCGGTGATTCCAAAATCATCGGCACAATCTTTCACCTGCGGCAGCATTCTTGCAGGTATGCCGAAAATGGCCAGCAGCTCGTCGTCCCAGGCGTTTTGTTCGATGTTGTAGACCAGTGTGCGCGAGGCGTTGGTGGCGTCAGTGGCGTGGACCTTGCCGCCAGTCAGGCGCCAAATCAGGAAACTGTCGATGGTGCCGGCCAGCAGTTCGCCCTTCTCGGCGCGTTTTCTGGCGCCCTTCACCTTGTCCAGCATCCAGGCGATCTTGGTGCCGGAGAAATAGGGATCGAGCAGCAGGCCGGTCTTTTTCGTGAATTTCTTCTCCAGCCCCAGCTTCTTCAGTTTCTGGCATAGCGGCGCGGTGCGGCGGTCCTGCCAGACAATCGCGTTGTGGATCGGCTTGCCGGTCTCCTTGTCCCAGATGACGACGGTTTCGCGCTGGTTGGTGATGCCGATCGCGGCGACTTCCGCTGCGTTGCGGCCGGCTGTCTTCAGCGCGGCTTTCACCGTTTCCACGACGCTTGCCCATATCTCCTCGGGATCGTGCTCGACCCAGCCGGAGGCCGGATAATATTGGGTGAATTCCTTTTGCCCGCTGCCGACGACCTTCATCTTGTCGTCGAACAGGATCGCCCGGCTCGATGTCGTCCCCTGGTCGATTGCAAGGATATATCCGGTCATTCTCTCTCCCGTCGAAGCGAGTTCAAAGGTGCTGCGATTTCTCGACGCCGGATGGCGCGGAGCCGTTCACGCAAACAGGGGAGACGGCAACATGCCGCCTCCCCTGAGCATGGCGATGCGGGCGCGGACGCCCGCATCAAACGGTCCTATTGCTGCCAGCTCTTCACCAGCTCGTCGTAGTTGATGGTGACCGGCTTTTCCTTCTCGTTCTCGATCTTGAGCTGAGGAGCGAGATTGCCCTTCTTGACCGCGTCCGCATTCCAGTAGGCGAGGTCATGCTCTTCGGCCATCTTCGGGCCAATATCGCCCTGGACGCCCGACTTCTCGATGCGGCTCATCACCTTTTCCTGCTCGGCGCAGAGCGAGTCCATTGCTTCTTGCGCGCTCTTGGCGCCCGACGAAGCATCGCCGATCGCCTGCCACCAGAGCTGTGCCAGCTTCGGATAGTCCGGCACGTTGGTGCCGGTCGGCGACCACTGGACGCGCGCCGGCGAGCGGTAGAACTCGATCAAGCCGCCGAGCTTTGGCGCACGTTCGGTGAAGCTCTTGTCGTGGATCGTGCTCTCGCGGATGAAGGTCAGACCGACATGGCTCTTCTTCACGTCGACCGTCTTCGAGGTGACGAACTGCGCGTAGAGCCAGGCGGCCTTGGCGCGGTCGGTCGGCGTCGACTTCATCAGCGTCCAGGAACCGACGTCCTGATAGCCGAGCTTCATGCCGTCCTTCCAGTAGACGCCATGCGGCGACGGCGCCATGCGCCACTTCGGCGTGCCGTCGTCGTTCAGCACCGCCTTGGCGCTGGCGTCGACCATGCTGGCGGTGAAGGCGGTGTACCAGAAGATCTGCTGGGCAACCGCGCCCTGCGCCGGAACTGGCCCCGATTCGGAGAAGGTCATGCCTTGGGCTTCCGCCGGTGCATAGGCCTTCAGCCAATCGAGGTACTTCTGGATGGCATAGACGGAAGCCGGACCATTGGTGTCGCCGCCGCGCGCCGTGCAGGAACCGACCGGACGCGAATTCTCGTCGACCTTGATGCCCCATTCGTCGACGGGCAGACCGTTCGGAATGCCCTTGTCGCCGTTGCCGGCCATCGACAGCCAGGCGTCGGTGAACCGCCAGCCGAGCGACGGGTCCTTCTTGCCATAGTCCATATGGCCGTAGACCTTCTTGCCGTCGATCTCACGCCCGGTGAAGAACGCTGCAATGTCCTCATAGGCCGACCAGTTCACCGGCACGCCGAGGTCGTAGCCGTATTTGGCCTTGAAGTCCGCCTTGTTCTTCTCGTCGTTGAACCAGTCGTAACGGAACCAGTAGAGGTTGGCGAACTGCTGGTCGGGAAGTTGGTAGAGTTTCTTGTCGGGCGCGGTGGTGAACGAAGTGCCGATGAAATCCTTCAGGTCGAGATTCGGGTTGGTGACATCCTTGCCGTCGCCTGCCATCCAGTCGGTCAGGTTGCGCACCTGCTGGTAGCGCCAGTGCGTGCCGATCAGATCGGAATCGTTGACCCAGCCGTCATAGAGGTTCTGGCCGGTCTGCATCTGGGTCTGGATCTTCTCGACGACGTCGCCTTCCTGGATGACGTCATGCGTAACCTTGATGCCGGTGATGGCCGTAAAGGCCGGCGCCAGCACCTGCGATTCATACTGATGCGTGGCGATGGTTTCGGAAACCACCTTGATATCCATGCCGGCGAAAGGTTTCGCGGCATCGATGAACCATTGCATCTCGGCTTCCTGGTCGGCGCGCGAAAGCGTCGAAAGGGGCCCGATTTCCTTATCGAGGAAGGCCTTGGCCTCGTCCATTCCGGCATAGGCATTGCTTGCCCCGAGCAACAGGACAAGCGCAGTTGTTGATGTCAAGAATTGCCGTCGCATGTATTTCCTCCACTGTTAAAGTTCAAAGTGCGATCTGGATCGGCGGCCGGCACGCCGCCGTTCCAACAGTTTCCCCCTCTATACGTAGCGGAACACGCCGACGGCGTAGACCACGGAGAGAGCGAGAGCCCACCACAGATTGGGTCCGACTAGACCCAGCCAAGCGAGATGGATAAAGGCGCTGCCAAGCAGCGACAGGAACAGGCGGTCGCCACGCGTCGTTTCGAACCGCAGCACGCCGACGCGCGGATTGCCGCCCGGCGAGACGTATTCCCACACCGCCATGCCGCAAAGCAGCAGAAAGATGGTTCCAAAGAAGGCCGCGGTCGGCCACGTCCAGGCCATCCACGAAAAATCGAGGTTGGACGAGAGGTTAAATCCCCACAGGCGGATATTAGCCGGATCGCTGAAGCCTACCGTTATTGCCACGAAATCGATTTGAAGTGCCACCCAGGCCACGACGACCAGGGCGAGAAGCAGCACGGCCCACCACCATGGGCTTCTGTCGACCTGCTCCATCATACCCTCCCCAGGGCAAAGCCCTTGGCGATGTAGTTGCGCACAAACCAGATGACGAGCGCGCCGGGAATCAGCGTCAGCACGCCGGCTGCGGCGAGCAGCCCCCAATCCATGCCGGCGGCCGAAACGGTGCGGGTCATGGTCGCGGCGATCGGCTTGGCATCGGTTGTCGTCAGCGTACGGGCGATCAAGAGCTCCACCCACGAGAACATGAAGCAGAAGAAGCACGCGACGCCGATGCCGCTCGCAATCAGCGGCATGAAGATCTTGATGAAGAAGCGCGGGAACGAATAGCCGTCGATATAGGCGGTCTCGTCGATCTCCTTGGGTACGCCCGACATGAAGCCTTCGAGGATCCACACCGCCAGCGGCACGTTGAACAGGCAATGCGCCAGAGCCACGGCGATGTGGGTGTCGATAAGGCCGAAGGCCGAATAAAGCTGGAAGAATGGCAGCGCGAACACCGCCGGCGGCGCCATGCGGTTGGTCAGCAGCCAGAAGAACAGATGCTTGTCGCCGAGGAAGCGATAGCGCGAAAAGGCATAGGCAGCAGGCAGTGCCGCAGCCACCGAAATCACCATGTTCATAACCACATAGGTGATCGAGTTGATGTAGCCCGAATACCAGGACGCGTCGGTGAAGATGGTGCGGTAATTCGCCAATGTCGGTGCGTGCGGGTAGAGCGTCAGCGACGAGACGATCTCGCCATTGGTCTTGAAGCTCATATTGATGAGCCAGTAGATCGGCAAAAGCAGAACGATGATGTAGAGCGTCGGCACGATCCACCACCAGCGCGACTCCTCGCCGCGACGGCGCATCAGCCGTGCGATCTCGTCCTGCCGTAGCGGGCTGGCAAGCCCTTCCGAAGCTGTCGTCTCGCTCACTCTGTCGGCTCTTTCGTCAGCGCGGCTCATCTCAGCGCTCCGCGTCGTAATTGGTCATCACGGTGTAGAACACCCATGACAACAACAGGACGATAAGGAAGTAGACCAGCGACATCGCCGCCGCCGGGCCGAGGTCGAACTGGCCGAGCGCCGTCTTGACGAGATCGATCGAAAGAAAGGTCGTCGAGTTGCCGGGTCCGCCGCCGGTCACCACGAACGGTTCGGTGTAGATCATGAAGCTATCCATAAAGCGCAGCAGCACGGCGATCAGCAGCACGCGGTTCATCTTCGGCAGCTGGATGTAACGGAACACCGCCCAGCGCGAGGCACCGTCGATCTTGGCCGCCTGATAAAAGGCATCCGGGATCGAGACCAGGCCGGCATAGCAGAGCAGAACGACGAGGCTGGTCCAATGCCAGACGTCCATGATGATGACCGTGACCCAGGCGTCATATGGGTCTTGCACATAATTATAGTCGATGCCGAGCGCGTTGACGTAATAGCCGAGCAGGCCAATGTCGTTGCGCCCGAACACCTGCCAGATGGTGCCGACGACGTTCCACGGGATCAGCAGCGGCAACGCCATCAAAACAAGGCAAACAGGCACGCCCCAACCCTTCTTCGGCATATTGAGCGCAATGAAGATGCCGAGCGGCACTTCGATCGCCAGGATGATGAAGGAGAAGACAAGGTTGCGGATCATCGCCTGCCAGAAGCGGCTGGAGGAAAGCAGTTCCTCGAACCATTCCGTGCCGGCCCAGAAGAAGACGTTATTGCCGAAAGTGTCCTGCACCGAATAATTGACGACCGTCATCAGCGGTATGACCGCCGAGAACGCCACCAGCAGCAGCACCGGCAGCACTAGGAACCAGGCTCTGTTGTTCCAGGTCTTTTCCACTTCAGGCTCCCATCTCGACGCGCCAGGAATCGGCATAGATGTTGATGCCGGCCGGGTCGAACCGCACCTTCGGATCAGCCGGAACTGTCTCGTCCTCGCCGATGACGGCGGCGATCTCGCGTCCTTCGAGATTGGCACGGACCACCTTGTGGCGGCCGACGTCCTCGACCTTGCTGACCCGGACGGCCATGCCCTGGCTGCCCAGGCGCACATATTCGGGACGGATGCCGAGCTCGATGGCGCCGCCGCCCGCCTTGGGCACGCCCGGCAGTTCGATCTGCTGCGAGCCCAGCTTCGCTGTCTTGCCGTCAATCGCCACCGGCATGACATTCATGCCGGGCGAGCCGATGAAATAGCCGACAAAGGTGTGGCGCGGGCGCTCGAACAGCTCCGCCGGTGTGCCGATCTGCACGATTTCGCCGTCATACATGACGACCACCCTGTCGGCGAAGGTCAAGGCCTCGGTCTGGTCGTGCGTGACATAGACCATGGTGTAGCCGAAGCGGCGGTGAAGCTGCTTCAACTGCGAGCGCAGCACCCATTTCATATGCGGGTCGATGACGGTCAAAGGCTCGTCGAACAGGATGGCATTGACGTCGGAGCGCACCAGCCCGCGTCCGAGCGAGATTTTCTGCTTCTGGTCGGCGGTCAGTCCGCGCGCCTTTCGTTTGGCCATATCGGCCAGCCCGGTCATCTCCAGCGTCTCGCGCACCTTGCGGTCGACGTCGGCCTCCGGCACGCCGCGATTGCGCAGCGGGAATGCCAGATTGTCGTAGACGGTCATCGTGTCGTAGATCACCGGGAACTGGAAGACCTGGGCAATGTTGCGCTCTTGGGTCGACAGATTGGTCACGTCCCTGCCGTTGAACAGCAGCTGGCCATGCGAGGGATGCAGCAATCCCGAAATGATGTTGAGCAGCGTGGTCTTGCCGCAGCCGGATGGGCCGAGCAGCGCATAAGCGCCGCCATCCTCGAACGTGTGGTGCACTTCCTTCAGCGCGAAATCGGCATCCGTGCGCGGGTTCTGCAGATAGGAGTGGCGGATATGATTGACATCGATGCGCGCCATCGCTTCCTCCTAAGCCGCCAGCTTCGGCGCGGCCACGGCGCGGCCGTGCTCGTCGAAGACCATGATGTGGCGCGGGTCGATGAACACCTCGACCTCCTCGTCCGGCTCGAAGTCGCGAATGCCGTGGGTCAGCATGACCCAGCGCGCATCGGCAAAATCGAGATGGATGAAGCTTTCCGATCCGGTGATCTCAGTGATCGTCACCTTTGCGCGCACCGGCACTGCGGCGGCGTTGGGCCGATCGAGGGACAGATGATGCGGCTGGAAGCCGATCGTATAGATCGCATCGGCAATGCCGAAGAGTTCCGCCGGCACCGGCAATTTCACGCCGCCCTCGAGCAGGAAATCCAGGCCCTTCTTGGCAAGCACGATGGTGTTGAGCGGCGGATCGGCGAAGGTTCTCGCCGTCACCAGATCGACCGGTTTGCGGAACACTTCGATGGTCGGCCCGAACTGGGTGATGCTGCCCTCGGAAAGCGTTGCTGTGTTGCCGCCGAGCAGCAAGGCCTCGTGCGGCTCGGTCGTGGCATAAACAAAGATTGTACCGGCGGCCGCGAAGACTTTCGGCAGTTCCGCGCGTAATTCTTCACGCAGCTTGTAGTCGAGATTGGCGAGCGGCTCGTCGAGCAGCACGAGGCTGGCATTCTTGACGATGGCGCGGGCCAGCGCGGTGCGCTGCTGCTGGCCGCCCGACAGACTGAGAGGCGTCCGGTCGAGATAGGGCGTTAGTTTGAGAAGGGCGGCGGCATTGCGCACCTCCCTGTCGATCGTTGCCTGATCCGTGCCGGCCACCCGCAGCGGTGAGGCGATGTTTTCGTAGACCGTCATCGCCGGATAATTGATGAATTGCTGGTAGACCATGGCGACGTTGCGCTTTTGCACCGGCATGCCGGTGACATCCTTGCCATCGAACCAGACCGAGCCCGAGGTCGGCACGTCGAGGCCCGCCATCAGCCGCATCAGGCTGGTCTTGCCGGAGAGCGTCGGCCCGAGCAGGACGTTGAGCGAGCCGTGCTGAAGCGTCAGCGAGACGTCGCGGATATGTTCCGCCGCACCCACCGTCTTCGTCACGTTTCTCAGTTCAAGCATGATGCCTCCTCCCAGGCTTTCTGCAAAGTCGGCCGTTCCTATTCGGCAGCCGCTACGTGCTGCCGGCTTATTCCGCGCATGAACTCGTCGAGCACTGCCGCCTGCTCACGGCTGAGACGCAGGCCGCGCTTGGTCCGGCGCCACAATACATCCTCGGCAGTCATCGCCCATTCGTTTTCGACGAGGTAGCGCACCTCGGCTTCGTAGAGATCGGCGCCGAAGTTACGGCCAAGATCGACGTTCGACTTGGCGAGGCCCAGCAGCTTCCTTGCGCGGGTGCCGTAGAGCCGGGTCAACCGGCGGGCCAGCCGGGCGTCGAGGAACGGGTACGCCGTTTTCAGTTTCGCCACCTCGGCATCGAAGCCGGTGACGGGAAAGTCACCGCCGGGCAGCGGCGCGTTTGCCGTCCATGGTTTGCCGCGCTTGCCGAGAAAACCCTCGATCTTCTCGAGCATCGATTCCGACAATCGGCGGTAGGTCGTGATCTTGCCGCCAAAGGCGTTGACGATCGGGGCGGCACCCTCGCCTCCATCGGCCTTCAGCACATAGTCTCGGGTGGCTTCCTGCGCCTTTGAGGCGCCATCGTCGTAGAGCGGTCGCACCGCGGAATAGGTCCAGACGATATCCGACGGCTTGACCGCCTGCGCGAAATATTCGCTTGCCGCAGCGCAGAGATAGTCGATCTCGGCGTCATTGATCCTGACGTTGTGCGGATCGCCGGGATGGTCACGGTCGGTGGTGCCGATGAGCGTGAACTCGTCTTCGTACGGAATGGCGAAAATGATGCGCCCGTCCTTGTTCTGAAAGAAATAGGCGCGTGGGTCGTCGAATTTCTTGCCCACGACGATATGGCTGCCTTGTACGAGGCGGACGTTGTGCACGTCGTTCAAGCCGACGGTGGCCGACAGCACCTGATCGACCCACGGGCCGGCGGCATTGACCAGCAGCCGCGCCTTGACCTCCTCGGAATCGCCGGTCCGCACATTTTCAAGCCTGACCGTCCAGAGATTGCCTTCGCGGCGTGCGCTGACGACCTTTGTTCGGGTTCGAATGGTTGCGCCGCGCTCGGCAGCGTCGCGGGCGTTCAACACAACCAGCCGGGCATCGTTGACCCAACCGTCCGAATATTCGAACGCCTTTCGAAACAGCGGCTTCAGCGGCTTGCCGGCCGGATCCTTGGCCATGTCCAGCGTTTTCGTCGGCGGCAGCAATTTGCGCCCGCCAATATGGTCGTAGAGGAAAAGCCCGAGCCGGATGAGCCAGGCCGGACGCAGTCCCTTGGCGTATGGCAGCACGAAGCGCATCGGCCAGATGATATGCGGCGCGTTCCTCCACAGGACCTCGCGTTCCATCAGCGCTTCGCGCACCAGACGGAATTCGTAGAATTCGAGATAGCGCAAGCCGCCGTGGATCAGTTTGGTCGAGCCGGAAGAGGTCCCGCTGGCCAGATCGTTCATCTCGGCAAGAAAAACCGAAAAGCCACGTCCAACGGCATCGCGGGCGATGCCGCAGCCATTGATGCCGCCACCGATGACGAAAATGTCATGAATCGGTGATGCGCTCAAAGAATCCTCCCTCGACTTCGCATTGCAGCATTTTTGGGTTCTTGCGAAACCGTAGCGGAATTATTTCGAAATGATAACGAATGTCAAACGAAATATGATGGGCGGAAGATGCCGCTACGGCGTCTCTAGGAGAGCGACGTTTCGATCAGCTGAACTTCTGCCTCCTGGCAGATCTTACGCACCGACGGGATGTCGCAACGATCGGTGATAAAGGTGTTGACCTGCGACAGATGGCCGATGCGGACGGGCGCGGTGCGCTCGAATTTGGTCTGGTCCGACACCAGGATCACATGTCGGGCGTTGGCGATGATCGCCTGAGCCACCTTCACCTCGCGAAAATCGAAGTCGAGCAGTGCGCCGTCATGGTCGATGGCCGAGGCGCCGATCACCGCAAAATCGACCTTGAACTGCCTGATGAAATCGACCGCGGCCTCGCCGACCACACCGCCGTCGGAACCGCGCACGACACCGCCGGCGATCACCACCTCGATCGAAGGATATATGCGCATCCTGTTGGCAACATTGATGTTATTGGTGATGACCATCAGGCCGCTGTGATCGAGCAGCGACTTGCTGACAGCTTCCGTCGTTGTCCCGATATTGATGAACAGAGACGCGTTATCGGGGATCAGCCGGGCTGCTGCGCGGCCGATCGCCTCCTTCTCCTCGGCGGCGATCTTGCGCCGAGCCTCATATTCCATGTTCTCGATGCCGGAGGGGAACAATGCCCCGCCATGGATGCGGGACAAAAGCCGCTGGTCGCAGAGATCGTTGAGATCCTTGCGGATCGTCTGCGGCGTCACGTTGAAATGCGTCGCCAGCTCCTCGACCAGTACGCGGCCATGGTCCTTGGCCATCTGGATGATTTCGGAATGACGCGGCGACAGATACATCTAGCAACCTCTCATTTTCGTTTTTCTCGTCTATAGCTGAAAACGAAAGCCATGAACAGGTATGGGCCGGCTAATGAAAATCGGGCGACTGCAGAGAGAAAAGCTCCGGCGCAATCTCGACGAGGGTATCAACTCAGCCCCCGCGCGATCTCAGTGACGACCTCGAAAGCAGTATCGACGTCCGCCGCAGTCGTTTCGAACTGCCCGACCTGAAAGCGGATCGCCACCTGCCCGTCCACCCGGGTCTGCGTCAGGTAAATGCGGCCGTCATCGTTGATCGCGTTGACCAACCGCAAATTGTGCTCGTCAGAGTCGATGGCCGCAGCCGCGAGATGGCGGAATGAGAATAGCGACAGCATCGGTTCCGTGACGATCTCGAAATCCGGTTCCCGAGCCAGCCGCGCGGCGAGGCTCTCGCTCCAGGCGACATGGTTGCGGATCATGTTCCGCAGATTTTCCAAGCCATGCGCACGCAGCAGGAACCAAAGTTTCAGAGCGCGGAACCTCCGTCCGAGCGGCACCGACCATTCGGAGTAGTTGATGACCCCGTCGCGGCCATGCGTTTTCAGGAATTCGGGCTTGATCGCCAGCGTGCGGACCAGGTCTTTCGGCTGGCGAATGAACTGCATCGAGCAATCGAACTGTGCCCCCAACCATTTATGCGGGTTGAAGACGATGGAATCGGCATTTTCGGCGCCGGTCCAGAAATGCCGGAACTCGGGGCAGATCATGGCGGAGCCGGCCCATGCGGCATCGACATGCAGGTAGAGCCCGTGCCGCTTCGCCACCTCGGCAACAGCCGCCACATTGTCGGTGCCGCCGGTACTTGTGCCGCCGACGCTGGCGATGATGCCCGCCGGCAGCATGCCGTTTTCGCGGTCGGTAACGATCGCGGCTTCCAGAGCCGCCGTCTGCATGGCGCGGAAGCGTCCGGCGACCGGAATGCGCACGAGGTTCGCCTCGCCGATGCCCGACACCCAGATCGCCCGGTCGATGGAAGTATGGACTTGGTCGGAAGAATAGATCCGCATGACCGGCTGCCCTTGCAAGCCGTTCTTGTTGCCTTGCCAGTCGAGCGCGCGCTCGCGCATGGTCAGCACGGCGGCAAGCGTCGCCGATGAAGCCGAATCCTGCATGACGCCGGAAAATCCCTCCGGCAAACCAAGCGCCTGCCGCATCCAATCGACGACCCGCGTCTCGAGTTCGGTTGCCGCTGGCGAGGTCTGCCAGAGCATGCATTGCGCGGCCATCGCGGAAACCAGATACTCGGCCACGACGGAGACCGGTGCCGCATTGGCCGGGAAATAGGCGAAGAAACGCGGATGCTGCCAGTGCGTCATGCCAGGCAGGATCTTTTGTTCGAAATCGGCGAAGATTGCCTGCATCGTTTCACCGTCTTCCGGCGGCGCGGCATCGACGCTTTTGAAGATTTCGCCCGGCTCGACAAGCGGCCGCACCGGTCTCTCGCGAAGGCTGTTTCTGTAGTCGACGCCCCATTCAGCCGCTCGCAGCGACCACTCGCGGAATTCGTTGCTATTCATCTTCTTCGCCTCCGTGGCGCCTCATCGAGCCGCGATCAAAGAGCACGAAAAACGAAGGTTTTCATTCGGGAAAATCAGGCAGACTGGCAAAGGCGGTCTTCAGCGCGTTCGACCAGCTATCCGAGATCGTACGATAATATTGATCGTCCTGGGTTATTCGCTTTTTGAGGCCGACCTTGAAAGTGTCCTTTTCATAGAACAGCAGGTCGAGCGGCAGGCCGACCGACAGGTTCGACTTCAGCGTCGAGTCGAACGACACCAGCAGCAGTTTCACCGTCTCGGCGAAACTCATCGTCCTTTCATAAGCGCGGATAATGATCGGCTTGCCGTATTTGGTCTCACCGATCTGGAAGAACGGCGTGTCGTCGGTCGATTCGATGAAATTGCCTTCCGGATAGATCATGAACAGGCGCGGCGCGCTGCCCTTGATCTGACCGCCGAGGATGAAGGAGGCGTTGAAGTAGGAATCCGCCTTTTCGCCAGCCGGCGACGAACTGGCGATGACCTCCTTGACGGTGTCTCCGACCAACCGGACTGTCTGGTACATGGAGGGCGTTTCGAGCAGCGTGGCACGGCGCTCCGCCACTGCCTTGGTGCGTTCGTCGAGCAGGCTGACCACGGCCTGCGTCGTCGCCAGATTGCCGGCCGACATCAAAACGATGACGCGCTCGCCCGGCTCTTCCCAGACATGCATCTTCCTGAAGGTCGAGATCGAATCCATGCCGGCGTTGGTGCGCGTGTCCGACATGAACACGAGCCCGCGATCGATCTTCAGGCCGACGCAATAGGTCATCGAATCTCTTTGGCAACAATCTTGCCGGGGATTACTGCTCCACGGTGACGGTGACCGCAAGCTGTTCTTCCGCCTGTCCCAGCCGAATTCCAGATACCGGCATGGCGTCGCGATAATCGCGGCCGGTCGCCACCTTCACATAACGCTCGTCCGGAGAAATGCCGTTGGCGACATCGAAGGCGACCCAGCCGAGGCCCGAGACATGCGCCTCGGCCCAGGCGTGGCTTGCCACCTGCTCGATGGCCGCATCCATCATCAGGTAGCCGCTGATATAGCGGGCCGGAAAATCCATGGCACGCGCCGCGGCAACGAAGATGTGGCTGTGGTCCTGGCAAACGCCGGTCTTGAGCGCCAGGGCCTCTTCGGCCGGCGTCGTCACGTTGGTGGTGTCCGGCGTATAAGCGACGCGCTCGCCGATCACCGCCATCAACCGGTGCAGCCTTTCGATGTCGGTACCCTTGCCGACCGAGGCAGCAAGCTCGCGAATGCCGCTGCCGATCGTCGTCAGCGGCGTTTCCTGGCCGAACAGCCAGAGCGGCGCGAAGCCCTGGTGCGGTCCGCAGACGCCAGCGGTGTCGCGCGTCACCACTTCGCCGGCTGCTTCGACGGTGATGAAGTCGCGCTCGCCCTCGACGCTCAACAGCCGGGTATCATTGCCGAAATGGTCGGTGAAGCGCACTTCCTCGCGTGCGCCTTCGATCTTCAGCGCCCAGGACAGTACCGTCTGGGTGCGCCCGTTCACCGGGAGCAGCCGCAAACGCTGCAACAGATAGTGCACCGGCGCATCGTAGCGGTATTCGGTTCGGTGGGTGATCTTCAGCCGCATCGCTCTCGTCCCTGGAGCATGAGCTTTTCCGAAAACCGATCTCCGCTTTTTTGGATCATGCTCAATAGAACCTGTAATCCTGCGCGATCTCGTCGCCGAGCCTGGTGTTGTCGCGGATGAAATTGGCCAGGAATTCGTGCAGGCCGGCGTCGAAAATATCCTTGATCGACCCGGCCGTCAGCATGGCCTGGGTCTTGGCAGCCGTCGCATGACAGGCGTGGCGCTCCCCATAGTCGTCACCCAGGAATTTGAGATGCTCCGTCAGGAAGCGGTAGCAAAAGGTCAGCGAGCGCGGCATGCGGACGTTGAGGATCAGATAATCGGCGATGTTGCTAGGCTTGTAGTCGGCATCATAGACCCAGCGATAGGAACGGTGCGCCGACACCGAGCGCAGGATCGATTCCCATTGGTAGTTGTCGAGCGTCGAGCCGACCCAGGAGATCGACGGCAACAGCACGTAGTATTTCACATCCAGGATGCGCGCGGTGTTGTCGGCGCGTTCGACATACGTGCCGAGCTGCGAAAAATCGAAAATCTCGTTGCGCAGCATCGTGCCGTAGAACGAGCCGCGGATCAGCGCCGTCTCGCGTTTGATTGCGTCGAGCGCGTTGGGCAGGTCGCGCTCGTCGATCGGCTTGGCCAGCATCCGCTTCAGCGACATCCAGGCTTCGTTGATGCTTTCCCAGGTTTCACGCGTCAGTGCGGTACGCACCATGCGGGCATTGTTACGGGCCGTTTCGATAGACGACATCGTGCTCGACGGGTTCGATGTGTCGCGCAGCAGATAGTCGGCGACATTGGCGGCGGTGTAGTCGGAATATTTCTGCGTGAAGCTGGCGTCCGAACCGGCGCTGAGCAGCACCGAATTCCACTCCTCCGAAGCGTTCTGAGTACGAGTCAGCGCCATGCGCAGGCCGGCATCCACCAATCGCGCCATGTTTTCCGCCCGCTCGATGTAGCGGTTCATCCAGTAGAGCCCGTTGGCGGTGCGGCCGAGAAGCATGTCAGGGGGTCCTGTGGTGAATAGTGAAAGGTGAATGGTGAATGGTGACTATCCAGATTCCAGGGCACGATTCCGCGCGCTTCACTTCAGGGCATTTCACCAACATCAACGACCCATATCCTTATCTATTCACTATTCACTATTCACTATTCACTATTCCCTACTCGCTACTTCCACTCTAATCATCCAACACCCACGTATCCTTCGTGCCCCCGCCTTGCGAGGAATTGACGACCAGCGAGCCTTCCTTGAGCGCTACTCGGGTCAGCCCGCCGGGCACGATCTGGATACGGTCGGAAACCAGCACATAGGGGCGCAGATCGACATGGCGCGGCGCCAGCCCCTTGTCCGTCAGGATCGGGCAGGTCGACAGCGCCAGCGTCGGTTGAGCAATGTAGTTCGACGGTTTTGCCGCGAGCTTTTTGGAAAAATCCTCGCATTCCTTCTTGGTCGCCGCCGGACCGACCAGCATGCCGTAACCGCCGGACCCGTGGACCTCTTTGATAACCAATTCGTCGATGTGCTCGAGCACGTATTTCAGGCTGTCCGGCTCCGAGCAGCGCCAGGTCGGGATGTTGCCGAGCATCGCCTTGCGGCCGGTGTAGAATTCGACGATCTCGGGCATGTACGAATAGATCGCCTTGTCGTCGGCGATGCCGGTTCCCGGCGCATTGGCGATCGTGATGTTGCCGGCGCGGTAGACGTCCATAATGCCCGGCACGCCAAGTGCCGAGTCGGGGCGGAAGGTCAGCGGATCGATGAACGAGTCGTCGACACGCCGGTAAAGCACGTCGATCTGCTTGTAGCCCTCGGTGGTGCGCATCGCGACATGGCCATCGACGACGCGCAGATCCTGCCCCTCGACAAGCTGCACGCCCATCTGGTCGGCAAGGAAAGCATGTTCGAAATAGGCTGAGTTGAAGCTGCCCGGCGTCAGCACGGCAATGGTCGGCGCGCCCTTGGTGCTTTGCGGCCGCACTGCCGCCAGCGACTGGCGCAAGAGCTGCGGGTAATTCTCAACCGGCCGCACCTTGATCTGCTGGAACAGCTCGGGAAAGAGCTGCATCATCGTCTCGCGGTTCTCCAGCATGTAGGAGACGCCGGACGGCGTGCGCGCGTTGTCCTCCAGCACGTAGAACTCGTTCTCGCTAATGCGTACGATGTCGACGCCGATGATGTGGGTATAGACGCCGGCCGGCGGCCGCACCCCGATCATCTCGGGCAGGAACGCCTCGTTCTTGGCGATCAACTCCTTCGGCACCCGGCCGGCGCGCAAGATCTCCTGGCGATGGTAGATGTCGTCGAGAAAGGCGTTCAGCGCCTGGACGCGCTGCTCGATGCCTTGCGTCAGCCGTCGCCATTCATTGCCCGAAATGATGCGCGGAACGATATCGAAGGGTATCAGCCGCTCCGATGCTTCCTGCTCGCCGTAGACGGCGAAAGTGATGCCTGTCTTGCGAAAGACGCGTTCGGCGTCCTGCATCTTCTCGGTAAGTCTGGCCGGGTCCTGTTCCTTCAGCCAGCGATCGTAAGCCGAATACGGTTTTCTCAGCCCGGAAACTTCCGGAAGCATTTCATCGAACGCTGCCAATCGCATACTCCCCTGTGGCGCCATTTCACTGGCCTGGCTGGAGAAAATCAAGCGCAATCGGTGATTTGTTGGGCGCCGGCGATCAGTATATCGCACTTGCCTAAAATTAAGGCAGCACCAATAGGGCCTTGATCAGGCTTTGCCTGGTGTCCGGGCAGATGCCGGATGCGGATCAAAACGCGCGAAAGGTGACGACCGTGAACGTGTCCTTGATGCCGGGAAGAATCTGCACTTTCTCGTTGACAAAGTGGCCGATGTCTTCCTCGTCGTCGACATAGAATTTGGCGAGCAGGTCGTAGTTTCCGGCTGTCGAGTAGATTTCCGAAGCGATCTCGGCATCGGCCAGGGCGCTGGCAACGTCGTAGGCCTTGCCCAGATCGCATTTTATCTGCACGAAAAATGCCTTCATTGCCTGGTCCTGCTCACATCGCACGCTCTAATCGAGCGGCCCTTGTGGCAGACTGCCGCCCGGCTTTCAAGCATCGGCAATCGCTCAGGCTGTTCTCGCCTCGACAATGCTTTCTCGGCTCGGACACGGACTGCCACGCCGAATGTTTGCGCTCGGCTGAAACCCTGAAGCACTGCAAAGCGTATGGTATCATGTACCTTCAGGCAGCGATTTCTCAGGGACAACGGAGACAGGCCATGCGCCGCGCGTTTTTCGCATTCGCAGTCGTTCCATTCATTTTCGCATCCCAGGCCTTTGCTGGCGACGCCGAAGTCAAAGCGGCGCAGACAGTCATCGATGGGCAGTTGAGGGCCTTCATCGCCAATGACGGAATGACGGCCTACAGCTTTGCCGCACCGAATGTGAAACGCATCTTTCCGACCGTCGATACCTTCATGAACATGGTGACAAAAGGCTATCCGCCGGTGCGCCAACCGCAGACCTACTCCTTCGGCAAGGTTCGCGAGACGAGCCCGACCTCGATCATCCAGCAAGTGCTGATCGTCGGCCCGGATGGCAAGGACTACGAGGCGGTCTACACGCTCGAACTACAGCCTGACGGCAGCTTTCGGATCACCGGCTGCAGCCTGCGTGCGTCCACGTCGCTCAGCACCTAAAGGGGTGTTTCAATCCTGTCGCCGGTAGAGCGTCCAGCTCAGGCCTGAAAACCCCCAATGCCTCGACGCATCGGCCCGTTCATACGCCAGAGCGCATGCGGCCGTCGGTTGGACATGTTCGGCTTGTTTGTCCACGTCCCCCTCGAGGACCAGCCAGGCGGGCCGTTCGGTGCACATCCCGTCGTCTGGAACCAGCAATGCCCGACGATCCATTCGCGCCGCAAAATAGTTGACGACAATGGGGGTGCGGAAATTACCGTCGCTGGCATAGGTGGTTGCGCCCTTCCTGGTCATTTCATCAACGATAGCGGCGTAGGAGCCGCGTCCATATTGATAGAACTGAAGCAGCGACGAAATGCTTCCACTCACCACGATCGCCAGCGCTCCCATCGCAAGCAGCCTGACAGTCCCGCGAGCATCCAGGCCGCGGCCAATCATCTCGCCGGCCCAGAGCAGCAGCAATGTTCCGCTGATGATGAAATAGCGCGGGAACTCGAGGTTGGGCAGATGCGCCGCCGTCATGAGCAAAGGCAGTCCGATAATCCCGATGGCATAAAGGCTGGCTCGGCGACCGCGCCAGACACCGGCGGAGAGGCCGACAAGACCGCAGGCGACAACGACATAGGGCCCGTCGCCGAACCAGGGTGGCAGCCCGAACAGAGAGCGGATCATCCCGCCATAGCCCTGCGCGAAGGCGGCAATCGAGAATGGCGAAACACCACCGACACTGAAGCCGAACAGCCTGCAGCCGACAAACACGCCGACAGCCAGCGGCAGCACGGCAAGCAAGCCCGGCAGGAAGATCGACGCCAGGTCCGCAACGACACGGCCGACCTTCGCCGTACGCTGCCAGGCGAGCCAGGCGGTCCAGATTGCGAGGACCGCCACCATTCCGATCATTGTGAGATGGCACAGGAAGCCGAAAAGGATCGCCGCTGCCAAGGCCGCGCCAGACCACCGTCTATTGTCGAGCCGGCGCTCCAGAAAAACCACCGAAAGCAGCGTGAACAGCACAAGGCCGGCATAGCCGCGCGCCTCCGAGCCGTAATGGACCATTGGGTAGCTCACGGCAAACAACAGGCTTGTGGCAATCATCGCCTGTCGTCCGCGCGATGCGGCGCTCACTGCCGCCGCACCGATCGTGGCAACACCAAATGCTATCGACAGACCTCGCTGCATCAGCGGCGAAGCATCGGGGCCAATGAGATAGAGATAGACCGAGTTGAGGAAATGATTGTTGTCGTGATTGACGTGCCAGAATATCTGGTCGATCGACGTCAGCGGCTCGATCAGCGCAAAGCTCCAGATCTCGTCCAGCCAAAGGTCGCCGCGCGCGCCAAGCAAGCGCAAGACCAGACCGGTCACGGCGATCATCAGAGCGGCAAGCAACGACCCCGCCGACCATTGCTGGACAGCCATGGAGGGCGAAGGCGAAGCGATGCCGTTCGTCCGCACCGTCGTGCCAGGAACTGAAACTTGCCGCGAAACGAACAGGTTCTTGATCCTCGCCCGATGTCGTCCGGCAATGCTTATTGGGCAGTCGTTTCAAAACAGTTCATGGCAGGGGCAACTCCTCCCTGGAGCCGGATTCCTGGCGAGCATGCCTACCGGACGGCGAGGTCACCGTTTGCCCATTGCTGCGTGATGATCTCGGCTTGTTCGGCGAACCTGCCAGCCTTGATCGCTTCACGAATGTCGCGCATCAGCTGCTGGTAATAGGACAGATTGTTCCAGGTCAGGAGCATCGCCCCAAGCGCCTCTTGCGAGCGCACCAGATGGTGCAAATAGGCCCGCGAATAGTCGCGTGCGGCCGGGCAGTCGCTTTCCTCATCGAGCGGACGCGGATCGTCGGCATGGCGGGCGTTGCGCAGATTGACCTTGCCGCGCCGTGTGTAGGCAAGGCCGTGGCGCCCTGCCCGCGTCGGCATCACGCAGTCGAACATGTCGATGCCGCGCGCCACCGACTTCAAAATGTCGTCCGGGGTGCCGACGCCCATCAGGTAGCGCGGCCGATCAGCCGGCAGCTCCGGGCAAGTGATGTCGAGCATCTCCAGCATCACCGCTTGCGGCTCGCCGACAGCCAGCCCGCCGATCGCGTAGCCCTTCAGCTCCATTGCCTTCAGCGCCTGCGCCGAGCGCAGCCGCAGATCCGGCACGTCGCCGCCTTGCACAATGCCGAACATCGCCTTGCCGGGCTGCTCGCCGAATGCCGTCTTGCAACGCTCGGCCCAGCGCAACGACAACTCCATGGCACGCTCGATCTCGTTCTGCTTGGCCGGCAGAGCCGTGCATTCGTCGAGCTGCATCTGGATGTCGGAATCGAGCAGCCCCTGGATCTCTATCGAACGCTCCGGCGACATCTCGTAGGCGCCGCCGTCGATATGCGAACGGAAGGTAACGCCGTTCTCGGTCAGTTTCCGCAGCTTCGACAGCGACATCACCTGGAAGCCGCCGCTGTCGGTCAGGATTGGATGCGGCCACCGGGCGAATTCATGCAGGCCGCCGAGCCGCGCCACGCGCTCGGCGCCGGGTCTCAGCATCAGGTGGTAGGTGTTGCCGAGGATAATGTCCGAGCCGACGCCGCGCACCTGATCCATATACATGGCCTTCACCGTGCCGCCGGTGCCGACCGGCATGAAGGCAGGCGTGCGGATTTCGCCGCGCGGCATGGTGATTACACCACGCCGCGCCCTGCCGTCGGTCGCCAGCACCTTGAAGGTGAATGCGTTAGTCATTGAATGCGTTAGTCATTGAATTCCCTAGCCATCGAACTCTTTGTCGAATACCGGCGCGTCCGGAGCCTGCTTATCGAGCGATTGCCGGTAGCGGATGCAGCCGCGCATGAATTTTGGCCACGGCGGCACGGCAATCGCCGGCTCGGTCTTTTCGGGCAAAAGCGACCAGAGGTCGGGATGATGCCAGCACAGATCATGGCCGGTCGCGTCGCGGTGTTGGCGGATGCCGGCGCGCAGTTTCCTGACCTCGGCGATCAAGGCTTCGCGGCCGAAGGTTTCCAGGTCGTCGTCCATCGGTATCCTCCCTGAACAGAAGACTTGCGTCTCCATAGGAATAAAACCTGTAGCGGTTCTCGATCGCATGAGCATAGGCCGCGCGCATCGTCTGCAAACCGCAGAAGGCCGAAACCAGCATGAACAGCGTCGAACGCGGCAGATGGAAATTGGTCATCAGCATGTCTGCGGTCTTGAAACGATAGCCGGGCGTGATGAAGATGTCTGTCGGGCCTGACCATGCGGCCAGCCTGCCGTCCTCGCCAGCCGCGCTCTCCAATAAGCGCAGCGATGTCGTGCCGACAGCGATAATGCGCCCGCCTTTTGCTTTCGCCGCATTCAGCGCCTCGGCGGTTTCCGGGCTGACCGAACCGGTTTCGGCGTGCATCTTGTGGTCGGTGGTGTCGTCCGCCTTCACCGGCAGGAACGTACCGGCGCCGACATGCAGCGTGACGAAACGGCGCTCTATGCCCTTGGCGTCGAGCGTCGCAAACAGCTCCGGCGTGAAATGCAGCCCTGCCGTCGGCGCGGCAACCGCGCCCTCCTCCTTGGCATAAATGGTCTGATAATCGCTGCGGTCGCGTTCGTCGTCGTCACGCTTGGAGGCGATGTAAGGCGGCAGCGGGATGTGGCCGACAGCGTGCAGCGCCTCGTCGAGGAACGGACCTGACAGGTCGAAGCCGAGCAGCACCTCGCCGCCTTCCCCCTTCTCGATCACGGTCGCATCGAGTTGGCCGAGAAAGCAGGAATTGGCGTCATGACCGAAATGGATGCGATCGCCGGCGGCGATGCGCTTGCCCGGACGCATGAAGGCGAGCCACCGGTCGGGCGCCATCCGCATATGCAGCGTGGCTTCGACCTGCGCTGCTGCTTCGCCGCGCCGCCTGATGCCCTTCAATTGTGCCGGAATGACCTTGGTGTCGTTGAAGACCAGCACATCACCGGCCTTGAGCAGGGCCGGCAGGTCGCGCATCGTCCGGTCTTCGAGCCTCTCACCCGGCCTGACCACCAGCATCCCGGCACTATCGCGCGGCTCGGCTGGGCGAAGCGCGATGCGCTCCTCCGGCAGATCGAAGTCGAAAAGGTCGACGCGCAAGAAATCCCCGCCTCAAGGTTCCGGGCAGGTCACCGCCCAGGCGCCGACACCGTCCATGCTCAATGTGCCGCCCATTGCGAAGCTGGACTGCTCGCTGGCCTTGACCAGCCGCAATTTGGCGACGATCGAGCTGAGGCCCTCATCAGTGAGATCGATCAGCATGCGCTCGTCGTCTTCGAATGCCTGTCCAACGATGACTTTCGTTGAGCCTGCCTGTCCGTCCGTGGTCCATGTCTTGCCGCCAGCATCCAGCCACACACGAGCTACCGCAATGACGGCCGTGTGTCCCATCAAAACATCAATCGATGCCGCGCCGCCGTCGGCGCTGCAGACGATCGATTCCGTCGCCAGCGCCGGGGTGGCCGCCGCGACGAGCACAAATGCGATGGCCGCGGCAGCCCGGCCGGTCATTTCACGTCGGCCGCGACCTTGAGCGACACGATCTTGTCAGGATCCTCCACCGGTTCGCCGCGCTTGATCTTGTCGACGTTGTCCATGCCTTCGATGACCTGGCCCCATACCGTGTACTGGCGGTTGAGGAAGGCGGCATCGTCGAAGCAGATGAAGAACTGCGAATTGGCCGAGTTCGGGTTCTGCGAGCGCGCCATCGAGCAGGTGCCGCGGCCGTGGTTGGCGTTGGAGAACTCGGCCTTCAGATCGGGCTTGTCGGAACCGCCAGTGCCGGCGCGCGATGGCGCGAAAGACGGCTTGTTGGAATTGCCGAACTTCACGTCGCCGGTCTGCGCCATGAAGCCGTCGATGACGCGGTGGAAGACCACGCCGTCATAGGCGCCTTCGCGCGCCAGTTCCTTGATACGGCCGACATGGCCGGGCGCCAGATCTGGAAACAATTCGATAACGACCTTGCCCTTGGTCGTGTCCATGATAAGCGCGTTCTCGCGGTCCTTGATTTCGGCCATGTCAGAAATATCCTTTTGAACAATTGGGGTTACTTGCCGTCCGCGGCGATGCGCACCTTGATCATGCGATCGGGGTCGGTCACCGTCCCGTTCTGCGCCTCGTCGCCTTTCTTGATGTGGTCCACCAGCTCCATGCCGCTGACGACATAGCCAACGATGGTGTACTGGCCATCGAGCGGCGGTGCCGGCGCGAACATGATGAAGAATTGCGAATTGGCGGAATTCGGATCGTCGGAGCGGGCCATGCCGACCACGCCGCGCTGGTAGTGCTCGGTGCTGGAGAATTCGGCCGGCAGGTCAGGAAGATCGGAGCCGCCGGTGCCGACAGCGTCGGCATTGAAGCCGCTCTTCATGTTGCCGAACTTGACGTCGCCGGTCTGCGCCATGAAGCCGTCGATGACGCGGTGAAAGGCGACGTTGTCGTAGGCGCCCTGGCGCACCAGCTTTTTGATCTGCGCGACGTGCTTCGGCGCAAGGTCGGGCCTCAGCGCGATGGTCACGTCGCCGTCCTTCAGCGTTACGATCATGGTGTTTTCCGGATCGGCGGCAAAGGCCGACACGGATGCGGTCACAAGACCGGCAAGCACGGCAAGCAAGAAGGCAAGCTTTTTCAGCTGCATGGGATCTTTCTCCGAATATCTTCGTTCATGCATGTCGTTACCCAAAGCCGGGTTCCACTTTTGGGTGACATGCATTTATTTCGCGAATTTGGCGGTGAGCGCGCCGGCCACGGCCGCCGGCACGAAGGGGCGGATGTCGCCTCCCATCGAAGCTATCTGGCGCACAAGTGTGGCGGTAATGGTGCGCACTGAAGGGCTGGCCGGCAGGAAAACCGTCTGCAGCTCCGGCGCCATGGTCTCGTTCATGCCGGCCATCTGCATCTCATAGTCAAGATCGGTGCCGTCGCGCAGGCCGCGGATCATGATCGAGGCGCCATGCTTCCTGGCCGCATCGATGACCAACCCGTCGAAGGCGACTACTTTGATACGCGCACCGTCGCTGCCGAATTCCGCCTTCGCGGCCGTTTCGATCAGGCCAACCCGTTCCTCGAAGGAAAACAACGGTTTCTTGCCGGGATGGATGCCGATCGCCGCATAGATTGTATCCGCCACGGCCAGCGACGCCTTCAGCACGTCGAGATGGCCGTTGGTCAGCGGGTCGAAAGAGCCGGCATAAAGGGCGATGCGTTCGGTCATGGCAGGTGCTTCTAGCGAGCCTCTCCCCTAAAGGCAAATCCGATCGCCAGCCCGCCCCATGAACCTTTTGGCCGACGTGAACGACAGATGAATGTGCCGCTCACAACAGCTTCACGCAGTGTTCACTAAGTTGCAGCTGCAGGAGATGAAACCAAACACCCATCTAATCGTTGTTAGGCGCAGGAGAACACGCACATGCTGATCTACATGCTCGCCACCGCAATGACCGCCGCCATGCTGATCGCTACCGTATTCGGGTTGCATCAGGAAGCACAGCGAGTCCGCGCCAAGGCCAATACCAAGCGGTTCGAAGGCTTCGGCAACCGCAAGCCTTATCGCCACCTCTAGATTGCGGGTGTCTTCACACGCCGGCCCATAGGGCTGGCGTCGTCGTGCCAAACTCACTCGACGGATGTATCGGGCTCCCTACCTTCGGCATCGGCAACAGCGCCGCTTTCAGCATCGACACTCTCTTCGATCTCTTCATCCGCTTGCGGTTCTGAAATTCGCTCCACCGAAACGACCTTCTCGCCCTCTGCGGTATTGAAGATGGTAACGCCCTTGGTGGCCCGGCTGGCGAAACGAATGCCGTTCACTGGAACACGGATAACGGTGCCGCCATCCGAAACCAGCATGATCTGATCGTCATTGCCGACCGGGAAGGTCGCCACCAGGCGGCCGATTTCGGCCGTTTTCGAGACGTCGGTGGCGCGAATACCCTTGCCGCCACGGCCAGTCAGGCGGAAATCGTAGGACGATGAACGCTTGCCGTAGCCATATTCCGTCACCGTCAACACGAACTGCTCGTGCGCCTTGAGGAATTCATAGCGGTCGTCGGAAAGCTCCGCCTCTTCGCCGACCTCTTCATTGGTGAGCTGGATTTCTTCCTCCTCGCCGGCCGCGATGTCAGCAGCGAGCCGGCGTTCGGCCACCACCCGCTTGAGGTAGGCGGCACGCTCCGCCGGCGGCGCATCGACATGCTCGATCACCGCCATCGAGATCACCCGGTCGCCATCGGCCATCGCAATGCCGCGCACGCCGACCGAATTGCGGCTCTGGAAGACGCGTACGTCGCTGACCGGAAAGCGGATGCACTGGCCGGAACTTGCCGTCAAAAGCACGTCGTCATTGTCGGTGCAGGTCTCGACGCCGAGGATCTCGTCGCCTTCCTCGTCCAGCTTCATGGCGATCTTGCCGTTGCGGTTGACCTGGACGAAGTCCGACAGCTTGTTGCGACGCACGGTGCCGCGCGTGGTGGCAAACATGACGTCGAGCTCGCCCCAACTCGTCTCATCCTCCGGCAGCGGCATGATCGTGGTGATGCGCTCGCCCTGTTCGAGCGGCAGCATATTGATCAGCGCCTTGCCGCGCGATTGCGGGTTGCCGATCGGCAGGCGCCAGACCTTTTCCTTGTAGACGATGCCGCGCGAGGAGAAGAACAGCACCGGCGTGTGCGTGTTGGCGACGAACAGCCGGGTGACGAAATCCTCTTCCTTGGTCGACATGCCGGAGCGGCCCTTGCCGCCGCGGCGCTGCGCCCGGTAGAGCGACAGCGGCACGCGCTTGATGTAGCCGGAATGGCTGACCGTGACGACCATGTCCTCGCGCTGGATCAGGTCCTCGTCTTCCATGTCCGCCCCGCCCTCGGCGAGCTCGGTACGGCGCGGCGTGCCGAACTCGTCGCGCACGGCGATGAGCTCGTCCTTGACGATCTGCTGGACGCGGGCGCGGGACGAGAGGATGTCCAGGTAGTCCTTGATCTCGTCGCCGATCGTGTTCAGCTCGTCGGCGATCTCGTCGCGGCCGAGCGCGGTCAGGCGCTGCAGGCGCAGTTCGAGGATGGCGCGCGCCTGCTCCTCGGAGAGATTGTAGGTACCGTCCTCGTTGATGCGATGGCGCGGGTCGTCGATCAGAAGAATCAGCGATTCCACGTCGCCCGAAGGCCAGCGCCGCTCCATCAACTGCTCGCGCGCCGTCTGCGGGTCCGGAGCGCTGCGGATCAGCTTGATGACTTCATCGATGTTGGCAACAGCGATGGCAAGGCCGACCAGCACATGGGCGCGGTCGCGCGCCTTGCGCAGCAGGAATTTCGTGCGCCGGCTGATCACCTCCTCACGGAAGGCGACGAACGCCTTCAGCATGTCGGTCAGAGTCAGCAATTCCGGCTTGCCGCCGTTCAGTGCCACCATGTTGGCGCCGAAGGACGTCTGCAGCGGGGTGAAGCGGTAAAGCTGGTTGAGGATGACATCGGCGACCGCGTCGCGCTTCAGTTCGATGACGACGCGGTAGCCCTGGCGGTCACTCTCGTCGCGAATGTCGGAAATGCCTTCGATGCGCTTGTCGCGCACCAGCTCGGCCATCTTCTCGATCATCGACGCCTTGTTCACCTGATAGGGAACCTCGGTGATGACGATCGATTCACGATCGTTGCCGCGCGCCTCGACGTTGACGCGACCGCGCATGACGATGGAGCCGCGGCCGGTCGAATAGGCGCTGTAGATACCGGAGCGGCCGAGCACGATGCCGCCGGTCGGGAAATCCGGCCCCGGAATGATCTCCATCAGTGCCGGAAGGTCGATCGCTGGATTATCGATGAGGGCAATGGCGCCGTTGCAGACCTCGCCCAGATTGTGCGGCGGGATGTTGGTGGCCATGCCGACGGCGATACCGCCGGAGCCGTTGACCAACAGGTTCGGAAAGCGCGCCGGAAGGACTTTCGGTTCGCTGCCCGACGCATCGTAAGTGTCCTGGAAATCGACGGTGTCCTTGTCGATGTCTTCCAGCAACTCATGCGCGACCTTGGTCAGCCGCGATTCCGTGTAGCGCATCGCCGCCGGCGGATCGCCGTCGATCGAGCCGAAATTGCCCTGCCCGTCGATCAGCGGCACGCGCAGCGACCAATCCTGCGCCATGCGCACCAAAGCGTCGTAGATAGAGGCGTCGCCATGCGGATGGTATTTACCCATCACGTCGGCGACCGGGCGTGCCGATTTCACATATTTGCGGTTCCAGTGATAGCCGCTCTCATAGGCGGCGTAGAGGATGCGGCGATGCACTGGCTTGAGGCCGTCGCGCACGTCAGGCAGCGCGCGGCTGACGATCACGCTCATGGCGTAATCGAGATAGGAGCGCTGCATCTCCTCGATGATGGATATCGGCTCGATGCCGGTGGGGCCGCCGTCGGCGCCGCGCGGTGTCTTTTGGTCGGTCAAATCGGATCACAATCTAATCAGGAATCACTTGGTGCTTATATAGGAAGCCAGCCTGAAACTCCAACAATCGCGGCAGTTTTCCAGTGTGGTTTTTAGCGGCAAATTCAAAAGGATAAACCAATTGCGACGATATGGCCGTGGCACCCTTTCACGGGCGTCGCCGGCGGGCGCGATAAGTACCCGGCGCCTCGCCCATCAGCCGCCGGAAACGGCGGTTGAAGGTCGACAGATCGTTGAACCCCGCCGCAAAGGCGATCGCCGAAATCGTCTGATCTGACGTCCGCAGCCGCACGGCTGCCCTGTGCAGCCGCGCTCTCAGCAGGAACTGGTAGGGCGTCATGCCGGCGACGTGCCGGAAGGTGCGCAGGAAATGGTAAGGGCTGGTGGCGGTCTCGTCGGCGAGTTCGGCAAGCGAGATCGGCCGGTCGGCATCGACTTCGATGCGCCGCACCGCTTCGGCAACACGCTTCTGGTCACGGCGGCTCGGCGTCCGTCCCCGATCCGTGGCGCTGCAAGCCGCTGTCACCGCGGCACCGGCAATGCGCAGGGCGAGTTCCTCGAACGCGCCGGTGTCGGCCATCTCGCGCGCCGCCTCCGCTTCGGCAAGCAACGGCACCAGCGCCGGCAAGGGCGGCAGGCGCGGCGTGCCGAAATCGAGCGTCTTCGTGCCCGGCACGTCGGCGACGATCCGCTCCATATAGGCCGGTCCGAAATGGAAGGAGAGGCAGCGGTCGCCGGCGCCATGCTCGTGACCGCATTCATAGCATGTGCCGGGATTGCCGAGCAGGAGCGCGCCCGGCGCCAGCATCGCCGTGCCCTCGCGCGCACGATAGCGGAAGGTGCCGTTGGTTACGGCGGCAACGCAGAAATCCCGATGCTCCTCCTCGAATGGCCTGTCGGCGGCGCTGGCGGTGCAGATGACATCCGACACCTGCCAGCCTCGGCCCGACGCCAGCCTGTGCGCGCTCGTCGTCATCGCCGAAACATAGCAACTTTTCCCAAGCGCAGAACCCCTGTCGGCCTCTATGCTTGCCGGTCTCCTGACAAGATGAGAGCGAAGCCATGTCCAATTCCTTTGCCAAGGCCCTGCACAGCGATGGGCCCGTACCGGCCCTTGCCGAGAAACTGAATCTTTATGGCCGCTTCGTCGGCGCCTGGACGTTCGACGCCACGCGCCATCTCGAGGACGGTCAGGTGCTGACCGGGCGCGGCGAAGTGCATTTCGGCTGGGTGCTCGAAGGCCGCGCGATCCAGGACGTATGGATCCTGCCTGCCCGTGACGCCGGCCCCTCGCCCTCGCTCGGCAAATGGACCTTCTATGGCACGACGTTGCGCGTCTACGATCCCGGCGTTGACGCCTGGCACATCTTCTGGAGCGATCCGCGCAATCAGTACTACAGCCGCCAGCTCGGCCGTGCCGAGGGCGACACCATCATCCAGCAAGGCGCAGACGGCACCGGATCTGCTGTGCGCTGGAGCTTTTCGCGCATCACCGAAAATTCGTTCCGCTGGCTGGGCGAACGCTCACAGGACGACGGCGCCACCTGGCGTCTCGAAGTCGAGTTTCTGGCGCGCCGGGCCGTCAGCCCCTGATCCGCACGGTTTCCACTGGCTCCGCTTTGCTCTACCAATCCCGTTATCCGGCTTTGCCGGCGGGGAGGGTCAGCATGCCGAGCTTCGACAGCCTGTTCAACGCCTTCGTCACCATACTGGTGACGATCGATCCGCCCGGCCTGGCGCCGCTCTTCCTCGCCGTGACTCGCGGCATGAACCGCGAGGAGCGCAACCAGGTCTCCGTGCGCGCCTCGGTCATCGCCTTCCTCGTAATGGCGTTGTTCGCAATCGCCGGCGCGTCGATCCTGTCAGTCTTCGGCATCACTCTGCCGGCCTTCCGCGTCGCCGGCGGCTTTCTGCTGTTCTTCATCGCCTTCGAAATGGTGTTCGAGCGCCGGCAGGACCGCAAGGAGAAGATCGGCGACGTCGCCATCACCAGGGACATGATCCACAACATCGCCGCCTTTCCGCTGGCGATCCCGCTTATTGCCGGTCCCGGCGCGATTTCGGCGACCGTCCTGCTCTCAAGCTCGTTTCAGGGTTTGGGCGCGCAGACAGCCCTTGTCGGCATCATCGCCATCTGCCTCGTCATCACCTACCTGGTGTTCGTGCTGTCAGAGCGCATCGACCGTATCCTCGGCCAAACCGGCCGTTCGATCCTGACAAGGCTGCTCGGCGTCATCCTGGCGGCGCTCGCCGTACAGTTCGTCGCCGACGGCATCAAGGCGCTGATGGCGACGTAGGAACAGCCCTACTTCGCTGTCGTTTCAATGACTTCGAAGTCGTGGGTAATCTCGGCAGTCTTGGCCATCATTGCCGAGGCCGAGCAGTATTTCTCGATCGAAAGCCCGATCGCCCGCTTCACCTTGTCGTGTGATAGCGCCCGGCCCTTGACGACAAAATGCATGTGAATGCGGGTGAACACCCTGGGATCGGCTTCTGCACGGTCGGCATCGAGTTCGACCACGCAATCTTCGACCGCCTCGCGCCCCTTTTCGAGGATATGGATCACGTCATAGGCCGAGCAGCCGCCAGTGCCGATCAGCACCAGTTCCATTGGGCTCGGCCCCGGCGTCTTGCCCTCCGGCCCGAACGCAGTGCCTAGCACCAGCTTGTGCCCATTGGCGGACTCGCCAACGAAAGTGCGCTCCTCGACCCATTTGACCCTTGCCTTCACCTGATACGTCCTTTCACCGCTCAAACGCACAACGTCCCGAAAATCCAAGACAGATTTTCGGGACGCCATTTCGTGGCCAAGGTGCCGGCGCTTTTCGCCGCAAGGGCAGTCCGCCCGAGAAATCAGAACGGGATTTCGTCGTCCAGCTCGCGCGACGAACCACCGCCGCCGCCCTTGTTGGCGCCACCGCGATTGAAACTTTCGCCCGGGCCGGACTGGCCGAAATCGGAACCGCGGCTCGCACCACCACCGGCATAGTTGCCGACCTGGCCGCCGCCCTCGCCCCGCGCATCGAGCATCTGCAGCTCGCCGCGGAATTTCTGCAACACGATTTCGGTCGTATAGCGGTCATTGCCGGTCTGGTCCTGCCATTTGCGCGTCTGCAGTTGGCCCTCGACATAGACCTTCATGCCCTTCTTCAGATACTGCTCGGCCACCTTGGCGATCTGGTCGTTGAAGATCACGACATTGTGCCACTCGGTCTTTTCCTTGCGCTCTCCGGATGTCTTGTCGCGCCAGCTTTCCGACGTCGCGATGCGGATGTTGACGACCGGGTCACCCGAATTCAAGCGGCGGATTTCAGGGTCCGCCCCGAGGTTGCCCACCAGAATGACCTTGTTGACGCTACCCGCCATGATACTTCTCCGCGCTCATCCGAAACCAAATTTTTGTCGCCGCACCTTACAGGCTATGGACAATCCCTGCCTGCCGTCGCCGCCTTTTCCCACAAGGTTTTTGTTCTCTTTTCGTTCTATAGGAGAGGCCCTTCACTGTCAATAGTTGTCAGTAAGAAGTAGTGTCTTGGCGTCGAATTTCCACAGATCATGGGATCGAGGCGACCGCATGAAGATGGTTGCGCATGACGATCAGCCGCAAGAAGAGTGGCGAGCGGGAGTAAAGACCCGCATGCATGTCTCTGCCCGCAACGGCGCAACTCAACTTTGCATATTCGAACAATGGGTCGAACCGGCGGTTGGCGCCCCCACACATTGGCACCCGGTCGAGGAAGTGCTTACCGTCATCGCCGGCAGGGCCGAGATGTGGATCGATGAAGAGCATCTCGTCTTGACTGCCGGACAGTCGCTTGTTGTTGCAGCGCGCAGGCAACATGGCTTCCGAAACGTCGGCTCCGAACTGCTTCACATCCATGCCGTGCTCGCGTCACCAGTTTTCGAGGCGACGTTCAAGGGATCCCCGGACATGGTGAGACGCTGGCTTCCGGCGAGTTTTTAAAACCTCGCCTGTCTTAAAAAACACCGCCTGTCTTAAAAAACACGGCTTGCCAAACAGATAAGTATTGACTTATGCTTTCGGCATGATCGAAGCAGACATTTTTCGGGCACTAGCGGATCCAACGCGTCGCGCCGTCTATGAGCGGCTCGCCGACGGCGAGATGACGGTGTCGGAACTGCGCACTGGCATACCGGTATCGCAGCCGGCGGTATCGCAACATCTCGCAGTGCTGCGCGGCGCCGGCCTCGTGGTCGAGCGCCGGGCCGGTCGCAACGCCTATTACCGCGTCGATCCGAAGGGGCTTGCGCCACTGCTCGGCTGGATCGAACGCTACCGTGCGTTCTGGCCAGAGCGCATCGAAAGGCTCAAGACGGTTTTGAAGGACATGGACCAATGACCAGCCGAGGCAAAGAACGCGCCGAAATGGCCGCAGACAAGATCGAGTTCGAGTGCGAGCTGCCCGAACCGCCGGAAAAGGTGTGGCGGGCGCTGACGGTGCCGGACCTGCTCGCGGCCTGGATGATGCCGAACGACATCAAGCCCGAAATCGGCAACCGCTTTGCCTTTAAAGCGCCGAATGCGCCGATCGAGTGCGAAATCCTCGACGCGGATCCCGGACGGCTGCTGCGCTATTCCTGGCGGGAGCGGCCGGCGCCCGGCGATACGCAGGTGCCGCCCGGCAGCCCCCTGGACAGCGCAATGAGCGACAGCCCAGTGGACAGCATCGTCACCTTTACGCTCGACCGCACCGTTTCCGGCGGCACGCATCTGCGCATCGTCCATGATGGTTTTGCTCGGGCAGCAGCGCCGGAGATCGCGATGGCAGGCGCCGGTTGCCGGCTTTCCTTTGAAGCGCGCACTCCCAGGCACAAGCAGATCGCCGCAAACACCCCGCGCCTCTTCCTGCGCGCGGCCTGAACGACAACAGTCAACGGAGACAACCGATGAGCGGCCTTGCCAATCTGGTGCCGATGGTGATCGAGCAGTCGAGCCGCGGCGAACGTGCCTTCGACATATTTTCGCGGCTGCTGCGCGAGCGCATCGTCTTCATCAACGGGGCGATCGACGACGGCACCTCGGCGCTGGTCTGCGCCCAGCTTCTGTCGTTGGAATCCGACAATCCCGACAAGGAGGTCTCGCTCTACATCAACTCGCCGGGCGGCGTGGTGACCAGCGGTTTCGCCATCTACGATACGATGCAGTATATCAGCTGCCCGGTCTCCACGGTTTGTATGGGCTTCGCCGCCTCGATGGCCTCGTTCCTTTTGATGGCCGGCACACCGGGGCGGCGCATCGCGCTACCCAACACCAGCATCGTGCTGCATCAGCCTCTCGGCGGTTTCCAGGGCCAAGCCTCCGATATCCAGCGCCATGCCGAGGGCATCCTTCGCACCAAGCGGCGCATGACCGATCTTTACGCCCGCCATTGCGGCCGCACCTACGAGGAAGTGGAACGCACGCTCGACCGCGACTTTTTCATGACCGCGCAGGAGGCCAAGGATTGGGGCCTCGTCGACCATGTTTTCGACACTCGCAAGCAGGCCGCATGAACGAGCCGGGCCGGCGGACGGAACTGAGGCGATTGAGCCCCCGCAATTTCAGCGCCATCGGTCTGGTCTTGACGCTATCGCGGCACTATAGTCCGGCGATGACCGCCAGCCGCTCATCCAGCCTGTTATACCTTACTATCGCTACCGTAGCCGGCACGAACATGCTGGTGGGTATGGCACTTGCCCAAGATAATTCGACGTCTTCGCAAAAGGGCACCCTGCCCGGTGTGACCAGCGATTATCGCATCGCCGAGCCAGCGCCGCGGCCTGAGCCTGACGATGTGGCTCCAGGCAGCGGCAACGGCACCTTTAAGATTGGCGATACCGACGTTCGGATTTCCGGTAGCATCACCATCGATGTCGCTACCGGCGGGATCAGGCCCTCCAGCCGCTAAGTTCGCCTGGTGTGAACCACAAATATTGCGCTTCAAACGAACAGCCCCGCCATTGCGTTTGCAACTGACAGGGCTTTCTTGGATCTGAAATCCAAATTGCCGGGAGTGTACTGCCGGCTTTTTATTTCGGATGCTTCGCGGCGTTCAGCCGACGATCCGACTAGCAGTCTCTGATTGTTGTGGGGATCGGCAGGTCAACGTGGGCAGGTAGCGCTAAACGCCTGACCTGGCTACTTATACCTGCCGCGGCTCCAGCGACACGTGGAGCCTCAAGGAACAATCCGGTGGAGTCATGCCTCTGCTCTCCTTCTGTTCGTTGCGACTGTCGTCGTCGAAGCGCTCATCGCATAACCCGCGGCGTCTCGCAGGCTAGCCCCAGGCCGCGAGGCCATCGAAAGACGGCCGGCTTCGTTGACGTGTCGATTCTGCCCCCATGACGCAGGCACGTCAACCTTGAATAGCCGATTACCGAAAAATGTGATCGCGAATCGCTTTGAAGCCGGCTGCGCGGGCAGCTTTTGTCAGGAGCGTGTTCGGCCTTTGTTCTTTCCGCTTGCCCGTTCGCGCGAAAGGCGGTTAAACGCTTTGGTCGAGAGTTGTGGCGTCTCTCGAAAAGGCGGCGAAATTACCTACATAGGGGATGGTCGGGAAAACCCGCCCATCCCACGAATTCCAGATTCTGAGGCGGCGACCGGCGATGGCCGACCATAAATATCTCTCCATTCGCGGGGCACGCGAACACAATCTGAAGAATGTCGATCTCGACCTGCCGCGTGACAGCCTGATCGTCATGACCGGCCTGTCGGGGTCGGGCAAGTCGTCGCTTGCCTTCGACACCATCTATGCCGAGGGCCAGCGCCGCTATGTCGAGAGCCTTTCGGCCTATGCGCGGCAATTCCTCGAAATGATGCAGAAGCCGGACGTCGACCAGATCGACGGCCTGTCGCCGGCCATCTCCATCGAGCAGAAGACCACCTCGAAGAACCCACGTTCGACGGTCGGCACCGTCACCGAGATCTACGATTATATGCGGCTTTTGTTCGCCCGCGTCGGTGTACCCTATTCGCCGGCCACCGGCCTGCCGATCGAGAGCCAGACGGTCTCGCAGATGGTCGACCGGGTGCTTGCGGTCGAGGAAGGCACCCGGCTGTTCATTCTGGCGCCGATGGTGCGCGGCCGCAAAGGCGAGTACCGCAAGGAACTGCTGGAGCTGCAGAAGAAGGGTTTTCAGCGCGTCAAGGTCGACGGCGTCTTCTACGAGATCGCCGACGTGCCGGCGCTGGACAAGAAGTACAAGCACGACATCGACGTTGTCGTCGACCGCATCGTCGTGCGCGGCGATCTGGCGACGCGGCTCGCCGATTCCATCGAGACCGCGCTGAAGCTGGCCGACGGGCTGGCGGTGGCGGAATTTGCCGACAAGCCGCTCGACGCCAGCCAGACCGGCGAGGATTCGGTCAACAAATCGAAGAACGAGACGCATGAACGCATGCTGTTCTCGGAAAAGTTCGCCTGCCCGGTATCCGGCTTCACCATTCCCGAGATCGAGCCCAGGCTATTCTCCTTCAACAATCCGTTCGGCGCCTGCCCGACCTGCGACGGGCTCGGCAGCCAACGCGCCATTGATGCCAGCCTGGTCGTGCCCGACGAGAATGTCTCGCTGCGCGCCGGCGCCGTCAGCCCTTGGGCGAAGTCGAGCTCGCCCTACTATGCGCAGACGCTGGAAGCGCTGGGCGTTGCCTATGGCTTCAAGCTCGGCGACAAGTTCAAGGATTTGAGCGAGGAGGCAAAGCAAGCCGTCCTGCACGGCACCGGCGAGCGCGAAATCACCTTCCATTACGATGACGGCCTGCGCTCCTACAAGACGACGAAAACCTTCGAGGGCGTCATCCCCAACCTCGAGCGCCGCTGGAAGGAGACGGAATCCGCCTGGATGCGCGAGGAGATCGAGCGCTTCATGTCGGCCACGCCCTGCCCGGCCTGCCGCGGCTACCGGCTGAAGCCCGAGGCGCTCGCGGTCAAGATCGCCGGCAAGCACATTGGCGAGGTCACCGAACTGTCCATCCGCAAGGCCGACCAGTGGTTCACCGATCTGCCCGCTTCGCTCAACGACAAGCAGAACGAGATTGCGGTGCGCGTGCTCAAGGAAATCCGAGAGCGGCTGCGCTTCCTCAACGATGTCGGTCTCGACTATCTGACGCTGTCGCGCAACTCCGGCACGCTTTCAGGCGGTGAGAGCCAGCGCATCCGTCTTGCCTCGCAGATCGGCTCCGGCCTGACCGGCGTGCTTTACGTGCTGGACGAACCGTCGATCGGTCTGCACCAGCGCGACAATGCCCGCCTGCTCGACACGCTGAAGCATCTGCGCGACATCGGCAACACGGTCATCGTCGTCGAGCACGACGAGGACGCCATCCTGCATGCCGACTATGTCGTCGATATCGGCCCGGCTGCCGGCATTCATGGCGGCCACATCATCGCCCAGGGCACGCCGCAGCAGATCATGGCGACGCCCGCTTCGATCACCGGTAAATATCTGTCGGGCGAGCTCGAAGTGGCGACGCCGGCAGCGCGGCGTGAGGCCAAGAAGAACCGCCGGCTGAAGGTCGTCGGCGCGCGCGGCAACAATCTGAAGAACGTCACCGCCGAAATCCCGCTCGGCACGTTTACCGCCGTCACCGGCGTATCCGGCGGCGGCAAGTCGACCTTCTTGATCGAGACCCTGTTCAAGGCGGCGTCGCGCCGCATCATGGGCTCTCGCGAGCATCCGGCCGAGCATGACCGAATCGAGGGGCTGGAATTCCTCGACAAGGTCATCGACATCGACCAGTCGCCGATCGGGCGCACCCCGCGCTCCAACCCTGCCACCTATACCGGCGCCTTCACGCCGATTCGCGACTGGTTCGCCGGCCTGCCGGAGGCCAAGGCGCGCGGCTACCAGCCGGGGCGCTTCTCGTTCAACGTCAAGGGCGGCCGCTGCGAGGCCTGCCAGGGCGACGGCGTCATCAAGATCGAGATGCACTTCCTGCCCGACGTCTACGTCACCTGCGACGTCTGCCACGGCAAGCGCTACAACCGCGAGACGCTCGACGTCCTGTTCAAGGGCAAATCAATCGCCGACGTTCTCGACATGACGGTCGAGGAAGGCGTCGATTTCTTCGCCGCCGTGCCCGGCGTGCGCGACAAGCTGGAGACGCTGAAACGGGTCGGCCTCGGCTACATCCATGTTGGCCAGCAGGCAACGACTTTGTCGGGCGGCGAGGCGCAGCGCATCAAGCTTGCCAAGGAACTGTCGCGCAAGGCGACCGGCAAGACGCTCTACATTCTCGATGAGCCAACCACCGGCCTGCATTTCCACGACGTCGCCAAGCTGCTTGAAGTGCTGCACGAGCTGGTCGACCAGGGCAACACGGTCGTCGTCATCGAGCACAATCTAGAGGTGATCAAGACCGCTGACTGGGTGCTCGATCTTGGCCCCGAAGGTGGTGACGGCGGCGGCGAGCTGGTAGCGTCCGGCACGCCTGAGGACATCGTTCGCGAAAAACGCAGCTATACCGGCCAGTTCCTGAGGGAATTGCTGGAGCGGCGCCCCGGAGGCAAGCGCGAAGCGGCGGAGTGATGGCAAAGACCGGTCTCATCACGGTCCAAAGCCGCTTCGGCGTGGCCGAAACGATCGATCGCCTGGTCGGGACTGTGGAACGTGCAGGATTGCTGGTCTTCGCCCGCATTGACCACGCCGCCGGTGCGCGCAGTGTCGAAGCTTCTCTGCGTCCGACCCAGCTTCTGATTTTTGGCAACCCGAAAGGCGGCACGCCGCTGATGCAGGACCGGCAGCTTGTCGGCATCGATCTGCCGGTCAAGGCACTGGCTTGGGAGGACGAGCAAGGCAAGGTCTGGCTCTCCTACAATGACGCGCACTGGCTCGCTGAGCGCCACGGCTTGGGCGACGCCAGTCGCAATGCCGTCGCCGCGATAGCGGCCGGCATGGACAAGGTGATTGCGGCCGCTGCCGGCGCGGGCCAGTTTTGATCATGAGAGCCGCTCGGGCCGATGATCTCCCCACGGTGATCTCGCTCACCACCGACGCCTACGCGCCCTACACTGCCCTGCTCGGCGCACCGCCGATCCCTGTCACCGAGGACTACGCGCCGCGCATAGAACGCGGCGAGGTCTGGCTTTCGGAGCAGGACGGACAGCCGGCCGGCTTGATCGTTCTCGAACGACATGCGGACCATACAATGATCTTCAGCGTCGCCGTTGCGCCCGCCTTTCAGGGCAAGGGTTTCGGCATCGGGCTGCTCGACTGGGCCGAGCAACAGACGCGCTTGTGGAGCTTGCCGGAAATCCGACTCTACACCAATGCCAGAATGGAACGGAACGTTTCGTTGTATAGGGCCTACGGCTTTCGCGAAACGGGTCGCCGGCCCAATCCATATCGGCCAGGATGGACGGTCGTCGACATGGCGAAAGCCGTCGAGACGACCGCCATCGCGTGATCCTTTTCTGCAAACCGGGAGGACGACCATGACTCAATCAGGAACAATCCGCGCCGGTATGGGCGGCTGGACCTTCGAGCCGTGGGACACGTCCTTCTACCCTGACAAATTGTCAAAGGCCAAGCAACTGCATTATGCCAGCCGGCAGGTGCCCACTATCGAGGTCAACGGCACCTATTATTCGAGCTTCAAGGAACCGACCTTCGTCAAATGGGCCAACGAGGCGCCGGATGGTTTCGTCTATTCGCTGAAGGGCAACCGCTTCGTCACCAACCGCCGCGTGCTCGGCGAGGCCGGGGAATCGATCATGCGCTTCCTCGGGTCGGGCGTCGCGGCACTTGGCGACAAGCTCGGGCCGATCCTGTGGCAGTTCGCGCCGACCAAGAAATTCGACCCGGACGATTTCGAGGCCTTCCTCAAGCTGTTGCCGGAAAAGCAGGACGGCGTTGCGCTGCGCCACGCGGTCGAGGTGCGCAACGACAGCTTCATCGTGCCGGAGTTCGCCGCCTTGGCGCGAAAGCACAAGGCCGCCATCGTCTATGCCGACCACGCCAAATATCCGGGGATTGCCGACGTTACCGGCGATTTCATCTATGCGCGGCTGCAGACCGGCAGCGACGACAATCCCGATTGCTATACGCCAAAGGCGCTCGACGAATGGGCGGCGCGCGCAAAAACCTGGGCGGAAGGCAAGGTGCCGGCCGACCTGTCGCGCGCCGATCCTTCAACCGACGCGCCGGTCAAGCCACGCGATGTGTTCGTCTACTTCATCACCGAGGGCAAGGTCCGCGCTCCATTCGGCGCCATCGCGCTGATGAAGCGGGTCGCAGGCTGACGCCCCGCTGTCGGTGGTCCGCCTGGCTTGGTCCTAAACTACCGGCTATGCGGCGCGTTCGTCCGGACGCCGATCAACCCTGACGATCTCGTTAAAGGCATCGAGATCGACATAGAAGACCTTGGTGATCTCCGCGATGAGTTCGTCGTGGTCATACCCCTGCGATTTCAGAATGTTGATGGCTGTCAGGATGTCGACGCGCTCCGTGAGCCGTCGTTTCTGGTAGTCCTCGACATAGCGCTCCATTGACTGGCCCTGGCTCCCAAGCACCCGAAATGTTGGACGACAACAGATCGCTGGAAGGGCTTGCGCGCAAGCGTGCGGACGCAGCCGCGCCTTCCCCTGATCTGCCAAGTTGAAACTGGTACGGAAAGCGGCCGACTCACCAAGGCCAAGCAAAATCTAGCACGCAATCTGCAGCGCGCCAGAGTTGCAAAGTAATGGAATCAATAAGAATTCAGACAGTCAGGAATTTGCGGACGTCCGCCCGGTCGAGATCCTCGGCGGGGCCGGTATGGACGATCTGACCGCGGTCCATGATGTTGACCTCGTCGGCCAATTCCCGGCAGAAGTCGAGATATTGTTCGACCAGAAGCACGGCGATACCGGCCTGGTCGCGCAGATACCGGATGGCGCGGCCGATGTCCTTGATGATCGACGGCTGGATGCCTTCGGTCGGCTCGTCGAGCACCAGCAGCTTCGGCCGCATCACCAGCGCCCTGCCGATGGCAAGCTGCTGCTGCTGGCCGCCGGAAAGATCGCCGCCGCGGCGCGCGAGCATCTGCTTCAGCACCGGAAACAATTCGAAGACGTGACCGGGAATGTTGCGATCGGCGCGCTTCAACGGCGCAAAACCCGATTCGAGGTTTTCCCGCACCGTAAGCAGCGGAAATATCTCCCTGCCCTGCGGCACGAATGCGATGCCCGACCGGGCGCGATCATACGCCGCGCTCCGGTCGAGCGCCTTCCCCTCGAAGGCAACGCTTCCGCTCGTCAGCCGGTGATGGCCGACGATCGATCTCATCAAACTGGTCTTGCCGACGCCGTTGCGGCCGAGCACGCAGGTGATCTTGCCGGCGCCGGCCTTCAGCGAGACGCCGCGCAGCGCCTGGGCAGCGCCGTAGTGCAGCGCGGCATTGGAGACTTCGAGCATGGTCAGCGCTTTCTCCAACGCGTGAAGAACGAAAGATCGAAATGATAGAACGGAACGCGCCAGACCATGTTCATCTCCCCAGATAGACTTCGACGACGCGCTCGTCGGCCGAAACGAAGTCGAGACTGCCCTCGGAAAGCACCGAGCCTTCGTGCAGGCAGGTGACCTTGACGCCGAGCTCGCGCACGAAATGCATGTCGTGCTCGACGACGATGACAGAATGGTCGCGCGCGATGTCCCTGAGCAGCCGCGCGGTTTCCTCGGTCTCGGCGTCGGTCATGCCGGCAACCGGTTCGTCGACCAGCAGCAGCTTCGGATCCTGCGCCAGAAGCATGCCGATCTCGAGCCATTGCTTTTGGCCGTGGCTCAGATTGGCGGCGAGTTCGTCACGCTTGTCGCCAAGCCGAATGATGCCGAGGATGTCGTCGATCTGCCGCACGTCCGCGGCCGAGCGACGGTGGAACAGTGCCGGGAAGATCGAGCGCGGGCCTTTCAGCGCCAGCATCAGATTGTCCTCGATCGTGTGGCTTTCGAAGACCGTTGGCTTCTGGAATTTACGGCCGATGCCCATCATGGCGATTTCGGCCTCGTCGTGTTTGGTTAGGTCGACCTCACCGTTGAAGAAAACTTCACCCGCGTCGGGCCGCGTCTTGCCGGTGACGATGTCCATCATCGTCGTCTTTCCGGCGCCGTTGGGGCCGATGATCGCCCGCATCTCGCCCTTGTCGAGCACCAGCGAAAGGTTGTTGATAGCGCGAAACCCGTCGAAGGAAACCGACACGCCGTCGAGATAGAGGATGGTGTTGCTCTTCGACATCAGGCCATCACTCCGCCGGCTGCGGTTCGGCGCCGGAGGCCGACCAGTCGCCCGGCCTTCTCGCCGCCGAGCGGTCGGTTTTCGGCGGCACCGGCGCATCGGGATCGATGCCGACTTCCTCGGCAACCGAGGCCGCCCGCAGCGCCTTGGCGTTGCCGCGCCAGGAATCCCACATGCCGATGATGCCCTTGGGCAGGAACAGCGTGACGGCGACAAACAGTCCGCCCAGCGCAAACAGCCAGAATTCCGGCAGCACGCCGGTGAACCAGGATTTACCGGCATTGACCAGAAGCGCGCCGATGATCGGCCCGACGATGGTGCCGCGCCCGCCGACGGCCGCCCACACCACCACCTCGATCGAATTGGACGGCTCGAATTCGCCAGGGTTGATGATGCCGACCTGCGGCACGTAAAGCGCACCGGCGATGCCGGCCATCACCGCCGACACGGTGAAGGCGAACAGTTTGACGTTCTCCGCCCGCCAGCCGAGAAAGCGCGTGCGGCTCTCGGCATCGCGCACCGCCATTAAAAGCTTGCCGTACTTGGAACCGACGATTGCCCAGGTGACGAAGACGGCAAACGCCAGCATGACGGCGCTGGCCGCGAACAGCGCCGACCGCGTCATGTCGGCCTGCACGTTGAACCCTAGAATGTCCTTGAAATCAGTCAGGCCGTTGTTGCCGCCGAAACCCATGTCGTTGCGGAAAAACGCAAGCAGCAGCGCATAGGTCATCGCCTGGGTGATGATCGACAGGTAGACGCCGGTGACGCGGCTGCGGAAGGCAAACCAGCCGAAGACGAAGGCGAGCAGGCCGGGCACCGCAAGCACCATGATCGCGGCAAACCAGAAATGGTCGAAACCATACCAGAACCATGGCAATTCCTTGTAGTTAAGGAACACCATGAAATCCGGCAGCAGCGGATTGCCGTAGACGCCGCGCGAGCCGATCTGGCGCATCAGATACATGCCCATCGCATAGCCGCCGAGTGCGAAGAAGGCGCCGTGGCCGAGCGAGAGGATGCCGCAATAGCCCCAGACGAGATCGAGCGCCAAGGCGAGCAGTGCGTAGCAGAGGTATTTGCCGGTGAGCGCGACGATATAGGACGGCACGTAAAACGCACTTGTCGGCGAGACCGCAAGATTGAGCAGCGGCACGACGATTGCAACCGCCAGCAGGATGAAGATGGTGATGGCGACGCGGCGGTCGGCGCCGGCGGCAAAGAAGCGTCCCGTGATCATGCTTCCACCGACCTGCCCTTTAGCGCGAACAGACCGCGCGGGCGTTTCTGGATGAACAGGATGATCAGCACCAGGACGACGATCTTGCCGAGCACCGCTCCGGCATAAGGCTCGAGGAACTTGTTGACGATGCCGAGCGAGAAGGCGCCGACCAGCGTGCCCCAGAGATTGCCGACACCGCCGAAGACGACAACCATGAAGCTGTCGATGATGTAGCCGCGGCCGAGATTGGGCGAGACGTTGTCGATCTGGCTGAGCGCGACACCGGCGATGCCGGCAATGCCGGAGCCGAGTGCAAACGTCAGGGCGTCCACCCACGGCGTCCTGATGCCCATCGAGGCAGCCATGCGGCGATTGGCGGTGACGGCACGCATCTGCAGCCCCCAGGGCGTGCGTTTCATCACGTAGAGCAGCACCGCGAACACGCCGAGCGCGAATACCAGGATCCAGAGCCGGTTCCAGGTCACGGCAAGCTGGCCGATATTGAACGAGCCGGACATCCATGACGGGTTGCCGACCTCCTGGTTGGTCGGTCCGAACATGGTGCGTACGGCCTGCTGCAGGATCAGCGACACACCCCATGTCGCCAGCAGCGTCTCCAGCGGCCGTCCATAGAGGAAGCGGATCAGCCCGCGCTCGATGACAAGGCCGACGAGCGCCGCCACCAGGAAGGCCAGCGGCAGGGCGATGACCAGCGACCAGTCGAACAGGCCGGGAAAGGAATTACGGATAACCTCCTGCACGACGAAGGTCGTGTAGGCGCCGAGCATGACCATCTCGCCATGCGCCATGTTGATGACGCCCATGACGCCGAAAGTGATGGCAAGGCCAATCGCCGCCAGCAGCAGCACCGATCCAAGCGATATGCCATACCAGATATTCTGGCCGGCATCCCACAGCGCCAGCGTCGAATTGATGTTGGATATCGCCGCGGTCGCCGCGTCCTTCACCGCACCTTCGGAACTGGCTTCTACCGACGTGAGCAGCGACACCGCATCGCGGTCGCCGCGCGCACCGATGAGCGCGATCGCCGCCAGTTTGTCGGCCTCCGGCCCGTCGGAAACGAGAATCGATGCGGCGCGGGCCTGTTCTAGCAGCGCCTTGACGCTTGCCACGCTCTCATTGGCGATCGCGGTGTCGAGCGGCTCGATGTTTGCCGCGTCCGGCGTCTTGAACATGGTGTCGGCGGCGGCAATGCGCACGGCCGGGTCCTTGGAGCCGAGCGTCAGCGTGCCCAGCGCGTCGCGGATAACGCGGCGCAGCGTGTTGTTGACCTTGATCTTGCTGATGTCGGCCTTGGCAGCTTCGCCCGATCCTTCGCCGGTAAGCGCATCGAGCAGCTCGATACCGTCGCCGCTCTCCTTGCCGACAAAGACCAGTGAATCGGCCTTGCGCACGTAAAGGCTGCCCTCCGCAAGCGCGGCAAGCGGCCGTGCTACGGCCGGATCGCCGGAAGCCGCAAGCTCGCGCACCACGGCTTCTATCGCCGGAAAATTGGCGGCGGCGGCGAATTTGGCGATGATCGCGCGCAGATCGGCTTCGCTGGCGTTCGACGGCAGCAGCGTCCCCAGGAGGAGCAGCAGCATCAGGCCAATCGCGCGGATCAGGATCATTGGTTTCTGGTGGCCCTTGAAGATTGAATGTCGCCTCCGGGCAGGCTGGAGGAGGAGCCTGCCCGGAGGCTTGCGGGTCTGGGAGGACAGACCGGGAGGATCAGTTGGTTCCCTTGCCGCCGCATTTGCCGGTGGCAACGTTGAAGTTGCCGCAGGACAGAGGCGCGCGCCAATCGGAGATCAGGTCCTTGGAGTCAGGCAGATAGTCGGACCACTCGTCGCCCATCACCAGGCCGGGCGTCTGCGAGACGGTTTCGAACTGGCCGTCGGCCTGGATTTCGCCGATCAGCACCGGCTTGGTGATGTGATGGTTCGGCATCATCGTCGAATAACCGCCGGTCAGGTTCGGCACCGAGACGCCGATCATGGCGTCGATGACCTTGTCCGGATCGGTGGTGCCGGCCTTCTCGACCGCCTTCACCCACATGTTGAAGCCGATATAATGGGCTTCCATCGGGTCGTTGGTGGTGCGCTTGTCGTTCTTGATGAATTTGTGCCAGTCGGCGATGAACTTCGCGTTCTCGGGCGTGTCGACGCTCTCGAAATAATTCCATGCGGCGAGATGGCCGACCAGCGGCGCGGTGTCGAGACCGGCAAGCTCTTCCTCACCAACCGAGAAGGCCATGACCGGAATATCCTCGGCCTTGATGCCCTGGTTGCCGAGCTCCTTGTAGAACGGCACGTTGGCGTCACCGTTGACGGTCGAGACGACGGCGGTCTTCTTGCCGGCCGAACCGAATTTCTTGATCGCCGAGACTTCGGTCTGCCAGTCGGAGAAGCCGAACGGCGTGTAGTTGACCATGATGTCTTCGGCGGCGACGCCCTTGGCCTTCAGGTAGGCCTCGAGGATTTTGTTGGTGGTGCGCGGGTAGACGTAGTCGGTGCCTTCGAGAACCCAGCGCTTCACCGAACCGCCGTCCTCGCTCATCAGATAGTCGACCGCGGGAATGGCTTGCTGGTTCGGCGCCGCACCGGTGTAGAACACGTTGCGCTCGCTCTCCTCGCCTTCGTACTGGACGGGGTAGAACAGGATGTTGTCGAGCTCGCTGAACACCGGCAGCACCGATTTGCGCGACACCGAGGTCCAGCAGCCGAACACCGCGGCGACCTTGTCCTTCGAGATCAGCTCGCGCGCTTTTTCTGCGAACAGCGGCCAGTTGGAAGCCGGATCGACGACCACCGCCTCGAGCTTCTTGCCGAGTAGGCCACCCTTGGCATTCTGCTCTTCGATGAGCATCAGCATGGCGTCCTTCAGCGTCGTCTCCGAGATCGCCATAGTTCCCGACAGCGAATGTAGGATGCCGACCTTGATGGTGTCGTCGGCCGCCTTGGCGGGAATGCTCATCAGCAGACCGGCGGTGACCACGCCGGCCGAAAACATTTTTGTTATTGTCGAGAAACTGCCCCTCATACTTTTAAACTCCCAAGCTGGTTAACTGCATCGGAACAGGACCATGCAACGGCTGTGCCAATCACCGGCGAAAGATCGGAGGGTTTGAGATTTCCCAGCCCTGTCAGTCGGTTAATGTATTAGCCGCAGGAGATGAACCTCGCCTGCCAGGTTTGAAATGAGAAAAGATCACTCGTACCAGCCTAAGTTTTACTCATATACAGGCCAATGCCTGAATTTTGAGCAGCATCATATGAGCGCTGGCGAGGATTGCAGCGCCGCAGCGAAATGAGGCAAGTTCGAACCCTTAAACGAGCGACGCCATGGCCTTCCGAACGTCTTGCATTTTCATCACCATGCTTCTGCTGGCGACGACGACCGCAGCGCGCGCCGGCTTCAGCGACGGCAAGCTGCCGGACGGCTCCTATCATTGCGAAGTCTATCTGCTAGGCATGTTCCTCAGCCTCGGCGACATCACCATCAAGGGAAACGTCTATAGCGGTCCGGTTAGCTTCGGCACCGCGCCGCAGAGTTATAACTACCAGATGGATGCAGACGGGGTGATTACCTGGCTGGGTCCGCTGGGCGGCTACACCAGCGGTGGCAACTCGATCTCGCTTACGCAAGCGACGCTGGAAAGCGGAACCACCCCGTCCTTCGACATCATCATGAAGCAGCCAGACGGCGCCTTTACCGCCTCGACCTGCACGAAGCGTTGAAAAGTACGGAACCTGGCGAGGTTGCCGTACTCCGAAGTAGAAGCCGCCTAGCTCTCCGCCGCCATGTCGAGCGCTAGCCGGGTCATATCGGTGAAAAGGCCCTGGCGTTCGGAATAGTCGGTCTGCTCGCCGGTTGCCACATTGTCGACGACGGTCAGGATCGACAGCGCCCGGGCGCCGAAATCGGCCGCAATGCGGTACAGTGCGCTGGTTTCCATATCCACGGCGAGCGCCCCCTGTGCCTGTGCTTCGGCAAAGCGTTCGCGCCCCAGCGGATGATAAAAAATGTCGCTGCAGATCGTCAGTCCGGCCCGATGGTCGATGCCGAGTTCCGAAGCGCGGGCCAACGCCTGGGCCAACAATGCAGGATCCGGGTCGGCATCGGCACGATAGAGACCAAAAACCTGGCCGCTCTCCGCATTTTCGCCGCGCACCGATTGTGCGATCACCAGGCTGCGCAGCGCCATCTCGGCGGTCAGGCCACCGCAGGTGCCGGTGCGGATCAACGTTTTCGCACCGTAGAAATCCAGCAGCTCGTGCACGTAGACCAGGAATGACGGGACGCCGATGCCGGTGGACTGGACGCTGACAGGCTTGCCGCGAAACAACCCGGTAAAGCCGAGCGCGCCGCGGCGGCGGTTGACGCAGCGCGGCGCTTCCAGAAAGGTCTCCGCCATCCATTCAGCGCGCTGCGGGTCGCCCGGCAGCAGCACCGTGCTTGCGTAGTCGCCTTTGCTAGCCTCGTTGTGTGGCGTCACGGCATGCTTTCCAAAACCCGTCGCCCGTTTCGCCTGCAATCATGGCAGTCTCACGACATTGCGCAAGCGGAGCGTTGGAAGGGTCAGGATTCCAGCATGTCCTTTACGATCGTGGCCAATTGCTTGAGCGAAAACGGCTTCGGCAAGAAGCCGAAATGCGCGTCGGCCGGCAAGTTCTTGGCGAACGCGTCTTCGGCATAGCCGGACACGAAGATAAACTTGATGTCGGGCTGCCGTTTGCGCAATTCGCCAAGCAGCGTCGGGCCATCCATTTCCGGCATCACCACGTCCGACACCACGACGTCGACCTTGCCGCCGAGCGCTTCGTAGACTTCAAGCGCCTCGACGCCCGACGACGCCTCGTGGACGGTGTAGCCGCGCGATTTCAGCGCCCGCATGCCGCCCATGCGCACGGCGTCCTCGTCCTCGACCAGCAGCACCGTGGCCGAGCCCGACAGATCCTTGGCTGAGTCGGCGATCTTGGCAGGGGCGGCCGGCACTTCTCCAGCCTCGCCCGCCTTCCTTGCCTCCGCAATATGCCGCGGCAGGAAGATGCGGAACACGGATCCCTTGCCGACTTCGGAATCGCAGAAGATGAAGCCGCCTGTCTGCTTGATGATGCCATAGACCATGGACAGGCCGAGGCCGGTTCCCTTGCCAACCTCCTTTGTCGTGAAGAAGGGCTCGAAGATCTTTTTCAGCACATCAGTCGCGATGCCGCTGCCGCTGTCCTCGACCTCGACCAGCACATAGTCGGCCGGTGTAAGTTCGCGATAGGAAAAGGTCTTGCATTCCCCGGCGCTGACGTTGCGGGTACGTACGGTGAGTTCGCCGCCGGCCGGCATCGCGTCGCGTGCATTGACCGCCAGATTGACCACCACTTGCTCGAATTGCCCGATATCGACCCTGACCGGCCACAGGTCGCGGCCATGGTCGATCTTGAGCTTGATGTCGTTGCCGACCAGCCGGGCAAGCAGCATCCTGAGATCGGCGAGCACATCGGTCAGGTTGAGCACTTCCGGCCGCAGCGTCTGCTTGCGCGAGAAGGCCAGCAACTGCCGCACCAGCGAGGCCGCCCGGTTGGCATTCTGCTTGATGTTCATGATGTCCGGGAACGACGGATCGGACGGCCGGTGGTTGGTCAAAAGCAGGTCCGAGGCCATGATGATGGCGGTCAGCACATTGTTGAAATCATGCGCGATGCCGCCGGCGAGTTGGCCGACCGCCTGCATCTTCTGGCTCTGCGCCATCTGGCCCTCGAGGGCCTTTTGCTCAGTGGTCTCCACGGCATAGACGATGGCCGATTCCTCGGCGCCCTCGCCACCGGTACCGTCTGCGACCGCGTTGACGTAGAAGCGTATGTGGCGCTCCTCATTGCCGGGCAGCACCGTATCGATCGGCTCGATGTCAGCCTGTTGCTGGCGTGCCTTTTCAAAGGCCGCGGCGAAAGCCGGCCGGTCGCGCTCGTGGATCACCGTATCCAGCCGCACACGCCGATCGACCGCGTCGCGGTCGACGACCGAGGAAAACAGCGACAGGAACGGCGCATTGGTGCGCAGGATGCGGCCGGCATGGTCGACGCCGGCTATCGCCATCGGCGTCGAGTTGAAGAACCGCGTGAAGCGTATTTCCGATGCGCGGAGGTCGGCCGAAGCGTCCTCGCCTTGCGTCCGGTTGAGCACGATGGTGCGAGTCGGGCCGTTGAGCCCCTCTCGGCTGGCCGAGACACGATGCATGAAGCGCACCGGCAGCGCCTCGCCGGTCATCGTCGTCAGATCGAGGTCGATAACGGCATTGCGCGTGGTACCAGCGTCGGCCTTGACCGAACGGACCAGCGCCATGCCGTCGCCGGCGACGATCTCCGGCAGCGTGATGGCGCCGGGAGTGAAGCTGGCCAGGTCGATGCCCAGCCACTCCGCAAGGGTCGCGTTGATATAGGTGACGCGGCCTTCCTGGTCAGCGGAAAAGAAACCGGCCGGCGCATGGTCGAGGTGATCGATGGCCTTTTGCAGGTCGAGAAAGAACCGCTCCTGCTCGGCCCGTTCCTGCGAGATATCGGCAAGCTGCCAGGCAAGCATGGGCAGCCGCTGGCCGGGAACGCTGAACGCGCGGGCACCGACGCGGTACCAGCGCGCGCCCGGTTCGGCGCCTGGCCGAATGGACTGGGCCAGCCGAAACTCGCCGTCGCCCGGCTGGCCGTCGCGCAGGCCCGACGCCAGCCGGTATATGGTCACCGAGGCCTCGGGAACGTCTGAAAGCAAACCTTCGACCGTCTTGAGGTCGGCCGCCGACTCGGCGCCCGTCATATCGGCATAGGTCCGGTTGGCGTAGATGATGCGGCCTTTGGTGTCGGTGACCAGGAGACCTTGCGACATCGAATCGACGAAGGCTTTCGACAGTTCGTCGCTTGTCGAGCGCGGCGTGATGTGCACGAAGCCGATCGCAGTGGCGAACAGAAAGCCGACGCCGATCATCGCCAGCACGCCAAGCATGCCGAGCAGGAATGGATCGCCAAGTCGCTCGCGGAAAAGGCCGAAGACGATCGCTGCCCCTGTCAGGACGACGATGAAGACGATGAGCCGGGTGACCGCGCCCGGTCGCGTGTTCTGGTCGACGATAGGTACCGGATAGAAATCGCCGCGCGCTTCCTTGGCCATGTGCCCCCTGCTCGTGAATTCCGGTGTCGGTTGAATCATATTCTCATGGTCGGGAAAAGGCCCGGCGGCAAATGTCCGCTAAAAATGACGCCGTTCGGCTCCCGGTGCTTCAAGCTGTTCACGAAGCGTGAAAGGCAACTTGCGGTGGCCTGCCGCAACAGTCTAGTGTCGCCTCTCTTCGAAAGCTGATTTTGGGGGAACCAATGCTGCAATGGCTGGATGGCGTGGCGGGTCCTGGTTATGCCGCAGCAATCCTATGGACGTTTGCAGTACTTGTCCTTCTGCTCATCATTCTTCTTATCATCAGGCTGGTCCGCAGCCTGACGTTCGGGACATTCGTCGCCGGCGGCAGGAACCGCAAGACGCGGCTGGCTGTCATGGATGCCACAGCGGTCGACAGTCACCGGCGGCTGGTGCTGGTGCGCCGCGACGATATCGAGCACCTGCTTTTGATCGGTGGCCCGACCGACGTCGTCGTCGAGCGCGACATCAGGCTCTCGGCGCTGCGCCGCCCGGCATTGACCGGAGACAACAGCCACCAGCCGGCAGCAAGGTCGGCTCAGACCACAGCCGCGCCGGCGAGGCAAGCGCCGCCGCAGCCGGCAAGTGCAGCCGCAACGCCCGTCCGAGCCCGCCAGACGGCGACAATCCCGGCAATAATGCCGGCGCCGGCGCCGAAACCGGCATCGAACGTCACACCGTTGCCAAGTTATGGATCCGTCAACGCCAATGCCTCGCGACATGCACCGCCGCCGGCAAGACAGGACTCCCCGGCAAGATACGAGCCGCCGGCACAGCACGAGTCGATTGACGATGCGCTGATGAAGGAGCTGGAGGTTTCCCTCGACGAGCCACGCTTCAGCCAAACGCCGAGCAAGCCGGTGGCGAAGGCATCGCCCTCTCTCGACGACGAGATGACGAAGCTCCTCGGCGAGTTGTCCAATCAGAAAAGATAGGCCGATAGCGAACGGCCAATGAAAATGGCCGGAAAACCGGCCATTGTGAACGCTTTACCGATGCTGCTGTTTTTCCCGGCGACTCAGTCGTCGCGGTAGACCTTCTCGCGCCGCTCATGGCGCTCCTGTGCCTCGATCGACAAGGTGGCGATCGGGCGCGCGTCGAGCCGCTTCAGCGCGATCGGCTCGCCCGTCTCCTCGCAATAACCGTAAGTGCCTTCGTCAAGGCGCTGGAGGGCCGAATCGATCTTGGAGATGAGTTTTCGCTGGCGATCGCGGGCGCGAAGTTCGATGGCGCGGTCGGTTTCGGAGGAGGCGCGATCGGCGAGGTCGGGGTGGTTGGCGTTTTCCTGCTGCAGGATTTCGAGAGTTTCGCGTGCTTCGCGCAAGATGTCGTTCTTCCAGGTGACGAGCTTCATGCGAAAGTAGGATTTCTGCCGCTCGTTCATGAACGGCTCGTCTTCGGAGGGCACGTAATCGGCGGTAACGATGTCGTTCATTCGACTCACCCAACAAACCCCAAATTTGGCGCCTATATATTCGCGGACCGAAAGCTGCACAAGGTCAATCGACAACAGTTTCACGCAATTGTTAGTCTCGGACAAACCAGCATCTGCGATGCCCTTTTTGCGAAGAATACGACCGAATCCGTACATGATTCGCTATGCTTGAGGGGTGCTTGCCATTGCGCACGGAGCTCTTCTGATGGCAAATCCTGCGGCGTGCTGACGGGTTCGGTGCCCGGCACAACGGGGATCCGGTGACCAGACTTTACCTGCTGAGGCATGCGAAGGCCGGCTGGGCGCTGCCTGGCGTGGCTGACTTCGATCGCCCGCTCGATCCATCCGGCTTCGCCGATGCCGAAGCGATGGGCGTGCTGATGCGTTCCCGCAAATACGCACCGGCCCTCACCCTTTGCTCAAGCGCCAAGCGCGCCCGCCAGACGCTGGAAAGCTTGGCTGGCCAGACGGACACGGGCCGGGTGCTGTTCTGTGACACCCTCTACAGCGACGATGCCGCCGCGTACCTCACTGCCATCCGGCAGAATGGCGGGCTGGATGCCTTGCTCGTCATCGGCCACAATCCGATGATTGAGGATCTCGCCATGGCGCTCTCAGGCGACGGCAACGAGACCGCGCGGACCATGCTGAACCACGGCTTCCCGACCTCCGCACTTGCGGTGGTCCGGTTCAACGGCAGACTTGCCGAGGCTGCGCCAGGCACCGGCTATCTCGAAGCCTTCCTGACGCCTGCCGATATCTGAGGCCATTTCAAAGCCGCGCATCAAAGCCTATATCGGATCCTGACCGGCCCGCGAGAACAGATTTGGCATCATCGCTGACGACTTTTACCGACGAGGCGAAGATTGCCTTGGATACGTTGTCAGGCCGCGCTGCCGGGCTTTTCGCTCCGTCACTGCGTCTTGGCGTGACCGGGCTGTCCCGCGCCGGCAAGACGGTGTTCATCTCGGCCCTTGTGCACAATCTGGTCCATGGCGGACGCTTGCCGCTGTTTGAGGCACAAAAATCGGGGCGCATCGCCCGGGCTTTTCTCGAAGAGCAGCCGGACGACGCGGTACCACGCTTCCAGTACGAGGATCACATCGCGGCTCTTGTCGACGATCGCGTCTGGCCGGATTCGACGCGCGCGATTTCCGAACTGAGGCTCACCATCGAATACGAATCGGCCTCTGGCTGGAGCCGCATGTTTTCCGCCGGCAAATTGTCGGTCGACATCGTCGATTATCCCGGCGAATGGCTGCTCGACCTGCCGCTGCTCGGCAAGTCCTACGCCGATTTTTCGCGTGAGGCCTTCGAGATGGCCGTGTTGCCGGTGCGTGTCGACCTTTCGCGGGAATGGCGGACGCTCTCCAATCCGGTCGACCCCAACGCCGAGGCCGACGAGATGACGGCGCGCCGCCTCGCTGAGAGCTTCGCGGCCTATCTCAAGGCCTGCAAACTCGACGAGCGGGCGCTTTCGACCTTGCCGCCCGGCCGCTTCCTGATGCCCGGCGATCTTGAAGGCTCGCCCGCTCTCACCTTCGCGCCGCTGCCGAATCTGGGCGGCCGGCGCGCCCGCTCGGGATCGCTGCAGGCTATGATGGAGCGGCGCTACGAGGCTTACAAGACGCATGTCGTCAAACCGTTCTTTCGCGAACACATCACGCGTCTCGACCGCCAGATCGTGCTCATCGACGCATTGCAGGCATTGAATGCCGGCCCTGGTGCGATGGCCGATCTGGAGCGCGCGGTCACCGAAATCCTGTCCTGTTTCCGGCCCGGCCGGGGCAACTTCCTGACCGACCTGTTTTCGAGGCGTATCGACCGTATATTGGTGGCCGCGACCAAGGCCGACCATCTGCACCACGAAAGCCACGACCGGCTGCAGGCGATCGTGCGGCGGCTAGCCGACCGAGCCGTGGCGCGGGCGAATTTCACCGGCGCCGACGTCGACGTCGTCGCTATGGCTGCCATGCGCGCGACCCGGGAAGGCACGGTCAAGCAGGGCCGCGAGACTTTGCCGGTCATTATCGGCACGCCATTGCGCGGCGAAAAAATCGATGGCGAAACCTTTGACGGAAAGACCGAAACAGCCATATTTCCCGGTGACTTGCCGGAGAAAGTTGATGCGGTGTTCGACTTTTCCGAATCGACCCGCCGGCAGAACAATGACGACCCCGCGATCCGCTTCGTGCGCTTTCGCCCGCCGAAACTCGAGCGCACCGCCGAGGGTGTGACGCTGTCGCTGCCGCATATCAGGCTCGACCGCGCGCTGCAGTTCCTGATCGGAGATCATCTCGCATGAGTGCGCCCCGCAGACCGGCGGCCTTTCGCATAGAGCCGGAGCCCCAGCAGAAGGAAGATTCGACGGCTCACCATGCTGCGTCCGAGGCCGCGCCGGCGCGAAAGCCGCGTACCGTGACGGCGGATCTTGCCGTGGTCACACCGGCGGAGATCGACGTCTTCGACGAGCCTGATATCGTCGCTGCCGAACCGCCGCCGGCGATTGCGCCGCGAAAACGTTCGCCGCTTGGCAGCCTGTTCTTCGGCGCGCTGGGCGTTCTGGTTTCGCTCGCCGTCGGCCTCTGGACCGACCAGCTGATTCGCGACCTGTTCGAGCGCGCCGAGTGGCTGGGCTGGCTGGCTGCCGCTATGGCCGCGATCGCCATCCTGGCGCTTCTGATCATCCTCGTGCGCGAATTCATGGCGATTGCCCGCCTTGCCGAGGTCGAAAAGTTGCAGAAGCGGGCGCTCGATGCGATTGCCCGTGACGATCCGAAGGCCGCCCGCGCCGTGGTCGACGAGTTGTCGGTCTTTGTCTCGGCCAAGCCTGAAACCGCGGCCGGCAGGCGCTCGCTGGCCGAATTGCGCGGCGAGATCATTGACGGCGGCAATCTGGTGCGGCTGGCCGAGACCGAGATACTCGGCCCGCTCGATGCCCGCGCCAGGGTGATGATCCTCGAAGCGGCGAAGCGCGTCTCCCTGGTGACCGCGGTCAGCCCCCGCGCCCTGGTCGACGTCGCTTATGTCGTGTTCGAAGCCGGCCGGTTGATTCGCCGGCTGTCGGATCTTTATGGCGGCCGCCCCGGCACGCTTGGCTTTTTTCGCCTGGCGCGCAGCGTTCTGGCCCATCTCGCGATCACCGGGTCGATCGCCGTCGGCGACAGTTTCGTCCAGCAGATCGTCGGCCACGGCCTTGCCGCCCGGCTCTCGGCCAAGCTCGGCGAAGGCGTCGTCAACGGCATGATGACTGCGCGCATCGGCATTGCAGCGATGGAAACCGCAAGGCCCCTGCCCTTTTACGCGGTCAGGCGGCCCGGATTGGGCGATTTCCTCTCCGCGCTGACCTCCTTTGCAGCAAAGAAAGAAAAAGAAACATCCGCTTCCGGAACGTGACTATTGCCTTGGGGTGACAAAGCATTAACCAATCTTGTCCATGGTCGGAAGCGTCCAAACCAGTCTCTTTGTTGCCGGGTGTCGTCGATGAAAAGCGTTATTCTGTCCAGCGGGCTGCCCGTGGCGCTCGCGCTTGTCGCAACCGTCGGCATTGCCGGAAAGACCTCGGCGGCGGAACCGGACAAGCAGTTCTTTCGGTCGGTCGAAGGCAAGTGGGTCGGCCCCGGGGAAATCGTTGCCGGCAAATACAAGGGCACGAAGTTCACCTGCAGCTTCATCGGCTCGACGCCTGACGGCAAGGTCGGCATGTCGCTCGACGGCGGCTGCCGGGTAGGCATGTTCACCCAGCAGATGTCGGCAACGATCGAACACAAGGGCCGGCAGGGCTACAAGGGCAGCTTTATGGGCGGGGCCGCCGGCTCCGGCCTCGACATTATCGGCGGCAATGTCGTCGATGTGCACAAGGTGGTTTTCACCATCAATCGCAATCAGTTGCGCGGCGTGATGCAGGCGCTTGTCCCCGACGACAATTCGATGACGGTGACCGTTGCCGTGCGCGTCGACCAGCAGCTGGTCCCGGTCATCGGCATGAAGTTGAAGCGGGTCGATACGGTAGAAGTTGGCTCCATCTCTCCGAACTGAGCCCCGGCATGAAAAAAGGCGGCAGACAAACGGCGCCGCCCTCTTTGACATGCAACTGGGCGCTCAGGCTTTGATCGCGGCAATCAGCTCGTCATAGGCCTTGCAGGCGTCGGCCGCTGTCGTGCCGCTCTGATATTTGGTTGTGACCGCCTGGACCTTGGCCCCGAGGTCGGCTGCCTTGGCCGGATTCTTGGTAATCGCAGCCTGAAGTGCCGCAGTCATGTCCTGGGCCTTCTTGGTCAGCATCTCGGTTGTGCACTCCGGCGCCTTCGAACAGGCAGAACCGGCAAGTGCCGCGATGCCAACGGCAAGCAGCAAAAACGTCTTCATGTCAGTCATCTCCTCAAAAAAGGGCCGCGACTTGATCGTCGCTCGCCCTTCACTGGCCGAAGCCGGGCGTCCTTAGCGCCGGATTGCTGGAACAAGCAACGCCCGGGAGCCCATTATCCTGTTCAGTGCGCCTGCAATATCGCCTTCACAACGCGCCGGATTCGCACTGTTCGATCCGCCCCGTAGCCCCTATCTTGGCCGCTTGTTGCAAGAGAGCGGGACGGCAGGCATGGCGGCAGAGGCATCGAACGGCGATCTGATCCAGGTGGTGGCGCTGCTTGCCGCCGGCGTCATTGCGGTGCCGATCTTCAGGCGTTTGGGACTTGGCTCCATCCTCGGCTATTTGGCGGCCGGCGTCGTGATCGGCCCATTCGGCCTGCGCATTTTTTCCGAATCGGAAGCCATTCTTCATGTCGCCGAACTCGGCGTCGTTATGTTCCTGTTCATCATCGGGCTGGAGATGCAGCCATCACGGCTATGGGGCCTGCGCCGCGAGATTTTCGGGCTTGGCGCGCTGCAGGTCGGCGTCTGCGCGGTCCTGCTGACCGGCGTCGGCCTTGCGGGAGGTTTCCCGATCGCGCAATCCTTCGTCGCCGGCGCCGGTTTCGTACTCACCTCGACGGCAATCGTCATGCAATTGCTGGAAGAACGCGGCGACCTGGCCACGCCCAAGGGCCAGCGCATCGTCTCGGTCCTGCTTTTGGAAGACCTGGCCATCGTGCCATTGCTGGCGCTGATCGCCTTCCTCGCGCCGGGCGGCGCCGATATGAGCCTGTCGGATCGGTTGACGGAGGTCGGCATCGGCCTTGCCGCGATCGTCGGGCTGGTGCTTGCAGGACGCTATCTGCTCAATCCGTTCTTCCGTATCCTGGCGGATGCGCGCGCCCGTGAGGTGATGACCGCAGCCGCCCTTCTGGTCGTGCTCGGGTCGGCGCTCGCCATGCAGCTTTCCGGCCTGTCGATGGCCATGGGCGCCTTCCTGGCCGGCGTGCTTTTGTCGGAATCGACCTTCCGCCATCAGCTGGAGGCCGACATCGAACCGTTCCGCGGCATTCTGCTCGGACTGTTCTTCCTCGCTGTCGGCATGTCGCTCGACCTGCATGTGGTCGTCGTCAACTGGCAGCTCATTGCCATCTATGTCGTCGCCTACATGATGATGAAGGCGATCGGCATCTATATCGTCGCCCGCATTCTCAAAACCGGCCACCGGGAAGCGCTCGAGCGCGCGGTCTTCATGGCGCAAGGCGGCGAATTCGCCTTCGTCCTCTATTCCGCAGCGGCGGCTGTCGGTATCATCGATAGCCAGGCCAATGCGATGCTGACCGCCATCGTCATCATTTCCATGGTGCTGACGCCCTTAGCGATCATAGCATTGCGGTATCTGACGCCACGCGACGAGCAGTCGCTTGAAGGCGTCGATGTCGCCGAAGGCCTGACCGGCAGCGTGCTGATCATCGGCTTTGGCCGGTTCGGCCAGATCGCCAGTCAGCCGCTTTTGTTGCGCGGGATTGATGTGTCGATCATCGACAATGAGGTCGAGATGATCCAGGCGGCGGCCGATTTCGGCTTCAAGGTCTATTACGGCGACGGCACGCGGCTGGACATCCTGCGTGCCGCGGGAGCCGGGCGCGCACGCGCCGTGCTGATCTGCGTTGACAAGCCCGATGCCGCCGTGCGCATCGCCGAGCTCATCAAGGCGGAGTTTCCGTTGCTGACGGTGCTGGCGCGGGCTTTCGACCGCGGCACGGCGTTGCAGCTCATTCGTGCCGGCGTCGACTATCAGCTCCGCGAGACGTTCGAATCGGCGCTTGTCTTCGGCGGCTCGACACTGGAAGCTCTCGGCGTCGATCCGGAAGAGGTCGCCGAGGTAGTCGAGGACGTCCGCCGCCGCGATGCTGCCCGTTTCGAACTTCAACAGGCAGAAGGCATCCGCGCCGGGCGGCGCTTCCTCAAAGGCAATATCGGCACCCCCATCCCGACGCCGCTCAGCACGCCACGGCGCGTGGGCCAGGCGCTCAACGAGGAGACCGCCGGCGTGCTGCAGAAATCCGAACCGGCCGATTAAACGTTGGAAAGACGCGAATGATGAACGAACTGGACGAGCGCGCTGTCTCCATCACCAGATTCTGGCGCGACGCCGGGGAGGACGCGTGGTTCGAGAAGAACGACGCCTTTGATGCCGACTTCCGCACCCGGTTTCTCGATCTGCACTTTGCCGCCGCCCGCCGCGAATGCGACGGCTGGTCCGAACACGCCGAAGGATCGCTGGCACTGATGATCCTGCTCGACCAGTTTCCGCGAAACTGCTTTCGCGCCACCGGCCACATGTACGCCACGGACCCGCTGGCGCGGCATTTCGCCGGGAAAGCGATCGCTGCCGGCCATGACCTTGCACTCGACGAAGAGCTCCGCGTTTTTCTCTATCTGCCCTATGAGCATTCGGAGGACCTCGCCGATCAGCTCAAATCGGCAGAGCTTACCGCCGCCAAAGCCCCGATCTATCTGAAATATGCGATCGAGCATCGCGACATTATCCAGCGCTTCGGCCGCTTTCCGCATCGAAACAGGATGCTTGGCCGCGAGACGACACCGGACGAACAAATGTTCCTCGACGGAGGTGGGTTCTCCGGTTGATTTCAGGCACCGATGGCGGCAGCGTCAGGTTTTCCACCAATCCCGGCCTGACGGCAGCCGTTCAATGCCCGATGTGTCGACGGCGGCCAGCCGCTCCGATACGCTCTTGCCGTCGACCACAAGCTCCGGCGCAATTTCTGCCAGCGGCGCCAGCACGAAGGCGCGCTCCAGCATGCGCGGATGCGGCACCTCCAGTCCGGTCTCGTGGATGATGCGGTCGCCGAACACCAGAATGTCGATATCGATCAGGCGTGGACCCCAGCGCTCCTCGCGCACCCGCTTCAGTTTTCGCTCGGCGTCGAGGCAAAGGTCGAGCAAAGCCCGTGGCGCGAGCGCGGTCGAGATTTCGGCCGCCGCGTTGAGGAAATCCGGCTGATCGAGCTTGCCCCAGGGCGGCGTGCGGTAGAGCGACGAAACGGCAACGACGCGCGTTCTCTCGTTGACATCCAGAATGCCCAGTGCCGCAGCCATCGACTTCGACGGATCACCGAGATTGCCGCCAAGGCTGAGATAGACGGTGTTGTTGTTGTTGTTACTATTCTGGCCAGACAACGGTCACCTCGACATGATCGAGCACACCCGGCACCGGGGCGTTCGGCTTGCGCACGGTGATCTCGGCCTTTTTGATCTGCGGAAACCGCGCCGTCAGCGCCCTCGCCACTTCGAGCGCCAGCGCTTCGATCAGAAAGCGCCGTTCGCCGGTAATGATCTTCTCGATGACCGCAAAGGCGATGCCGTAATTGACGGTGTCCTCGATGGAATCCTCGACCAGCGCCCGCCCGGGATCCACCGTGAGTGCCGCATCGACATAAAAGCGCTGGCCGAGCGTCTCTTCTTCGTCCAGCACACCGTGCCGGGCAAAGAAGGCGCAGTTCTTCATGCGGATGACATACATGGCTCAGCTTTCCCCGATCTCACGTGCCAGCATAGCATCGGCGATGGCCAGCGCATCCACGTTGATTGCGACATCGTGGACGCGAAAGAGATGCGCGCCTTTGAGCCTCAGGATGACGCTGGTGGCCGCGGTCCCGGCGCCTCTTGCGGCTGCGTCGCGGCCGGTGACGGTGCCGATAAAGCGCTTTCGCGATGTGCCGGCCATCAGTGGAAAACCCAGCGCATGAAGTTCGGAAAACCGTGCCATCAGGTCAAGATTTTCCGCTGCCGTCTCCTTGGCGAAGCCGAAGCCCGGATCGAGCACGATATGATCGTCGGCAACACCGCTCCGCCGCGCGATTTCCAGCGACTTCCTGAGGAAGAAGAGCTGATCGGCAATCACGTCGGGCAGTTTCTGCCGGTCCCGTCCCGTGTGCATGACGACAAGGCCAGCGCCGGTTTCGGCCGCGACGCGGGCAATGCCCGGTTCGCGCTGCAGGCCCCAGACGTCATTGACGATATGCGCGCCGGCTTGGACGGCAAGCCGGGCCGTATCCTCGCGATAGGTATCGACCGAGATCAGCGTTCCGCCAGACGTCGCGAGCGCCTCGATGACCGGCAATATGCGAGCCTGCTCTTCCTTTGCGGAGACCGCAGACGCCCCGGGACGTGTCGATTCTCCGCCGATGTCGATGACGGAGGCCCCCTCCTCGACCATGCGGCGCGCCTGGGCCACTGCTTTTTCCGGCGCATCGAACAGGCCGCCGTCGGAAAAACTGTCCGGCGTGATGTTGAGGATGCCGACGACCACGGCCTTGCCGCCAAGGTCGAGATGGCGTCCGTGCGCCAACTGCCATCGCCCTGTCATCATTGCCCATCAACCATGTTCGATCCCGCGGCGTGGCGGGGGATCAATTCCGTTGCGCCGAGGACGGCGGTAAAGCAAGGTGGGGAAAGAGGCAACACGATGAAACGATCCCTCCTTTGCGCCCTGATGCTCGCTCTGACCGCATTCCCGGCCGGCGCTGCAACTCTCGTCAAGACATATAGTTATTTCCCGATCGGCGGCAGGACGCTCGACGACATCGAGACCCAGCTGTCGAAACTCGGGCCTCAGGTGAAAAGCACCGGGTCGCGGCATCCGGGAGCTACCCAGATGGCGTTCACCACCCGCGTCAGCTATGCGCAAAAGCCGGGCTCGTGCTGGATTGCCGACGCTGTCGTCACCGTCAAGGTCAAGGTCATCCTTCCTGAGTGGCGCCGCCCGCGCAAAGCCGATGCCGGCGTCAGGCTGTTCTGGGATACGTTGTCCGCCGACATCAAGCGCCATGAGGAACGCCACGTCGAGATTGCCAAGAACCACGGCCGCGAACTAGAAGACGCCTTGAAGGCGAGCTACCCGGAAAAGACCTGCGAACTGGCAAAGGCCAAGGCCGCAAAAATCACTGCGGCCATGCTTGCCAAACACGACCAGGACCAGATGCGCTTCGATCGTGTCGAAAGCGCCAATTTCCAAAGCCGCATCCTGCGGCTTTTGCACTATCGCATCGAGCGCATTGAGAACGGCCGACTCGCTCCCGGCTGAACTCCGCGTCGTCGGACAAAGCCAATTTTGCCGAAACATAGTGCCAGCTTCGGAAAACTTTCGAGCCGCTGTCGAAATCGGCCTATAGCGAACGACATATGCCAGGTTCGCAGGGATCAGCCTCCGGCAAACGCCAATCGGCGTACTAGATGCTTCCCAGCCCGTCGCGGACGTGCACGCAGGCATAATGGATGAACGGATATGGACCAGGCTGTCGACAAGCAAACGATGGTGGAAACCAGCGCGCCGCTGACCGAAACCGAGAAAAACGCCATCATCGGCGGCGTGCTTTTGTCGATGCTGCTGGCGGCGCTCGACCAGACCATCGTCGCGCCGGCGATGCCGACGATGGCACGTCTGCTCGGGCATGCCGAATATCTGCCATGGATCGTGACCGGCTATCTTCTGACCGCGACCGCCGTGGCGCCGCTCTACGGCAAGATCTCCGATATTTATGGTCGCCGGCCGACCGTCTATGCTGCAATCCTGATCTTTCTCGCCGGCTCGCTGGTCAGCGCCACGGCCCCTAACATGCTGGTCCTGGTTGTCGGCCGGGCGATCCAGGGCGCCGGCGGCGGCGGGCTGTTCGCCCTGACGCAGACCGTGATCGGCGACCTCGTGCCGCCGCGCGAGCGGGCCCGATACGCCGCCTGGATCTCGGGCACATGGGCCGTCGCCAGCATCGCCGGGCCGCTGCTCGGCGGCACCTTCGCCGAACATCTGCATTGGTCGCTGATCTTCTGGATCAACATTCCGCTCGGCCTGCTGGCCATGGCGATCATCAACAACCCGCTCAAGAAGCTGCCGATCGCCGCAAAACATCACCGCATCGACGGCCTCGGCGCGCTGCTTCTGGTCGCGGCCACCTCGCTGCTGCTGCTTGCCTTGAACTGGGGCGGCAGCGAGTATCCGTGGCTGTCGCCTGAAATCCTTGGACTGCTCGCCTGCTCAGCGGTGTTCTGGAGCGCGTTCGCGCTGCGGCTCATGCGCGCGGCCGAACCGCTGATCTCGCTCGAAGTGCTCGGCAATCCGATCGTTCTCGCCGGCACATTGTCGATGTTCCTGCTGCAGGCCGCCAATGTCGGCTTGTCAGTCTATCTGCCGGTCTACCTGCAATCGGTCGTCGGCCTGTCGGTCAGTCAATCGGGCACCGCGTTGCTTGGGCTGATGCTCGGCACGGTGGCCGGTGCGACATTCAGCGCGCGAATGATCCCGCGCTTTTTCCACTATAAGCGCATTGCCATGATCGGAACTGTTTTCTCGATCCTGTGCCTCGGCGTGCTCAGCCTGGTCGCCGGGCACGCCTCACTTTTGCTCGTCGAGGTGTTGACGACCTGCGTAGGCCTGGGTACAGGCACGACCTTTCCGGTTGCCACCGTCTCGGTCCAGAACGCCGTCGATCGCATGCACCTTGGCGTAGCGACCGGCGTTCTCACCTTCCTGCGCTCGCTGGGCAGCGCGCTTGGCGTCGCTATGCTCGGTGCCGTCGCCCTTGGTTACGGGCTGCCGCTGGCCAGCGAAGGCACTCAGCCGGCCGGCCATATCGCTTCGGCCATGCCGTTCGTGATGATCTTTCTTGCCGCGGCCGCGATCTTGCTGTTGTCGCTCATCACGCTCTGGCTGATGCCGGAGAAAACGCTTCGCGGCCATGCCGAGGCTGTGGCCCCAACCCTGGCCGAATAGACCTGTCCGGCGAAATCCGGCGAGCTTCAGTCGACCACGCCGAGCTTCTTGTGCAGGCTGGTCGACGAGGTCGTATACTGGAATACGATGCGCTCGCCGGGGCTGACGATGCGCTTGGCCGCTTGCGCCATCAAGGCGACCTCGTGGAAGCCCGACAGGATCAGCTTCAGCTTGCCGGGGTACCAGTTGATGTCGCCGACGGCGAAGATGCCGGGCACCGACGTCTGGAATTTTTCGGTGTCGACCGGGATCAGGTTCTCGTGAAGGTTGAGGCCCCATTCGGCGATTGGGCCGAGCTTCATCGTCAGGCCGAAGAACGGCAGCATCCGCGTACACGGCACTTCGATATCGCCCTCCGGCCCCTTGATGGTGGCGGAGGCGAGCTGGCCGTCGGCGCCGGTCAGGCCAGTCACCTGTCCAACCTGGAATTCCAGCTGCTTCATCTCCTGCATGGCGTACATCTTGTTGACGCTGTCGGGCGCTGCGCGGAATTCGGGCCGCCGGTGCACCAGCGTCACGCTCTTGGCGACCGGCTGCAGGTTCAGCGTCCAGTCGAGCGCCGAATCGCCGCCGCCGACGATGACGAGGTCGTGGCCGCGAAAGTCCTCCATCCGGCGCACCGAGTAGAACACGCTCTTGCCTTCATAGGGTTCGATGCCTGGAATCGGCGGCCGCTTCGGCTGGAACGAACCGCCGCCGGCGGCAATCACCACAATTTTGGCTTCGAACACCTCGTTTTCGTCGGTAATGACGCGGAAGCTGCCGTCCTCCAATCTTTCCAGGCTCGAAACCATGCGGCTATAGGTGAATTCGGGCTTGAACGGCGCGATCTGCTCAAGCAGCTTGTCGACCAGGCCTTGCGCCGAGATCGAGGGCCAAGCCGGAATGTCGTAGATCGGCTTTTCCGGGTAGAGTTCGGCGCATTGCCCGCCGGGCCGGTCGAGTATGTCGATCAGATGGCACTTCATGTCGAAGAGGCCGAGCTCGAATACGGCAAACAGGCCGACAGGCCCTGCCCCGACAATGAGTACGTCCGTCTTGGTGATAGCGGTCATGAAGCATGCGCCTTTATGGGAAAACGGCGCGACACTGCATGACCATTGGTCCGCTGCCAAGCGGCAGCCGCAAAAATCGGCTTCAGCCCTGGCGGGCCGGCACGCGCACGACCAGCCCGTCGAGGGCGTCGCGCACCTTGATCTGGCATGACAGCCGCGAGTTCGGCTGGACCTCGTAGGCGAAATCCAGCATGTCCTCTTCCATGGCTTCCGGCTCGCCGACCTCCGCCGTCCAGGCTTCGTCGACATAAACATGGCAGGTCGCGCAGGCGCAGGCGCCGCCGCATTCCGCTTCTATTCCCGGCACCGCATTGCGGATCGCATTTTCCATGACGGTCGAGCCGTTTTCGGCATCCACGTCAAAATGCGTGCCGTCATGGGCGATGAAGGTCAGCTTGGTCATTTGTCACCTGAAGGGAGTCTGAGCCGACATAATCACTCTGCCGGACAAGTCAACTGCGGCGCCAAAGCGCCGCTGTGTGGCGTTTTGGGAATAAGCGCTATCGGCTGATGGCGGCGACGAAGTCGCGCACTTCTTCGATCAGCGAGCCAAGCCGCTTCAGCGTGCTGGCGTCTTCGGGCCGGCATTCGATCGCGCTGGCGCAATCGGCAATGGCGAAGGCGCCGACCCCGCGCGCCGAGCCTTTGAGCCCGTGTGCCAATAGCAGCCGCTGCCTGACATCCGCATCGACGATCTTGTCGCGCACCGACAGCGCCTGCTGCACGAACAGAGCCAGCACCTCCTGCTCGAGGCTCCGATCGCCCATCGTCTGGCGCGCAAGATGCGCCAGGTCGATCGGCCGCGCCCCGGCTGTCCCCGACACGTCGCCGCCGGGCATCGAGAAGGCAATGCCGTTTTCGCCACGTATCACTTTGAGACTCCGTTCTTCGACCGCCGCAAAAACTAGGCGTATCCGGTGGACAACGGGTTAATGATTGGCCCGGAAAAATGTCGCGATAACGGCGCCAGAATCACGGCTGTGTTAACCTTATATTTAAAGTTTTACGTATCGGGCGGAATGCATGTTTTCTTTACCCGGCTGTGTCATTACGATACGACAGGTCCATTTTCAGCCTCCTGCGCGGGACACGCTAGGCACAATCAATAAGCAGAACCATAAGTCCCGCGGCAGCTTGTACAGGGTAGCGAAGGCATGGCGAAGAAACCAACGACGACAAGAACGCTCGACAGCGACGTAGCCAGGGAACTTGAAAAGGCACTTGAGATCGATCTGAGCGGCGATGCCGGCGGCGACTTCGACATGGCTGCATCCATGGAAGATCTCGAAGCGCAAATATCGCAAGCCGCCGACGAGCTGGCGCGCGAAGGTCGCAGCCAGAACGAAGCGCCTGCCCTGGACCAGACCCAGAACGCGGCACCTGCCGCCAATCAAAGCCAGATCGCAAATCCCGCGCCAAAGGCCAAGCAGGCTGAGTTGCGTCCTGTCGCAACGCGCAATGGCTCGCAGCCGGCAGCTTTCTCGCCGGCCAACGACGATCGTCAAAAAGATTATAAGACGCTCCTGCACACCCTCAATCGGCGCGCCTCGAACACGATCTACTGGGTCGTGGCTTTCGTTTCGCTGGCCTGGATCGCCGGCGCTGGCGGCCTTGCGAACCTGTTGTTCGGACCTGGCATCTGGAACATCCGCACCTTCGATCAGTTTTTCGCCCGTCCGGAGCTGATCGGCCTGGCGGTCGCGGCAATCGTGCCCGTCATCCTGTTCTGGGCATTCGCAGTGATGATTCGGCGCGCTCAGGAGATGCGCCTTGCCGCGCAGTCGATGACCGAGGTGGCCTTCCGTCTGGCCGAGCCGGAAAATCTTGCCCAGGATCGCGTCATGATGATCGGCCAAGCGGTTCGCCGCGAGGTGGCAGCCATGGGCGAAGGCATCGAACGCACGCTTGCGCGTGCCGTCGAGCTCGAAACGCTGGTCCACAGCGAGGTGAACCAGATCGAGCGCTCCTATTCAGAGAACGAGTCCCGCATCCGCTCGCTGGTCGACGGGCTGGGCAGCGAGCGCGAAGCGGTCGTCACCCATGCCGAGCGCGTGCGCGCCTCGATCACCGGCGCCCACGAGACACTGAAAGACGAGATCAACGCCGCCAGCGATATCATTCGCGACAGCATTCTCAACGCCTCGACCAAGCTGTCGATGACGATCAACGAATCCGGCGATACGCTGATCGACAGGATCAACGGAAGCTCGTTGTCGATCTTCGATTCGGTGGAAGGCCGGCTCGAATCGATCACCGATCGGCTGTCGACGTCGGGCGAGGCCTTCGCCAGCCTGCTCGACACCCGGATCGCCAAGCTGACGGACACCACCGATGGCCTGACGCGGTCACTGACCGACCTGCTCGACGACCGCACGAGCGGCATGGTGTCGCTGCTCGGCGGTGCCGCCCGCACACTCAATTCGGAATTCGAAGCCAGCCTCAACGGCATCGAGCGGACGCTTGCCGAACGTGGCCAGGCGCTGATCAGCGAGTTCCAGACCCGCGCCGAGGCGCTCGACACCGGCACGCAGAAGCTCAACGCCGCGCTGGAGGCTCGCGCACGCCAGATCAACGAGACGCTGGTCGAGCGCGCGCGCGAAATCGCCCACACCTTCCAGGATAGCAAGGAGACGCTGTCGGCGATGATCGATCAGGGCAAGACCCAGATCGGCGCCGACATGGCCGACATCATTTCATCGACCTCGACCATGCTTGAAGCCCGCGCCGGCGATTTCGCCGGGCGCATGGAAGCGGCGCGCCATGTTGTATCGCGTTCGTTCGATACGGACATCCAGCGGCTTGCCGATGCTCGCGCCGGCATCGAGGAAGCCGTCGAGAACCACAGCCGCAAGCTTTCCGAAAGCCGCGACCGGATGGCGGCGGCAATGCAGGCCGATCTGGCGAAGTTCGCCGAAGGTCGCGCCGAAATCGACGCAGCGGTGGCTAACCAGGTGCAGAAGCTAGCCGAAGGCCGCGGCCTGATCTCGCGCGCCCTTGAAGAGGATCTGCGCAAGGTCAACGAATCGCGCGCAGCGATCGACGCCTCGCTGGGCAGCCATCTCGAAAGCCTTGAAGAGGGTCGCAACAGGCTTGCCCAGGCCTTGAACGAAGACTCTGGAAAACTCGTGCAAGCCCGCACGATAATTGATGAAATGGTTGCCGGGCACGTCGGCAAGCTCGCCGAAGGCCGCAGCATCCTTTCGCGCGCGCTCGAGGCCGACCTCGGCAAGCTGGCAGAGAGTCGCGCCAGCATCGACGGCCTCGTCGCCGGTCAGGTCGAAAAGATCGCCGAGGGCCGCGCCATACTCGCCAGTGCGCTGGAAGCCGACATTGCCGGCATCAATGGCCTCATCGAGGCCCATTCGGCGAAATTGGCGCAAGACCGCAGCGGGCTTTCCCAGTCACTCGATAACGACCTGTCCGACATCAGGAGCCTGATCGCCGATCATTCGGGCAGGCTCGCCGATGATCGCAGCCTGCTTTCGAAGACGCTTGAAGACGATCTTGCCAAGCTGGCCGAAAGTCGGTCGAGCATCGACGGGCTGGTTGCCGGCCAGGTCGAGAAGCTGGCCGAAGGCCGCGACATCCTCAAGCGCGCGCTGGAATCGGACCTGAACGCTATCAAGGGCGTCATCGCCGGCCAGTCCGAAAAGCTGGCGGAAGACCGTGGCCAGTTGTCGCGGGCACTGGAGAGCGACCTGCAGGCCGTGCGGGGCGTTGTCTCCGATCACATGAACAAGCTCACCGAAGACCGTTCGACCCTTTCGAAGGCGCTCGAAGACGATCTCGCCAAGTTGGCCGAAAGCCGCTCGAGCATCGATGTGATGGTTGCCGGCCAGGTCGAAAAGCTGGCAGAGGGCCGCGACATCCTCAAGCGTGCGCTCGAAGCCGATCTGAGCACCGTCAAGGGCGTTATCGCCAGTCAATCCGAGAAGCTGGCGGAGGATCGCGGTCAGCTGTCACGGGCACTGGAGACCGATCTCGAGACCGTGCGGGGCGTCGTCTCCGATCATATGAACAAGCTCGCCGAGGACCGTTCGGCCCTGTCGAAGGCGCTCGAGGACGATCTCGCCAGGCTGGCAGAGAGCCGGTCGAGCATCGACGGGCTGGTCGCAGGCCAGGTCGAGAAGCTGGCCGAGGGTCGCGACATCCTCAAGCGCGCGCTGGAAGACGATCTTGCCAAGCTGGCCGAAAGCCGCTCGAGCATCGACGGACTGGTTTCCGGCCAGGTCGAGAAGCTGGCCGAAGGCCGCGACATCCTCAAGCGCGCCTTGGAGGCCGATCTCAGCACGATCAGGGGCGCCATCGCCGATCAGTCGCAGCTATTGACCGATAATCGCGCGCAGTTTTCGCGTGCGCTGGAAGCCGATCTCGGCAACGTCAACAGCCTTGTCGCAACCCACGCAGAGAAGCTCGTCCAGGACCGCTCGACCCTGTCGAAGGCGCTCGAGGACGATCTCGCCAAGCTGGCCGAAAGCCGCTCGAGCATCGATGGGCTGGTTGCCGGCCAGGTTGAGAAACTGGCGGAAGGCCGCGACATCCTCAGGCGCGCGTTGGAAGCCGATCTGGAGAGGCTTGCAATGAGCCGCAGCGAAGTCGACGAGATCGTCGCCGGTCATGTCGGCAAGCTGAGCGAGGGCCGCGACATGCTGACCCGCGCATTGCAGGACGATCTCTCCAGGCTCGCCGAAACGCGCAAGGATGTCGACCGTTCGCTGTCCGGCCATATCGACCAGATCGCCGCCAGGAGCACCGACATCTCCGATGCGATCGCTGCGGACGTAGAAAAGATCGAGCAGGCGTTCAGCCGGCAGACAGGCATCATTGAAGAGCGCGCCAGCACAATGGAGCGAGCGCTGTCGACGGGTGTCGACAACGTGCGCAGTGTGCTCGAAAGAAGCGCGGTCTTCGTCGCCGGCGCGCTGCGCGAGAAGGTCATGGAAGTTACCAGCGCGCTGCATGAGCAGGCGGGCGCGGCATTCAGCGATGCCGACCGCAAGATCGCCGAGCGCGCCGAGCAGACCTCGGCCGCCCTGCTCGCCAGGGCGGAGGACATCGCCCGCACCTTCGAGGAGGCAGATCGTCGCCTCGCCGCCCGCGCCGAGGATACGTCGAGCGCACTGATTGCCCGCGTCGACGACACGTCGAACAGCTTGCTCGCGCGTGCCCAGGAAACGGCCGATCAGCTGGCAGCCAGAGCAAGTGAGATTGCCGGCACCTTCGACGCGGCGGACCACAGGCTGGTCTCTCGAGCCATCGAAACGGCCCAGTCGCTGGCGGCACGTGCCGGCGACATCCTGCGCAATTTCGAAACGGCCGACGAGCGGCTGGGCGTGCGCATCGGCGAATCCGCCGAAGCGCTCGCGGCACGCGCGTCGGATCTCGGTCGCATTTTCGATGCCGCCGACCAGCAACTTATTTCGCGCATTGCCGAAGGCTCCGAAGCACTTTCGGCCCGTGCGTCCGAGATCGGCCGCATCTTCGAGGAGGCGGATCATCGTCTGGTGTCCCGCATTGCTGACAGCAGCACCGCCATCGGCGAACATGCCGACACCATTGTCGGTGCCTTCGCCAGCACCGAGCAGCGGGTTGCCGAACGCGCCAGGCAGACTGGCCAGGAACTCGCCGTCCATGCCCGTGAAATCGAGCAACTGCTTGCCGGTGCCGACGAACGCCTGGCATCGAGTGCCGCCGCCACAGCGGTCCGCGTCGAGGAGCAGGTCGCCGGCGTCGAGAACCGCCTCGCCTACTCCGCCGAGACAATGGGCCAAAAGCTCAATGAACAGGTCTCGAATGCCGAGGCGCAGTTGGTCTCGCGCGCCAACTCGATCGCCGAAACCTTCACCGCGGTCGGCCAGCATATCGGCCAGAGCACCAATGACGCTGCAAAGACCATCGGTGCCAATACTCGCGAGCTCAATACGATGCTTGCGGCACGTTCGGCCGAAATATCGAAAATCCTGGACGAGACGGCACGGCCTCTGGTCGAGCGCTTCGCCCAGGGCGGCTCCGAGCTGCAAAAGAGCATGGAAGAGGTCACCGAACGTGCGACCGAGAAGCTGCGCACTCAAAACGCCGCCCTCGTCGACGCCCTCGCCAGCCGTACGGCCGAAACCCTGTCGGCCGTCGAAGGCGCGCGCTCGACGCTTGCCGACAGCGTTGCCGACCTCATCGGCCGCATGACCACCTCCAGCTCGCAGCTCGGTCAGTTGATCGAGCAGGCGGCGACCAATCTCGGCCAGGTCGACGAACGCCTGACCGGGAGCACGCAAAGCTTCGCGGCGACCACGGAAAAGACCGCGCAGACCTTCGCCAGTTCGGCGCGTCTGGTCGATTCGAACACGACGCGGCTCACCGAGCTGTCGTCGTCGACCTTGCGCGAGGTTGCTTCAATCGCCACCAAGTTCGACGAGCACAGCCGGTTGCTTTCCAGTGCCTCGGACCTGTTGAGCTCGGCCCAGAGCAATCTTGAGCACACGCTCGAAAGGCAATCGTCGCTGGAGGACCTTGCCGTCGGTCTTGTCAAGAAATCGGAAGATCTCGAAAGGGTCATGCGCTCGTTCGAGAATCTGGTCGGCCAGACGCTGCAGAACGCCGAAGGCAAGACGCTGGAATCCGCCGACAAGATCCGTACCGCGATTTCCGAAGTGGTCGATTCGGCAACCAAGCGCTTTGCCGATGCGACCGAGGAGATGCGGCGTACCGCCGGCTCGATCAAGAGCGAGCTCGACCTCACCCGGGCCGAGCTTAAGAAAGGCGTCATCGAGATGCCGGAAGAGGCAAAGGAATCAACCACGGCTATCCGCCGTGCCGTTTCAGAGCAGATCAACGCGCTGAAGGAACTTTCTGAAATCGTTGCGAAATCTGGCCGCAGCGCCGACAGTTCGGAACAGCGCAACCTGCGTCCGGCGCCGCAAGCGCCTGCCGCACGCCCCGCCGAACCGCCACGTCGCCCGGCTCCGGCTCCCGAACAGCGCCGTGCACCGCAGGCGCCTTCGGGCGAGACGGCGCTGCGCGGCACGCTCGACCTCGAACGTCCCGCAGACCAAGCGCCGCGCCAGCGCGACCCCAACGGCCGCACGCCGCAGGGCGGTTGGGTGCGTGACCTCCTGACCGGTGCATCACGCGAAGACGACGCCAAGCCGGCAGCGCCTGCCGAAGCGCCGCGCCCGGCTCCCGCTGCGCGGTCGCCGCTTCATGTCGTGGAATCGCTGAACTCGCTCTCGGTCGATATCGCACGCGCCATCGATCACGATGCCTCGATCGAGCTGTGGAACCGCTACCGGCGCGGCGAGCGCGACGTCTTCACGCGCCGACTTTACACGCTGAAGGGCCAGCAGACGTTCGACGAGATCCGCCGCAAATATCAGTCGGAGGCGGAGTTCCGCGCTGCTGTCGATCGTTACTGTGACGATTTCGAAAAGCTGCTCAAGGACGTGTCGCGCAACGACCGCGACAACATCATGGCACAGACCTACCTGACGTCGGATACCGGCAAGGTCTACACCATGCTGGCCCACGCCAGCGGCCGCCTGCACTAAGCGGGCGACAGAGAACAAACGAAAAGGCGGGATTTCCCGCCTTTTTCATGCCGTACTGAATTCCATTGGCGCTGTAGAGTGCCGTGCCGGCAGTTCCGGCTGTGTCAGATCACGGTGTCGGTCCAGCGGACGATTTGCCCGGCCGCATCGCCGAACGCGGCATCGAGCGCGCCGACATAGGCCTGGTTGCCATGGCCCGAAACGGGCGCGATGGCGCTAAACGTCTTCGAAGCGCGCACTTCACCGTTGCGGTCATTCAACAGGCGCACGAACAGCTCGACCTCGGCATGTTCGCCGCCATCGACACGCACCTCGAACGAGCGGATCTCGACGATCACCTGATAGTCGATCGCCAGCCCCTCGCCTGGCTTGCCGACGCCGGTGAAGCTGCCCGAGCGCTGGAACGTCTCTGCCAGCCGCGCCTGTACGATCATCGGCAGCCGGTCGGCCCATTGCGCGCCCTTGAGATACTGGATCGATCGCGGCGATGGCTTGATGACGATGTTCTGGCTGTCCAGCGCCTTGAGCGCCGATGGCTGGGCGATGAGGATCTGGCGACGGCTGTGGGCACGCGCTTCCAGCGACGGCGCCGAAAGCTCGAACGTATCCAGCGGCGCCGGCTTGCCGCCCAGCGCCGCGCAGCCGGCGAGCGAAAGTGCCAGCAGTGCCGCTCCGGCCTTGAACCCACTCGATCTGACGCTGCCTGAACTGATCGACTTCAAACGCGATCCCCCCCGGATCGTGGAAACAATGCGCATCTGCCAGCTATGTTCTTGCGGTGGGCGCAGGCCGAAGTCAACGGCGCACCCTGCCGTCGAACTGCCGGACCTCACCCTCGCCGCCGGACAGGATCCGCTGTGGATTGCGGCTGAGGTCGGTCACCGCCTCTTCGATGCGGTTGATCGAACGACGGCTGTCCTGGACCAGCGATTCGACGTTTTGCAGCCCCTGTCCCGAGAACCGCGCCAGATTGTCGGTGATGGTGCCGAGGCGGGCGTTCAGCGTGTCGGCGACCTGCTTGAACGATTTGAGCGTCGCCCTGGCATCGGCCATGACGCCGTCGGCCTGACCGGAGCCGAGCAGTTTGTCGACCTTGGCAAGGATACCGTCGACTCGCACCGAGGCATCGTTGAGGCGTCCTGCGAGCTGGTGCGCGTCTTTGATGGTTTCGTCGATGTCGTCGGCCCGGTTGGCGAACTTGTTGGTCACCTTGGCGATGTCGGCGGCAGCTTCATTGGCGTTTTCGCTGGCCTTCTGGATATTGGCCAGCGCGGTGCGAACCTCAGCCGGATCGATGCCGTCGAGAACGCCGTCGACCTTGGCCAGCGTGCCTTGCGTCTTCTGGGCGAAGTCGTTGATCGAGCCTACCGCGGTGTCCACGTTCTTGATGACCGTGTCGAACTGCTTGCTGGTTTCCTTGAGGTTGGAAGTGACCGTGTCGACATTGGCGACGATGCTCTTGATCTGGTCCTTGTCGACGGCGTTGAGTAGCCCTTCCGCCGCCTTCAGGGTGCCGTCGAGCTTGCCCGAAACACCCTTCAGTTCGTCCGCCAGCGAGCTGACGCTGGCCAGGAACTTGTCGACGCCGTCCGCATTCCTGGCCAGTGCATCGGAGAAGGTCTGGACATTGTTGACGGTCTGCGTCAGCGGCCCGCGAACATCCTTGGTGAAGCCTTCGAGCTCCGAAAGGACCTTGTCGGCGCGGGTGAAGATGTTCTGCGCCGTCTGCAGCAGGTTGGTGACCGCCGACGGGTTGGCAACGATCTCGGCGACACGGCCTTCCTTTTCCGCCTCGTCGAGGAGTTTTGGCTCCTTGGGGTCGGCGCCCTTGAGCTCGATGTTGGCCTGGCCGGTGAGGCCGGCAAGCCCGATATCGGCCTGCGTCGACTTGGTGATAGGCGTATTCCGGTCTATTTCGGTGTCGGCGATAGCAGCGGTCGGATTGTCGACGTCGATATAGACACGGCGCACGTCGCCGACTTTGACGCCATTGAACAGCACGAAACTGCCACGGCCGAGGCCCGAAGCGGAGCCTGGAATGCGCACGCGCAGCACCGTCGTCTCACCCTTTTCGCCGATCGCCGCCGTCCAATAGACGAAAGCGAAAGCCGCGAGGATCGCGGCCAGCGTGAAAATGCCGACAATGACGTAGTTGGCCCTGGTTTCCATTGCTCACTTATGGCTATGCGCGCGCCGCAAGATCAAGTTGCCGGGCGCGTTTTCCGCGGAAATAGGATTTTACCCAGGGTTCCTCGCTCCTGAGCATGTCGTCGATCGTGCCCTCGACCAGCACTTTCTTGTTGCCGAGCACCGCCACGCGGTCGCACGCGGTAAACAGCGTGTCGAGATCGTGCGTGACCATATACACGGTCAAATCCATCGTATCGCGCAGTTTGACGACCAATTCGTCGAACTCAGCCGCGCTGATCGGATCGAGCCCGGACGTCGGTTCGTCGAGGAAAACGATATCCGGGTCGAGTGCCAGGGCGCGCGCCAGCGCAGCACGCTTGATCATGCCGCCGGAGAGCTCGGAGGGGAATTTCTGCGCCGCCTCCGGCGGCAATCCGACCAGCTCGACCTTGAGCATGGCAAGTTCGTCCATCAGCTTCTTCGGCAAATCGAGATATTCGCGCATCGGCACCTGGACGTTTTCGAGGACGGTCAGCGCCGAAAACAGCGCACCATGCTGGAACAGCACGCCAAGCCGCATGTCGATGCGAAGGCGCTCCCTTTCGGTTGCCCTCTCGACGTCGACCCCGAACAGTTTGATTGTTCCCGATTGCTTGCGCGTCAAGCCAAGGATGGTGCGCAAGAGAACAGATTTGCCCGCACCGGAGGCACCGACGAAGCCGAGAATCTCCCCGCGCCAGATATCGAGCGACAGTTTGTCGAGAACGACCTGATCGGCGAACGACACCGTGACGTCGTGCGCCGACAGCACGATCTCGTCTTCTTTGGCTTTCGCCGCCACCTTGGTCGTGTTTGTGCCCGGCAGCGCCATCTCAGAACTCGATCGCTGCATAGAACATGGCGAAAAGCCCGTCGAGGATAATGACCACGAAGATCGACTTCACCACGGAGGCGGTCACATGCTGGCCAAGCGATTCGGCGCTGCCGCCAACCTTCATGCCCTCGACCGAGGCAATTATGCCGATGATCATGGCCATGAACGGCGCCTTGATCAGGCCGGCAAAGATGGTGCTGAGGTCGATTGCGACACGCAGTCGGTCGATGAACGCTGCCGGTGCAATATCGGAGTAGAGCCATGCAGCCAAAATGCCGCCGCCCAGCGCGGCAAAGTTGGCGATGATCGTCAGGCAAGGCAGCGCGACGACCAGCGCGACCAGCCGCGGAAACACCAGCACGCCGATTGGATTAAGACCGATCACCTTCAGCGCATCGACCTCCTCGCGCATCTTCATCGAGCCGATCTCGGCGGTGATCGCACTGCCGGAGCGGCCGGCGATCATGATCGCCGTCATCAGCACGCCGAGCTCGCGCAGGATCAGCACCCCGACCAGGTCGACGACGAAGATGTCGGCGCCGAAATAGCTGAGCTGATAAGCGCCTTGCTGGGCGACGATCGCACCGACGATGGCCGACATCAGCACGACTACCGGTATGGCGCCGACACCCATGCGATCGATCTGGTTGAAGATCGCCGCCATGTTGACGGCATGGCCACGGCCAAGCTTCATCTGCGAGCCGCGTATCGTGGCGCCGAGGATATTCATTGCGGCCAGGAAATCGTCGCGCATCTCATAAACGCGCCGGCCAACCGCCTCGAGCCCGCGAATGATGATGTTGGGCGGCTTTGCCGGACCTGATTCGGGCTCGCGTCGGACCGCATCACCGACGGCGCCGAGCAGGATCGAGGCAATCTCGCTTTGCCCCTGCATCGTGATCTCGACGCTCTTCTTTTCGAAGCTGCTGACCAGGCGGTCGATCAGCCACGCCCCGGCAGTGTCCATCTTCTCGATTTGTGAAAGGTCGAGCGCCAGCGTCTTGAAGCCGCCGCGCTTCTCGATCTTACGCATCTCGGCATCGACCAGGGCAACGGTACGTGTCGTCCAGGTTCCCGAGAAAGCGCAGCCGAGAACGTCGCCCTCCTCGCCGATCGCGATGCGCGGCTGGTGGTCGGGCTCCTTGGCAGGGCCGCTTGCGTCGCGTTTGCGGATGGTCAACATGGCATCCTGTTTAGCCTGACGGGGCCGACCTGTCGATTTGCCGATATCCTCCTTGTCGCACAGCTGGAGCAGAAAAATATGGCGCGTGTCATTTCGGTCGAGGCCGAGCGCTTTCCGATAGCCGGGACCTTTACCATTTCGCGCGGCTCGAAGACCGAAGCGGAGGTGATTTCCTGCGCCATCACCGAAAACGGCCGTACAGGCCGCGGCGAATGCGTTCCTTACAAGCGCTATGGCGAAACCATGGAGGGTGTGCGCGACGCGATCGAGGCGATGCGCAGCGAGATCGCGCGCGGCATCAGCCGCATCGCCCTGCTCGATGCCATGCCTGCCGGCGCGGCACGCAGTGCCATCGACTGCGCGCTCTGGGACCTGGAAGCGAAGATCAGCGGAACACCGGTGGCGCATACGATACGAACCGTTCCGTTACGACCGCTTGAGACGGCGTATACATTGTCGCTCGCCGAGCCGGGGGCGATGGCGGCGCAGGCCCGCGCTAACGCCCAGCGCCCGCTACTCAAGGTCAAGATCGGCGGCGACAACGACATCGCGCGCATCCGTGCAGTGACGGCGGCAGCACCCGACAGCCGAATCATTCTCGACGCCAATGAGGGCTGGAATGACGACAATATCGTCGCAAACCTCGCCTTTGCCGCCGAGCACGGTATCGCCTTGATCGAACAGCCGCTGCCGGCGGGACATGACGGTGTTCTTCGCCACATCGCGCATCCGGTACCGATCTGTGCCGACGAAAGCGTGCACGAGGCGAAGGACCTTGAAGCGCTTGTCGGCCTTTACGACGCCGTCAACATCAAGCTCGACAAATCGGGTGGCCTGACCGCTGCACTCGTGCTTCGCGACCGCGCCCGCGAACTGGGTCTTGGTGTCATGGTCGGTTGTATGGTCGGCACATCGCTTGCGATGGCGCCGGCCGTGCTGTTGGCGCAGGATGCCGATTTCGTCGATCTCGACGGTCCGCTGCTGCTGGCCCGCGACCGCGTTCCCGGTCTCGTCTACCAAGGTTCGCTGGTGTCACCGCCCGAGCGGGCGCTGTGGGGCTGAACGCGCGGCAAGCCCGATCAGAGTCAGGCCCGTCAGAGCGATCGGGATCATCGCAAAGAAGCCATTCGCGCCGAAGCGGTCGTAAAGAGGACCGGAAATCAGCGTCGCCGCCGCCATGAAGAAGCCATTGGAGAAGTAGGCGATGCCTTGCGCCGCCCCGGTGCGTTCTTCCGCGACCGTCTCACCGATCATCTTTTGCAGGCCGATCAGCACCAGCGCCACCGAAACCGCGTGCAGCGTCTGGATCGCGAAAAACCCGCCAACGCCAAGCCCAAGCGGCCAGATCAGCGGAAAGGCGAACCAGCGCACGATTGCGCCAATCCCGGCAATCAGCATGATCGAGACGACCGAGAAGGAGGCGAAAGCGCGGGTGAAAACGACGAACATGCATATCTCGGCGACGACGCCCCACCCCCACAGAAGCCCGACAACCGAATCGCTGATGCCGATCGACTTCCAGTAGATCGACACGAAACCGTAGAGAAATGCGTGGCTGGCGGTGATGACGCCGACGCCTGTCGAAAAATAGAGGAAGTACCGGTTGAGGAGTTTCGGTGCCGATTGCTGGATATCGGCGGCCGAAAGCGGCGAGGCGCGGCGTGGACGGCCGAGGCGCGGCGCAATCAGTCCGGCGGCTAGCGCGGCACACAGCGCCGCGAAGATGATCACCGGGACAGCCTGGGCACCGCTCGCCGACAGGATGAAACCGCCGGCGAGATTGGCGCAGAGATAGGAGATCGAGCCCCATTTGCGCATGCTTGCGTAATTCGAGCCGAAGCGGCGAACACCTGAAAGGGCGAGCGAATCGGCAATCGGCGAATGCGGCGTCCAGACGACCGTCAGGGCCAACGACACGGCAAGTACCGTTGCGTAGGTCGGCGGCAGGAGGTAGCCGGCGGACAGGATCAGCGATGCGGCGACCAGCGCAACATAGACATTGGCGCGGTCGCTCGCTTTGTCTGCCAGCGCAGTAAGAAAAGGCGTCGTCGCCACGCGCAGGAACATCGGCGCGGCGAGGATCACGGCTATCTGTTCGGCATGGAACCCCTTCGCCTGCAGCCACAGCGGGAAATACGGCACATGCGTCCCGAGCGGAACGAAGAGCGTGAAGAAGATCAAGCTCATTCGCAGTTCGAAATGGCGTGGCTTGACGAGTTGTTCGGGCGAAAGCGGCGGCAGCGAGGACATTGACAGGCGATCCGTCGGCACGGCATTCAGCCGGGTCGGCCCGCCACACCTGCCGCTGCTTAACACGGCGAAAAAGTCGATGAAACCGCTGGACTAACCGATTGAAGCGAGGTGCGGCCGGATTTGGTCAAGCCGCCTGGACTGCCCTGCCCTTGATGTCGATCGGCACGAGCACCTCGCTGCCGACCGGAGTCTCCGGCAGGACATGCGCCCAGTGCAGGATCTCCATCCGGCCGTCAAAATGCTCGACCACCGCCGTGCAGCTCTCCACCCAATCGCCGGTGTTGATATATTGCACGTCCTCATAGCTTTCGATCGCGGCATGGTGGATGTGCCCGCAGATCACGCCGTCGACATGCGAGCGGCGCGCCTCCTCGGTCAGCACGGTCTGGAACGAGCCGATGAAATTCACCGCCTTCTTGACCTTGACCTTGGCCCAGGACGAGAACGACCAGTAAGGCAGGCCGAGCACCTGGCGCAGGCGCGTGATGACGCGGTTGACCAGCATCGCCGCGTCATAGGCGTAGTCGCCGAGATAGGCCAGCCAGCGCGCATTATGGACGACGGTGTCGAACTGGTCGCCATGGATGACGAGAAGGCGTTTGCCATCGGCGGTCTCATGGATGGCGCGGTCGGCGACGACAATGCCGCCGAAATGAACGCCCTGGAACTGGCGCGCGAACTCGTCGTGATTGCCGGCGATGTAGGTGATGCTGGCGCCCTTGCGCGCCTTGCGCAGCAATTTCTGGATGACGTCATTGTGGCTCTGCGGCCAATGCCAGCTTCGTCTCAAGCGCCAGCCGTCGACGATGTCGCCGACGAGATAGATGATATCGGCATCGTGATGGCGCAGGAAATCGATCAGGAACTCGGCCTTCGCCGCCTTCGATCCGAGATGGACGTCGGAGATGAACATGCTGCGGAAAGTGCGGGGCTCTGCGCCGGACATCATTTGTCACCGTTGCTTTCGCGTGAGCCTATGCCCCGATTCATGCAACAAGCGTATGACGGTTGCGATTGGTCCAGCCATACGGGTAGGTTGCCGCGGCAATCAGAGGAGAAAACCACCATGGATCTCGGCATTCGCGGCAAGAAGGCCATCGTCTGCGCTTCGAGCAAAGGCTTGGGACGCGGCTGTGCCATGGCACTGGCAGAGGCAGGTTGCGATCTGGTCGTCAATGGCCGCAACGCCGACGTGCTGGCCAAAACTGCCGCTGAACTGCGCGAGAAATTCGGCGTCAAGGTGACCGAAATCGTCGGCGACATATCCAAGCCCGATGTCCAGAAGGCGCTGCTTGCCGCCTGTCCCGATCCCGACATCCTCGTCAACAACAATGGCGGTCCGCCGTTTCGCGATTTCCGCGCGCTCGACCGCGAAAAGATCCTCGAGGGCGTCACCCAGAACATGGTGACCCCTGTCGAACTGGTTCAGGCCGTGATCGACGGCATGGCGGCGCGCGGCTTCGGCCGCATCGTCAACATCACCTCGCTGTCGGTCTATGTGCCTATCCCCGGCCTCGACCTGTCGTCTGGCGCCCGCGCCGGCCTCACTTCGTTCCTTGCCGGCGTCGCGCGGACGGTGATCGACCGCAATGTGACGATCAACAACATGCTGCCGGGAAAACTCGACACCGACCGGCTGCGCGGCCCGCACGAGGCCGGCACGCCCGAAAATCCGGCCGCCGCCGCCGCGCGCAAGGCGCAAGCAGCAGCCAATGTTCCGGCCAAGCGACTCGGCACGCCGGAGGAATTCGGCCAGATCTGCGCCTTCCTCTGCTCGGTCCATGCCGGCTACCTGACCGGGCAGAACATACCGGTGGACGGCGGCCTCTATGTCAGCGCGTTTTAGTGGCAGAATCCAAGGCTTGATACCCGCTGGAAACGGCGGGCAACAGGCGCCCTCAGGCAAGCCGAAACAGGGCAACATTATGCTCAAAACGGCGCCCAGTTCACAAGGACTAGGGTTAGTCCGCATGTTATCTCCTGCCTCGCACATGAAAATGAGACCGGCGAATGGCGTCTATTTATCGCTTTGTTGCGCAAAAACTGCTGTCGCACGGGGTTCGAGACACGGCCGACGGCAACCTTGCAATTACCGACAGGAGATTGTTCCTTGACTTCGTTCGTCTAGAACGAGCGGTTAGGCTAGAGGATTTCGCCACAGTCCAGTCTGCGGTGGTGGCGATTGAAAATCGTTGCTTATCAATGGGTAAACGTCATATCGCGGTGTTTGCATACATGTATCTCAGGTTTTCGGATGCGACCCCAAAGTTTACTCACCTGGACATCGAGCTTGAGGAAGAAGGAGGTATCCGCCGAACAGTCGACTACCGGCGTAGGGTGTCGTCGACAGAGCGACTTGTCGGCGAGTGGGCTGCCGCTTGGTACGATCGCTATTCCAAGAGTTTCTTTCGTGCACTTTATAGGAGCAACAGCCCCACAGCGAACTAGCGAAAGAGTTGTGTGCGTCAAGTTCTGCAAAATGGCGTGGCATTGCGGTGACGTCGGCGTGTCCGCCGCGCAGCCCCCGTGTTTAGCGG
>NZ_JAMYSZ010000024.1:0-105091 GCF_040322215.1 Mesorhizobium sp. M0184
CGCCGCTGAGGGAGGGCGGCTACCCTCTCTCAGCGTTCCTTTCTGACCCATTCGGCAGCGAAAGTCATAAGACAAGCAATTCCAGTAAAAGTGTGGAACGGTTTTCCGTTCGGAATTGCGTCAAAACGAAAAAATAGAGCGGTTCAGCGTTTCCGGGAAACGACGAACCGTTCTAGGCCCGGACAGGCCTCCTTCGAGGGAGAACAATCATGGCTCACGCCCAGCAGGAACTGGTCGAATTCGTTATCAGCAAAACCTTCAACCCGGTCATGCGGGCCAAACCGGACGGAAAATCCGATGCCGAGCGCAAGACGCTCGAACATGTCCAGCAGGCCACGAAGACCGAGATTGAGCGCTATCGCCGTTACGGCTCGGCCGAGGAGGTCGCGACCAATTTCAAGCGCGACCTGAATTCCGACGCTGCCAAAAAGTTGCACGCCCAGCTGCGCCGACTGCATCTGCCGACGATCGAGGACATTCGTGACGACTTCGAGGACAAGGCCCGCAAGCTCGGGGTCAAGGCCTCGTCGTAGATCCGCGACCGATCGCCTCGGTGACGTCCGTCAGGCTGTCATCACAAACCGTCCTTGGTCGGAGGCCACCCTGACCGAACCGTCTCGGGGATGTTGTCCGACGTCAGATCGCCCCGATTGAGCTTTTCAATCGCTTCATCGGCTTCGCTTTCGTCGAGACCGGAAAGCGGCAATCCATCGACCACGACGGCTTCGTCGCTCTCGCTGTCATAGACCTCCCAGAGGCCTTCCGGATCCTGTCGTTTGTCGTAAACGGTTGGCATGGCCATTTCCGTAACCACTCCTGCAGGCAACGCCGCTATTGCACGCCCGCCACCCATTTCAGGGCCTGGGCCTTTTCGTCCTCCGGGAACACCCGCGCCTCGATTTGCGGAAACAGCGCGTCCGTCATTTCCGTGGCGGCCTTGATCTACTGCTTGTCGGAAATCACCGCGGCACGTTTGAAGCGGTGGAGCTCGCCAAGTTTGCTCAGCCCATACTGCAGGTCGCGCCGCAAGGCGCCAGCCGTCATGTCCTCGAAATCGGCAAGATCGGTCAGGACGCCGATGTCCTTGTGGTCGCTCAGTTTCGCTTCGATTGCCGGGATGACTCTGTCGTAGTCGTCCGCCGTCACGGTGCCGGTGACACGAAAGGCGGCTACGTTCTGGGGAGCGGAAATCATCTCGATCATTTTTTCCTCCGGTTTCTGACTGGCTGGCTGCCTGAAACAAACTCGGGCCATTCGCGGATGTTCCCTGCCAAAGGCGTGTTTCACTTCGACCTAAAATGACGATCGGCCGGCTTCCCGATCGGCCCTCGGATCGCCCGGGTGACGACGGTGTAACGCGTGATTTGGCCCTCCTCGGGGTCCTCTCCGTCGAAGTGGATTTCTGCATTCAGCGGCAGCTGCGCGGTGTTGCCGAACTGCTTGACCGCGGAGACATGCACAATCTGCACGTCGGGGTCACGCGTCATGGCCTCCATTGCTGCCAGCTCGGCGCTGCTGCTGCCACCGATCCGCCAGCTGGCTTCCAGCACACCCGATCGCCAGATGCCCGAGGAATCGACACCTTGGCCGATGTCGTAGTTGCGCCGTGAGGCGAAAAATCCGGGATAACCATCCATCGCTGCGTCATAGGTTCTCGCCTGCGCCACGGCCAAACCCAGCGTCGGCGATAATCGCAGCTCATCCAGCGCCTCCCATCCGCCGCGCACGACGACCAGATCGGATCCGCCGTAAACGGGCTGTCCGTCGTTGTCGGTCGTCGTCCGCTGGGTGCCGTAATAGCTGATCGACAATTCGTCGATCATGGTTCTGCCAACGCTCAGCGTAACGATGTCGCGAAGCTGCGTTTCGAGAACAAGGCCGTATTCGCTTAGGTCAGAGGATGGATATTGGTCCAGCAGCCTTTCGACATCGCCGACCGTCGCGGCGGTGTGCTGGTCGCGGCCCCGCGAAGCGCGCGGTGGCTTGAACCGGACCAGCCCGAGCTCCAGCAGACGTTGCGCTGCGCGCAGCGCGTCGTGGCGTGAAAATGCGGTGTAACCGGGCAGTACGGCCGCGGCGACGGCCCTGCCGAAGCCGGCGTGCCATTCTTTTGGCCGTGCCGCCGATCCGTCCACCAGCTCGTGGGTTATGGCCTTGGTGGTTGCGAGGCGCCAGGGCACCACACCGCCGAAGAGGTCGTCCGGCCCGTTTATGCCCAGTTGGAGCGCATCGACGGCAAGCAGGCTGTCGTCCGGCACGAAATACAGTCGGCCACTGTCACCGCCGCCGTCACGCAGGCCCTGGCGGAAGGCAAAGCCCTTCAACGCCGCAATCGTGCGCGCAACGGCAGCGACGGTTTCCCGCTCGTGGGTATAGATTGTCTCGCCGCCCGGCACGGAGAATGCGACCACAACACCTTTCGCCCCGCTTGGTTGCTTACCGCTTAGCCCGGTCATGTCGCGCCCTTCGTCCATTGCCGAGCCTCTTGCCGCCATTCCGCGGCGATGCGTCCGAACCGAAAAACCCGCTTCCTCGGCGAATGTTCCGGCCAACGGCCGGCTGCGGGTTTGACCAGGTGGCTGCCCGGAACATCGGTGGCTCGCGGTTGTTATGCGGGAACCTCAGCCAGGGAGATCGAGACCATGGCTTTCACGCTCAAAGCTCTGCCTTTGCCGATGGCGAAAAAATACCGCCGCGCTATTCCCGCGACGGCGGCAACGTCTCGCCGCCATTGGAGTGGACGGACGCGCCGCAAGGAACCAAAAGCTTCGTCCTGGCCGTCGAGGACCCCGACGCCCCTTCAGGCATGTTCCGTCATTGGGCGGTCTACGACATCGACGCACAGCGGAACTTTCTTCCCGAAGGCACGACCGCCGGCGCCAAGACCGAGAGCCTCGGACACGGCGTCAATGATTTCGGCAATCCTCATTATGACGGCCCCCAGCCGCCGCCTGGGCATGGGCTCCACCATTACCATTTCCGGCTTCTTGCGGTCGACGTCGAGACGCTGCGTCTCGACGAGAAGGCTGCCGTCGAAGACGTGCTGAAACAGGCCGCGCCGCACGTCGTGGGAGAGGCCGAGCTCGTCGGCACATTCGAACGGGCTTGAGACCGGAGCTCGCTGTCGCATGAACTGCGGCGAACGGCCGGAATAATCGCTAAAGCGCGTCGCGTTCGATCGGCCTCATGCGACGCGCTTTAGATTCTTGTTTTTACGCATGTCGTTATCACAAAACCGCTGCACACTTTTGCGCGACATGCATCAGCGGTTCATGTTCATGATCGCGTTCATCGGCATCAAATTGTGGTCGAGGTTGGCCATGATCCAGATCGAGCCGCCAATCACCAGAACTACGATCAGCACGCCGAAGGCAAGCGCTAGAGCGTTGTTGGTGTTGTCCGGCCCCGTCGTGATGTGCAGGAAGAAGACGAGATGCACGCCCATCTGGGCGATCGCAAGCACGACCAGCGCCACCGGAATGCCGGGTGCCCATATCAGGTTGGTTCCGAGCAACCAGAACGAGGCGATGGTCAACAGCGTTGCCAGCCCGAGGCCGATCACATAGCCGCGTAGCCCGGATCCGACTTCGGTGTCGCCGAGGTATTCGTCACCCGGCGCCGTATCGATGTCGTAGCGCTCCAGCCCATCGGTGTCGCGCCGTTGCGCGTGGCGATCGTCCGCATTGCTCATCGACTTGCTCCCAGGAGATAGACCACCGTGAACAGGGCGACCCAGATGATGTCGAGGGCGTGCCAGAACAGGCTGAAGCACATGAAACGCCGAAGAATATCGTCACGGAATCCCTTGGCGAAGATCTGCGCCATCATCGTGAGCAGCCACAGCAGCCCCGCCGTCACGTGAAGGCCATGGCATCCAACCAGCGTGAAGAACGCCGACAGGAAAGCACTGCGCGTCGGTCCGGCATCGCGGGCAACCATATGGGCGAACTCGCGCAACTCGAGCAGGATGAAGCTGGCGCCGAGCACGAAAGTGACAGCCATCGCGACATAGAACCAGGAGCTTCGCCGCGCTGTCACGGCGAGGCTGGCGAGACCGCAGGTAAAACTCGACAAAAGCAGGGCCGCCGTCTCGATCGCGACGTTGCGCAGGTCGAACAGCTCGGCCCCGCTTGGTCCGCCCGCCGTCTTGCCCGCCAGCACGGCGTAGGCCGCGAAGAAGGCCGAGAACATCACGATGTCGCTCAGGAGGAAGATCCAGAAGCCGTAGCCGACGACGATCCGGATCGGTGCCGGGCCGCCGTCGCCGTGGCCAGGTGCATGGCCGTGCCCGCCATGGAGGCGGTAAGGGTCACGCTCTCGAACATCGATCGCGGTCATGGCCTTGGCCCTGTGTAGGTAACCAGCGCCTCGCGGCGGGCACTTCGGTTGGCGCGGTCGATCCGGGCGACTTCGGCGGCAGGAATGACGTATTCGGGGATGTCGCGCCACGCGAATACGACGAAGGTGGCCAAAGCACCGAGAGCGCCGAGCGCCACCATCCACCAGATGTGCCAGATGAGGGCAAAACCCATTACGGTCGCAAAGAAGGCGCAGATGAACCCGGTGGGACTGTTGCGCGGCATCTCGATCGGCTCGTAGTCAGGCTCGTCGCGCAGCCGGTTTTGCTCGCGTGCCCGCTGCTTGATGCTCCAGTAGGGCTCTTCGCCCTCGACATGCGGAAGCGCGGCGAAGTTGAAGACCGGCGGCGGCGAGGGCGTGGCCCATTCCAGCGAGCGGCCGTCCCAGGGATCTCCGGTGGCGTCGCGAAGCGCCGCGCGCTGCCGGATGCTGACGACGAGCTGTACGATCTGCGCGACCACGCCGGCGGTAGTGATTAACATGCCGACGCCGGCAGCCAGCACCCAGGGATACCATGCCGACACGTCGAAATGCTGCATTCGGCGGGTCATGCCGAGCAGGCCAACAGCGTAGAGCGGCACGAAAGTGACGTAGAAGCCGATCAGAGTCAGCCAGAAGGCCAGCTTGCCCCAGCCCTCGTGCAGCCGGAAACCGAATGCCTTTGGAAACCAGTAGGTATATCCCGCGAAGGCGCCGAACAGCACACCGCCGATGATGACGTTGTGGAAATGCGCCACCAGGAACAGGCTGTTGTGGAGCAGGAAATCGGCCGGCGGCACGGCCAGCAACACGCCCGTCATACCGCCGATGACGAACGTCACCATAAAGCCCAGCGACCACAGCATTGGCGTCGCGAAGCGGATGCGGCCGCCATACATGGTGAACATCCAGTTGTAGATCTTCACGCCGGTACCGACAGCAATGATGCTGGTGGCGATGCCGAACGCGGCGTTGACGTCGGCGCCGGCGCCCATGGTGAAGAAGTGGTGCAGCCACACCATGAAGGAGACGATGCAGATGAAGAGCGTCGCGGCCACCATCGAGCGGTAGCCGAACAGCGGCTTGCTGGAGAAGGTGGAGATGACCTCCGAGAAGATGCCGAACGCCGGCAGGACGAGGATATAGACCTCGGGATGGCCCCAGGCCCAGATCAGGTTCACGAACATCAACATGTTGCCGCCGGCTTCATTGGTGAAGAAATGAAAGCCGAAATAGCGGTCGAGCGTCAGCATCGCGAGCGTGGCGGTGAGGATCGGGAAGGCGGCGACGATGAGCAGGCTGGCGGCGAGTGAGGTCCAGCAGAACATCGACATGCGCAGGTAGCTCATGCCGGGCGCCCGCATCTTCAGGATCGTGGTGACGAAATTGATCCCGGTGAGCAGCGTTCCGACGCCCGATATCTGCACCGCCCACAGATAATAGTCGACGCCGACGCCCGGTGAGTAGGCGGTCTCGCTGAGCGGCGGGTAGGGCAGCCATCCGGTACGGGCGAATTCTCCGATCACCAGCGAGATGTTGACCAGCAGCGCACCGGTGGCGGTGAGCCAGAAGCTCACCGAGTTGAGCGTCGGAAAGGCAACGTCGCGGACGCCGAGCTGCAGCGGCACGACCAGGTTCATCAGTCCGATGACGAACGGCATCGCCCCGAAAAAGATCATGATGGTGCCGTGGGCGGAAAAGACCTGGTTGAAGTGATCGGGCGGCAGATAGCCGGGCGCCTGGAAGGCGAGGGCTTGCTGGGACCGCATCATGACGGCGTCGCTGAAGCCGCGCAGCAGCATCAGCAGCGCCAGCAGCGTGTACATGACGCCGATCCGCTTGTGATCGACGCTGGTGATCCATTCGCGCCACAGATAGGGGAAATGGCCGGCCAGGAAGACCCAGGCCAGCACGCCGAGGATTGCCAGGGCGACGACCGCCGAGGCGATCATCGGCAGAGGCTGATCGAACGGAATGACGTCCCAGCTCAATTTTCCGAGCATTGTCAGCCTCCTGTCGTGGGCGATACGCTCGGCTCGAGGCGACCGGCCTGGGGACCGGGCGCGGGCGGAACGCCCTGCGTCGCGATTTCATGGAAAAGGTCCGGCTCGACCGAGCGATAGGTCGAAGGCGGCACGTCGATGCTCTGTCTGGCTAGTTCCTGGTAGCTGGCCTTGTCGAGTGCCTGTCCCTGGCTTCGCGCCGAATTGACGAACGCGTCGAAGGCATCCGCTGCGACGGCATGCAGCACGAATTGCATGCCTGGAAAACCGTCGCCGCTGAAATGGGCCGACCGCCCATAGAATTCGCCGGGCTGATCCGCCTGCAGGTGAAGCTGCGTCGTCATGCCGTTCATCGTATAGATCATGCCGCCGAGCTGAGGCACGAAGAACGCGTTCATGACGCTTGCCGAGGTAAGCGAGAAATGCACCGGCCTGCCCGCCGGCACCACGAGCTGGTTGATGCTCGCGACATTCTGCTCGGGGTAGATGAACAGCCATTTCCAGTCGAGCGAGACGACCTGCACCTCAAGCGGCTTTTGCTGCGAATCCAGCGGCTTCATTGGATCGAGGTCATGCGACCCGATCCAGATGATGCCGCTCAGAAACAGGATGACGAGGATGGGGATCGACCAGACCACCAGTTCGATGCGTCCGGAATAGGCCCATTCCGGCAGGTACCGTGCTCTTGTGTTGGTTTCCCGGAACCACCAGGCAAAGCCGAGCGTCGCCACGATCGTCGGGATGACGATGGCCAGCATTATAGCAACCGAATTGAGCAGGATCGCCCGCTGCGCCGCCCCCACCGGCCCTTGCGGATCGAGCACGCCGCCCTGGCAGCCGGCAAGCAGCCCGACCAGCAAAATCGTCGCGCCGAGGCAGCCAAGACGGATGGCGGCACAGTTTCGAACGATCACCCTCAGCAGCATGAGATCTCGCCGTTTCCTGAAAACCGATTGGAACGTTGCAGGCAGCGTGGCTGCCAACCCCGAATGTGCGCGCCGGTGTGCTCCTGGCGACAGTTTCTTCACGCACGCGGCTCCGGCTGGCAGAACCACATGCGGCGGACGTCATCGTTAAGCGGTCGACCTGTCGAGAACCCCTCCAAATCCTAACAAACCAGAGCCAAATCCTGAAAAACCAGAGCCAAATCTTAAGAAACCAGCGACAGGACCCAGATCGAAGTTATCGCCAGAAACGTGGCGAATGCCAAGGCGGTAAACCGGTTCATGGCCGCGCCCACCGTTGGTCCATTTAGTCCGCTCCCCGCGACTCGGCGCTGAATCCAGTGACGCATGATGCTGCTCAAGATGGCTGCGCCAACCGAACGAATGTTCGTCGCGAAAGTTCCCAAAAAGCCAGATCCATCGCAGCCTTTGGTTGCAGGCCGGCGGCAACGCGATGCGCACCAAGGATGATTGGGCGGCTTTCTCGCCAAACGGAAGCGAGGACTGGCTTTGCGTATGTAAAAACTACTTGTCTAGGTGAAAATAGTTGCTACTAATCGGCTGGGCCGGCGCATGGCCGCCTCTGGGAGGAATTTCGGCATGACAAGACTGCGCGGTCTCGCGTGGGATCACCGACGCTGCTGGGGTCCGCTCGACGCCAGCATCGGGCCGTATTGTGCCGCCAATCCCGGTCTTGAGATCGAATGGGACCGCCGCAGCCTCTACGAATTCGGCGAGGGCGCGCTTGGTCCGGTGCTCGGCGCCTATGATCTTGTCGTGTTCGACCATCCGTTCATCGGCGATATTGCCGAAGGCGGGCTGATGGTGCCGTTCGATTTGTCGGCCGAGCAGCGCCGCGGCTTCGAACGGGATTCCGTTGGCGCGTCCTGGCAATCCTACGCAAGGGACGGGCTTCAATGGGCGTTGCCGATCGATGCTGCCTGTCAGGTTGCCTCGTATCGCCCCGATCTCCTGGAGCGCTACGGACCGCTGCCGCGCAGCCATGACGAGGTGCTGGAGCTCGGCCGGCGCGCCTTGAAGGACGGCAAATGGCTTGGGCTGCCGTTGGTGCCGACTGACGCCATGTGCCTGCTTTTGACGCTGGGCGAACCGCGGGAAGACGGCGACGAGTTCATCGCCGCGGAAAAAATCGAGCGGGCCGTCGGGCAATTGCGCCAGCTTGCAGCGCTGTCGCATCCGAACTCGCCGAAATGGAACCCGATCCGTTGCTACGATCACATGATCGGGCATGACGACGTGGTCTACGTGCCGTTCGCCTTCGGCTATGTGAACTACGCCTCTAAGGCAGACAGGCCGTATCTGCGCTTCGCCGACGTGCCGACGCCGCAATCCGCCGGCGCCTTGCTCGGCGGCGCCGGCATCGGCGTCAGCGCCCAATCGAAACACAAGCAGGCAGCCATCGATTACGCGCTGTTTCTGTGCTCGCCCGGCTATCAGCGCGGCGACTATGTGAAATCCGGCGGACAGCCGGGGTCGCTGGCGGCGTGGCAAGATGCCGAGGTCAACGCTCTCTCGGGCGGCTTCTTCGCCTCGACGCTGGCGACGATCGAAGCCTCCTATCTGCGCCCGACCCATCCGGGCTTCATCAGCTTCTTCCGCCAATGCGCCCCTCATGCCGCGGCGGCGATCGCCGGCGAATTGCAGGCGGCCGAGCTCGCGGATCGGCTGAACCGGCTCTATCGCGAGACCAGGCATGGCCAGCCGCAACGGAGCGTCGCGTAATGGCCGCCGATATTGCCCAGATCGTCGACGAAGGCGAAAGCGGCCGCAACGGCTATCGGGTGCCGGCGGTGGAGAAGGCGCTCGACATACTGGAATTCATGGCTGCCAGCGGCGAGCCGCTGACCCAAACCGAGATCGCCACTGGAATGGGGCGCTCCATTCACGAGATCTACCGCATCCTGCTGCTGCTGGAGAAGCGCGGCTACATTTTCCGGACGCAATCGGACCGCTTCCGCCTGTCGCTGAAGCTGTTCGAACTGGCGCATATGCATCCGCCGGTGAACCGCCTGGTCGAATGTGCGCTGCCGGTGATGCGCGGCCTCGCCGCCAATGCCGACCAGAGCTGCCATCTGGTCGTGCGCGAAGGCGAGAGCGCACTGGTCGTGCTGCAGATCGATTCGCCTTTGCCGATGCGTTATTCGGTTGCCCTTGGCTCGCATTTCCCGATACTCGAAACGAGCTCCGGCGCGGTGCTGCTGGCGCATTCGAGCCGCGCCGAGCGTGACCGCATCGTCGAACGGATCGTCGCCGCAGGCGAAGGCCAAGGCAGCCGGGCGGAAATCGAAGCGCGGCTGAACGAGGTCGCAAGGCTCGGCTATGAAATGCGCGCCTCGCTGGCTGTCGAGGGCTGCACCAACATCTCGATGCCAGTGCGCGACCATACCGGCGCCGTCATTGCCGCGCTCACCGTCCCCTTCCTGCCGCAAAAGGCCGCCCGCTTCGATCGCAGCACCGTCTTCGAGCGGACGAAGGCGGCGGCCGAGACGATATCGGCGGCGCTGGGCGCGGGCGAAGCTGCCGTCTCTTCACGTGCCGACCCGGAACGGCGGGACTATCCGTTCAGCAACTGACAAGAAATACAGGGAGAAGAAACATGAACTGGTCCAAATCGATGCTGTTTGCCTCGGCGGCGGTGCTTGCTCTGAGCGCCGCCGCGGCACACGCCGAAAACATGCCGAAGCGCATCGGCTACGTCACCAACTACGCCACGCATGAGTGGTATCAGAACGTCATCAAGGGCATGCAGTCCCGCGCCAAGGAACTCGGTATCGAGCTCGAGGTGCAGGACGCCAATCTGGACGTTGCCAAGGAGGTCTCCGCCGCCGAAGATTTCATGGCCAAGGGCGTCGACGTCCTGATCATCACGCCCGTCAACGAGGAAGGCGTCGTGCCGTTGCTGCGCCAGGCGAAATCCAACAACGTTCCAGTCGTGCTCGAAGGCAATCCGGTCAAGGGCATGACCACAATGGTCGCGATCTGCGACTACGACACCGGCTACACCGCCGGCGTCGAAGCCGGCAAATACGCCAAGGAAAAGCTCGAAGGCAAAGCCAAGGTGATGAATGTCGGCCTGCCGCTGCTGTCCGCCACGGTGCTGCGGTCGCAGGGTTTCATGGATGGCCTCAAGACCATCATCCCCGACGCGGTCATGGTCCACGACCTCGACGGCGGCGGCAATCCCGATCGCGCGCTCGAGGTCTCTTCGGCGGCACTTGCCAAGAACGCCGACATCAACATCATCTACGGCATCAACGATTCCTCCTCGCTCGGCGGCCTTCAGGCCTGGAAAGCGGCCGGCAAGTCGCAGGATGGCCTGTTGACGGTCGGCACCGGCGGCGAAGGCCTTGCCTTCATCAATGCGATGCAGAACGAGCCGTCCTATCGCATCGAAGCCGCGATGTTCCCGGAAAAGGAAGGCTACACCGCCATCAATGCAGCGGTTAAGCTCTTCAACGGCGAAGAGGTGCCGGAACACATCGTCAGCCCGACCGCGCCGATGAACGGCGACGACTGGAAGAAGTTCTACGACTACGATGGCACCACACGCAAAATCAAATGGGATGCCGTCAATGCGCTTCAGCCACCGGAAAAATGCATGAAAACTTCCGCCGATCTGAAGAAGTAAGGATTCCGGCTAGCCCTTCCCGCGCGGCGGGAAGGGCATCGGATCGGATGCCGACGGCAAAACAGGTCAACCGTCCTGTTTTGGCCGGCAGTTTCCAGACGGCGACGGCACCCGATGCGGCCCGGAAATGAAATGGACATGAGCGAGCTTACGCAATCCTCCGCGCCAAGGCGTTTCATCGGCGGCCAGCTGCTGGGCAGCAGCCAGCTGGTGCTCGGCGTGATCCTGGCCGTGCTCTGCATGGCCATCTCGATTGCCGCGCCGCAATTCTATTCCGAGGCCAACATCATCGCCATCCTGCGCCAATGCGCACTGGTGCTGATCGTCGCCTCAGGCATGACGATGCTGATCATCACCGCGGAAGTCGACCTGTCGGTCGGTGCATCGCTGGCTTTTGTCGGCTGCATCGGCATGGCCGTGCTCAATTCGACGCACAGCCTGACGCTCGGGCTGCTGGCGGCGCTCGCCTTTGCCGGTGCCGTCGGCCTGTTCAACGGGCTGGTCGTCACCAGGCTCAAAGTGAACTCGCTGATCGCCACCATCGGCACCATGATGATGCTGCAGGGCGGCGTTTACCTGTTCACCCGCGAGGCGGTGCAGAACCACCACCGGCTTGCCGGCTTCACCGATCTCGGCGCCGGCTATATCGGCGCGATCCCGCTGCCCGTGGTCGTTGCCGCGGTGATTTTCGCGCTGGCCGCGGCAACGCTGCGCTTCACCACGCTCGGCCGTTATCTCTACGCTGTCGGCGCCAACGAGCGCGCGGTTCGTCTCTCCGGCGTGCGCTCGCAACGGCTGAAACTGTTCGCCTTCGTCGTCACCGGCCTGTGCGTCGGCATTGCCGGCATGATCCTGTCGTCGCTGATGAATGCCGGCCAGCCGACCGCCGGCCGCGGCTTCGAGCTGACGGTGATTGCCGCCGTCATCCTCGGCGGCACCAGCCTGCTTGGCGGCCGCGGTTCGCTGCTCGGCACGTTGCTTGGAGTGCTCGTGCTGAAGGTCATCGACAACGGCATCATCATCCTCGGCTGGAACCAGGATCTGCAGATGGTGGTGCCTGGAATCGTCATCATCCTGGCGACCTATCTCGACATCGTGCGGAACAGAGCCAATGTCGGTTGATTTCCTTCACCCCGGCGAAACCGTGGCTGTCGACAAAAGCGTGCCGGCGCTGGAGATGCGCGGTATCGGCAAGCGTTTTCCCGGCGTGGTGGCGCTGGACAATGTCGATCTGACCTTGGAACCCGGCAAAATCCATGCCCTGATGGGCGAGAACGGCGCCGGCAAGTCGACGCTGATCAAGATCATGGCCGGGGTCTACGGCAAGGATGCCGGCACCATCCGCCTGCGCGGCCGCGAGGCCGACATCAAGTCGCCGCGCGATAGCCTGAAAGAGGGCATCAAGGTGGTGTTCCAGGAGATCGCGCTGATCGCCGAATTCAGCGTCGCCGAAAACATCTTCCTCGAAGGCTATCCGACCGGCAAAGGCGGCTCGATCGACTGGAAGAAGATCCGTGCCGATGCGGCCGCTCTGTTCAAGCGTATCGGCTTCAATGTCGACCCGGCGGCGCGCACGGGATCGCTGCCGGTCAGCCAGCAGCAGATGGTCGAGATCGCCCGCGCACTCGCCCATGAGGCCCGCGTCGTGGTGATGGACGAGCCGACCTCCTCGCTGACGCCGAACGAGGTCTCGCTGCTGTTCACCGTCATCCGCCGGCTGGCCGCGCTCGGCATCGCGGTGCTCTATGTCAGCCACAAGCTCGACGAGGTCTTCGAGATCGCCGACACCGTGACCGTGCTGCGCGATGGCCGCCACGTCTCGACCAGGCCGATCGGCGAGCACACCAACGACACACTGATCCAGGACATGATCGGCCGGCGCATCGAAAACCTGTTCCCGCGCAAGCGCGGCGCGCCGGGCAGCAAGGTCGCGCTTTCCGTTGAAGGGCTCAGCACCGCCAAGAAGCTGAAGGATGTGTCGTTCGAGGCGCGTGCCGGCGAGGTCCTCGGCTTCTTCGGCCTGATGGGGGCCGGCCGGACCGAGCTCGCCAAGGCCATCGTCGGCTACGACCCTATCACTTCCGGCGCCATTTCGGTCGATGGCAGCCGGTTGCTGCCGCACGAAACGCACACCGGCGTCCGGCTCGGCATCGGCCTGCTCACCGAGGACCGCAAGAGCGAGGGGCTGATGGGCGAATTGCCGGTCTACCAGAATGCCAGCCTCGCCTCACTCGGCGCCTTCGCCAGAATGGGCTTTGTCGACAAGGTCAGCGAACGCAACGCGGTGCAGGACTATGTCGACCGTTTCCGCATCCGGACGCCCAGCCTGTTCCAGCAGGTCAAGAATCTGTCCGGCGGCAATCAGCAGAAAGTGCTGATCTCGCGCTGGCTGATGCGCGGTCTCAAGGTGATCGTCGTCGACGAGCCGACCCGCGGCATCGACGTCGGTGCCAAGTCGGAGATTTTTGCGCTCATCGACCGGCTCGCCGGCGAGGGCCTGGCGGTCGTCATGATGACGTCCGAAATGCCCGAGCTGCTGGGGCTTGCCGACCGCATCGCGGTGATGTGCGAAGGCCGCCTCACCGCGATCATGCCTCGCGACGAGGCCACGCAGGAGAACATCCTCAATGCGGCGATCGGCTAAGACGATGACGCTTCGCAAAGGGACCAAGCGATGAGCCTGGCAAGCACCGACACCATGAAAGCTGGGCCGTCCATGCTGGCGCGGCTCGTCGCGCGGCAGGAATTGGCATTGCTCCTCTGCCTCATCCTGGTGATCGCGTTCTTTTCCTTCACCGCCGAGAATTTCTTCTCCGTGCGCAACATCACCAATGTGCTCGGTCAGGCTTCGCTGGCGCTGACAGCCGGCATCGGCTGCGCCATCGTCTTCATATCAGGCGAGGTCGACATCTCGATCGGCTCGCTGCTGGCGACCATCGCCCTGCCGCTGATCATCATCATGAACGACACGAATTCTCTGCTGCTCGGCATCAGTGGCGCGCTGCTGTTCGGGCTGATCATCGGCGTCGTGAATGGCTATCTGACGGCCTACGCCGGCATCAACTCGCTGATCGTGACTCTGGGCACGATGTTCATCATGCGCGGCGGCGTTTATCTCTATACCGGCCAGCGCGCTATTCCAGACGATGCCGCGCTCGACAGCTTCATCGCGTTGTCGGACGGCCGCCTGTTCAACGTCGTTCCCTATTCGGCTGTCATCGCCATCGTCCTGCTCGCCGTTTTCGCCTACGTGATGCAGCACCGGCCGTTCGGGCGGCAGATCTATGCCGTCGGCGGCAATCCGGAAGTGGCACGGCTGGCGGGTTACGACGTGCGCCGCGTCAAGTTCACCTGCTTCATCATCAGCGCGCTGCTGGCGACGGTAGCCGGCATCATCCTGGCGGCCCGCGTCGGTTCGGCGCAGCATACGGCCGGGCTGAATTTCGAGTTCCAGGTCGTTGCCGCCACCGTGCTTGGCGGGGTGAGCCTTGCCGGCGGCATCGGCAGCCTGACCGGCATGGCGCTCGGCGTGCTCATCCTGCAGTTCCTGTCCAACGGCCTCCGTGGTCTCGGCCTGCCGACCGAGTGGCAACTGGTCATCACCGGCATGATCATCATTGCCGCCGTCGCCTTCGACGAAGCAAAGCGCCGGCGCGCCATTGGAGGCTGATATGGATCGTCTCAAAGGGAAAACCGCAATCGTCACCGGCGCCGCCGACGGCATCGGCCACGCGATCAGCGAGGCGATGGCAAGGGAAGGCGCGCACGTCTTCCTCGGCGACATCGCCGACGAGAAGGGTGAAAAATTCGCAGCCGAGCTGCGCGCCGCCGGCCACCGCGCCGACTACATCCATTGCGACGTGGCGGAGGAGGCCGACATCGCCGCCCTGATCGACGCAGCCGTCGGCAAGACCGGCCATCTCGATATTCTCGTCAATAATGCCGCCATCGCCATCGGCGGCATGCCGGTTCACGAAATGAGCGACGAGCAGTGGCACCGGCTGATCGCGGTCAACCTCACCAGCGTGTTCCGCGGCTGCAAATATGCGCTGCCGCGCATGATCGCGCAGAAATCGGGCTCGATCATCAACATGGCCTCGGCGCAAGGTCATATCGGGCTCGACGGCTGGACCGCCTATGCCGGCGCCAAGGGTGCGGTGATGGCGATGACGCGCCAGATGGCGGTCGAGTTCGGCCCGCTCAACATCCGCGTCAACTCGATCTCGCCCGGCACCATCAACACGCCGATGAACGACAAATTGGTCAAGGAGATCGGCGGCAATCTCGCCAAGGCCTGGGTCAAGATGCATCCGCTCGGCCGCATCGGCAAACCGTCCGAGGTGGCCGAAGCCGCCGTCTATCTGGCCTCCGACGCCGCCGGCTTCACCACCGGTACCGACCTGCGCGTCGACGGCGGCCTCACCGCAGCACCCCGCTACGTACCCGACCTGCTTTGACAACCAACGAGACATGAAATGAACAAAGCCCTCGAAGGCGTCCGCATTCTCGATTTCAGCCATCTGCTGCAAGGGCCGTTCGCCACGCAGCTGCTCGGCGACATGGGCGCCGACGTCATCAAGATCGAGCGTGCCGGCGCCGGCGACATGTTCCGCGGCATGACCTTCTTCGCCAAATGGGTCGGCGGCTCCGAAAGCCCGAATTTCCTCGCCTGGAACCGCAACAAGCGCTCCATCGCGCTCAACCTGAAAAGTCGCAAGGTGCATGCCATCATCATGGACATGGCCAAGAAGGCGGACGTGGTGGTGCAGAATTTCCGCCCCGGCGTGCTCGCCAGGCTCGGCTATGGCTACGAGGATTTCAGGGCGGTCAATCCCGCCATTATCTATTGCTCGGGCTCCGGCTTTGGCGAAGAAGGCCCCTATGTCGAGCGCCCCGGCCAGGACATGCTGATCCAGGGATTGTCCGGGCTGATCTCCAACACCGGCCGCGGCGATCAGGCTCCTGTTCCGGCCGGTGCCGGCCTGGCCGACCAGATCGGCGCCATGAACATGGTCTACGGCATCCTGTCGGCGCTCTACTATCGCGAGAAGACCGGCAAGGGCCAGAAGATCGAGGTCAATCTGCTCGCCGGCATGCTGGCGCATCTCAATCAGGAATATGTCGCCGTGCTCAATCTCGGCGAGGATTTCGTGCGCCCGAATTCCGGCATCGGCCACCCCGGCATGCAGGCGCCGTTCGGTGTCTATGAAGCGAAGGACGGCGGCTATGTGTCGATCGCCATGAGCCCGTTCAAGACGCTGTATGAACTGCTGGACGCGCCGCAGCTTGCTGTCTACGACGATCTGAAGACGCTGTTCGACAGGCGCGACGAGGTGTTCGACAAGGTCAACGCCGAAACCAGGAAGTTTGCCACGCAGGACCTGCTGGCGCGGCTGCTGGCAGCCGACATCTGGTGTGCCGAGGTGAAGGACATAAGGCGCGCAGCCGAGGACCCGCAGGTCAAGCACATGGGCATGATCACCAGCTACGACCATCCGCGAGGCGGTAAGGTCAGGGTGGTCGCGCCGGCGGTCAAGATGAGCGAGACGCCGGCAACCATCGAGCGGCCGGCGCCGCTGGTCGGCCAGCATGGCCGCGAGATACTGGCCGAGTTCGGCCTCCACAGCGACGAGATCGCCGCGCTGGAGGCGTCCGGCGACATGACCGTGGATGCTGCCTGACGATGAGCGTTTACCAGACACTCACCTTGGAAATATCCGGGCGCGTCGCAGTCGTCACCTTCCGGCGCGCCGATCAGCTCAACGCCATGAACCGGCTGATGCAAAGCGAGATCACCGAGCTTTTCGAGGCGCTGTCGCAGGATGACAGCGTCGGCGCGATCGTGGTGACCGGCGAGGGGCGCGGCTTCATGGCCGGCGCCGACATCAAGGAATACGCTGCCCAGACAGCTATCGAGTTCGACGCCTTCCAGGCCGCCGGCACGCGCATGTATGCGGCGGTCGAGAACAACCGCAAGCCGGTCATCGCCGCGGTCAACGGCTTTGCGCTCGGCGGCGGCATGGAGCTGGTGCTGTGCTGCGACATCGTCATCGCCAACCAGTTCGCGAAGCTCGGCCTGCCCGAGATCAAGCTCGGGCTGGTCCCCGGCGGCGGCGGCACCCAGCGCAGCGTCCAGAAGCTCGGCCGCAACCGCGCCAATTTTCTGCTGATGACCGGCGCCATCGTGCCGGCTTCCGAGTTCGTCGGCGCCGGGCTGGTCAACGAGATCGTCGATGCCGAAAGGCTGATGCCGCGGGCGCTGGAACTCGCCGGCATGATCGCCGCCGAACCGGCCGCCGCAATCGAGGCGCTGAAGGCGCTGACCGCGCATGCCGTGTCGGGCGATCTGGCCGACGGCCTTGCCATGGAGCGCGATGTCCTGGGTGGCCTGTACCGCAGCGAGACCGGCCAGCGGCGCGTCAAGGAATTTGCTGAAAAGAGCGCGATGCGGCCGAAGGCTGCGAAATGACGTCCCTGGTCAAGCAAAACCGGCCGCGCTTCACCGATGTCGAGGGCCTGGCCGCGATGGTCGGCGGCGGCGACGTCTTCGGTGTCGGTGGCCATCATTTTGCCCGGCTGCCGATCGCCTTGTTGCGGGCCATCGCCCGCATGGGCGTCAAGGATCTTCGCTATGTCTGCTGGGCCGGCGGCCTGCCGCTCGAACTGCTTCTCGAAGCGAATGCCGTGGCGGAGGTCGATATCTGCTTTTCCAGCCTCGATATTTTTGGCTTGCCGCCGCGCTTCCGCGCGGCTGCCGAGACCAATGCCGTGCCGGTCCGCGACTGGACGGCGCTGGCCATGATCCAGGCGCTGCGGGCGGGGCAGCAGAACCTGCCGTTGATGCCGTTTCAGCTTCCGGAGGGTTCGGACATGCTGGCGCGCGTGCCGGGTGCGATCGCCGCGCCCGATCCGATCGCGGGAATCACGACCGGGATCATCCCGGCCTTGCGGCTCGATACGTTCGTCGTCCATGCCCAGCGTGCCGACGAGAGCGGCAATGTCCAGATCATCGGACCACGGGCGCTGGATTTCGCCATGGCCGGCGCGGCGCGCGAGGTGCTGGTGACGGTCGAGGAGATCGTCCCGGTCGGAGCGCTGCGGCATGATGGTCGGCAGAGCATTTTGACCCGCAACCAGGTGTCGGCGATCGCGCTGGCACCAGGCGGCGCCTATCCCGCCTCCTGCCTGCCATTCTATGTGACGGATTATCAAGCGTTGGCGGGGGCGTTCGCGGCCAAGGAAATACCTTTGTCGGACAGCCTGAGCATGCCTTCGGAAGGCGTGCCGGAGCGGGTTCAAGACGCTGCAAAAGTCCGCGCTGAAACAGTCCTCGCAATGCCCAGGCTCGTGCACGGCAACAAGGAGGCGTCCATCGACGAGATCATCGCCGCCCGCATCGCCGCTGAGCTCGACAATGAGAGCTTTGCCAGTGCCGGCGCGGTGTCGCCGCTCGCCAATGTCGCCTACCGGCTGGCCAAAGCGACGCACGCGCCGGACATGATCATCGCCACCATGAGTTGCGGCCATCTCGACATAGCACCGAGCCCGATGATCCTGTCGCTGATCGAAAGCCTCGATTGCGAGACGGCGGTGGCGTATGCCGGCGGCGACGACACCTATTCGACCTACTACCAGGCCGGCGCGGTGACGCATGAGATCGTCGGTGCCGCGCAGGTCGACCGCCGTGGGCGCGTCAACACCATTGCGCTGCGCAAGCGTGACGGCAGCCTTATCCGGCTGCCCGGGCAAGGCGGCATGGCCGACGTCGCCAACATGCATCGCGATTATCTGCTCTACGTCCCCCGCCATTCCGTGCAGTCGCTGGTCGAGACGGTCGAGATTGCCAGCTCGGCGCGCGGCCTGTTGACTGAGGCCGAACGCGAGCCGATGGGCTATCGGACCGGCGCGGCATTGGTGTTCACCGACCTTTGCGTGTTTCGGCTCGACGGGGAGAGCCGGCAATTGGCCGTCATCGAGACCATGCCGGGCGTGACGCGCCAGCAGCTCCAGGATGCCACCGGCTTTGCCCTGACATTCGATGCCGATTGCCGCCAAGTTGCGCTACCCTCGAACGAGACGCTCGACATCCTGCGAAACCGCATCGACCCGCTCGGCCTGCGGCGCCTCGAATTCGTCAGCGCCAGGGAGCGCAGCGCCCTGATCGCCGAGATCCTGGCCACCGACCGGCGGATGGTCGAGCGCTGCATCGCCGCACAGCGGTCGCATACTGCACCGGATTGAAGGGGGTGCGCATGGCAAAGCCGTTGCTCGAAATGTCGGCCGCGAGGGTCTTCTTCGATGGCATCTTCACCAGCCCGCGCGTCGCCCATCCGGAAGGCGTGGCCATCCATCGCGACGGCTCGATCTGGTGCGGCACCGAAACCGGCGACCTGCTGCGCTTGGCCGCCGATGGCGGCTCGGTCGAACGCATGGGCGGCACGGACGGCTTTCTGCTCGGCATCGCCTTCGATAGCGCGGGAAACTGTTTTGCATGCGATTTGAGACATTCGGCGATCTTTCGCTGGGATGCCGCGACGGCTGGTATGCAGCGCTTCGCCTCGGCCGGCATCCGCGTGCCGAACTATCCGATCGTCGACGAGACACGCGGCTGGCTCTACGTGTCGGACAGCGTAGGCGAAGACAACCGCTCCGGCATTTTTCGCTACGATTTGAAGACCGGCGAAGGCGGCCTGTGGTGCAGCGAGACCATGGCCTTCGCCAACGGCATGGCGATGGCACCGGGTGGCGATGGGCTTTACGTCGTGGAAAGCCATGCGGCCTGCCTCAGCTATGTGCCGATCCGTGCCGACGGCACGGCAGGACCTCGCCAGCTCGTCGTGGACGGCGTGAGCAACGTTCCCGATGGCGTCGCCTTCGCACCGGACGGGTCGCTGTTCATCTCTTGCTACGAGCCGAGCCGCATCTACCGCTGGCGAAAGGATAGCGGGCTCGAGGTGCTGATCGAGGATCCGGCGGCAACGACGCTCGCCCACCCAACCAACATTGCCTTCAAGGGCGACAAGCTCTACACCGCAAATCTCGGCCGCTGGCACATCACCGAAATCGACTTGACGGCGATTTCCTAGATCGGGCCGAACCGGGCGGCGCTGCCCTATCCCAGCCGCCCGTGACTCGATCGGATGCGCAACACCTGCACCCGCGACGGCAACTCGATCAGGAACTCTTCGTCCCGCTCGAGATGGTGGATTTTCGTCGGATCGCCGCCGGTGAAGGCCGCCATCGCCTCGACATTTTCCCAATAGGAAATCGTCACGAATTCCGAATGGGTCGGCGTGTCCTCGCGAAAGGTCTGCACGCCCAGCGCCTTCTCGATCAGCAGCTTGATGCCGGCTTCATAGTTGTAGCTCTCATAGGCGTCTGCCTTCTCAGGCAAGGTTCTGCCGCGCCAGACACGGGCGATGGTTGGAGTTTTCTCTGTCATGGCCATTGAATTCCTGCTGTCTCGAATCGTTCCGACCCGGCATTCGGCTTGGCAAGGCCAGCCAGGGAATGCATCTGCCAGCGACGGTTTTGGCCCCCCGGTTGACGTGGGCGCTACCTCCGCTAGGGGCCTCATTGCCGACCGCTAGGAGACCTACTCCTGATCCTCGGCGCCTCCTCCGTGGAAGAAGGACCGGATTTCCTGCATGTCGACGCTGCCGTCACCGTCCTCATCGACGGCGTTGAATATCCGCCCGACGAAATCCTGGACTTCGCTCTGAGAAAGCGCGCCATCGCCGTCCGCATCTACTATGGCGAACATCATGCGCATCTTCGCGCCATGCATCCCGCGTGCAATGCCGCCGCGCCCTCCCATCTCCCACCCTCGCTCAGGTGGGCCCATCCTGTAGCCGCGATGCCAGTGACCTCGCCGTTCTGTCCAGGGCGCGCGATCCTCTTGCATTCTCTCCTCCAGCATCTCGGTCATCATCTGGCGCATCATATCGCGCATGGCATCCTGGCTCTGCCCGCTCATTCCGGGCGACGGTTCGGCGCCACGATCCGGTGCCGGCGCGGCGGGCGCAGGTGGGCTCGTCTGGCCGAATGCCGGCGCGGCCAACATGGCCAGCGCCGCGGCAATTGCAGTGGTTTTGCTTGCGAGCGTCATCGTATTCTCCATCGGTATGAATTGTAGCCGAATATGTCTGCATCCAAGCCAAACCGGCTGCTCGCCTCATGGTTCCTGGGCAGTCGGCACGGCGGTGGAAAAGTCCGCCTGATCGCGGCAACGAAAGCGGCTCACCCACGTTGCCATTGATGCAAAGCTCCACCAGGAGGAAAAAATGGCCGACGATAAGAGCAAGCGAGATTTCCGCGAGCGCGACCGCGTTGCTGCGGAAGACGACCGTGAAGTCGAGTATTTTGCCCAACAGAACGGCATCACCGCCGACCAGGTCCGCCAGCTGATCAAGAGCTTCGGCAATGATCGCGGGCGCCTGACCGTAGCTGCGAAAGCGTTGCGAGGGATTTCACCTGCCGGAGCCGACGAGGTGACCAGGGAAGCCCGCCAGCAGGCGACACCCATGCATCTCGGCAAACCCGACGAGTGATGCCGGGGGCAACTGCTCTGCCGCTGCCGCGGGCATCAGAACTTGCGGCTCAGATAATCCGAGTCGCGCAGTCCGAACCGCCACTCGGCATCGACAGCCTTGGAAATGCCGATCCGGCGGCCTGTTAGAACGGCGCCGGCGTCGCCCGGCTGCCTGAATTCGAATGGCGGCACGTCCAGCGGCAGCCCGTCATGGGATTTGTCGATTGCCAGCGCCTGGCAAAGGCGGCCCGGTCCCGAGCAAAGCAGCCGGGGATCGTCAAGGCCGCGATTGGCCCGCATCACCTCCAGCCCGGATTGCGGTTCGATTGCGCGGACAAGCACGGCACTGCCGGGCAGGCACACGGCATTGAGGCACCAATGCAGGCCATAGGAGCGATAGACATACGCGCTGCCTGGGGCGCCGAACATTGCGCCGTTGCGCACCGTCCTGCCACCGAAAGCATGCGAAGCCGGGTCATCCGGGCGATAGGCCTCGGTCTCGACGATGATGCCGCCAACGCCGTGCAAAAGCAGCGTGGCGCCAATCATGTCGCGCGCTACGATGGCGGCGTCTCGGGCAAAGAATTGATGGGTCGTAGTCACTGTGTAGCAGACTCGTTCACGCCTGACCTGGCGCGTCAGCAAGGTCCCGGACCGGACACGAAATGTCCAGCCACTGCTCTCGGATCTGCGATATTCAGCGCAGCATGGCTGCGCCGATGAAAACTGCAGCGGCCAGCACGACGATGGCGGCAATCACCATGACTGGCCCATATCTGCTCGGTTGGACGTCGGGCTCATCCGCCAGCGGGCGCATCGCATTGGCATAGCTCGCCTGGTTGGTAAACTTCGGCGTTTCATGGCGCGCGGCAGGGCTCTTCGGCGGAGCGTTGCCGGCGGATTCCGCGTCCGTTTCCATGGGAGCCGCAGCCGGATCGATGCCCGGGGTCTTGTCCCCTTCGCGCCCGGCGTCGATATCGCCCCGCGCTTGAGCCGGGCTTCGCCCAAGAGGTTCTGCGTCGGTCATCGTCGAGGTCCTTTCAGAGCATCGGCCTCAAGCATTCTAACCTGCGTCTCATTTCAAAGTTCCCCCTTTTTGAAGTTCCAACGAGTGGAAACCGCCTAGGCCTGCTTCCAGGAACAACCGGCGATCGAGCGGGTTGAGCAAGCATCGGGAGAGCAACATGGACTTGGTGCGCCACGCGCCCAGATCGGCAGTTCAAAACAGGCTCCAGCGCATGATCTACTTCACCGCCGACACGCATTTCAGCGACCCGCGCATTTTGCGCATCGACCGCCGCCCGTTCGGCTCGCTGGCGGAACATGACCGGTCGCTCATTGCGTTCTGGAACGAGACTGTCGGGCCGGACGACGAGGTCTGGCATCTCGGCGATTTTGCCAGGGGATCGGCCGCGTTCGTGTCGTCGCTTCTGGCGTCTCTTCATGGCAGCAAGCATTTGATCATCGGCAACAACGATGCTGCGGCCACCATCGAGGCCACGGGTTGGGCGAGCACGCAGCACTACAAGGAGCTGGCGCTCGACGGCAGCCTGCTGATCCTTTGCCACTACCCTTTTCGCACCTGGAACCAGATCGGCAGGAAATCGATCGACCTGCATGGCCATTCCCACGGCAGGCTGACCCCGGTCACGCGCCAGTATGACGTCGGCGTCGACAGCTGGGATTTTCGTCCGGTCACGCTGACCACCATCCTTGCCAGCCGCGGCCGAAGGGCGGCGCGGCAAAGCCGTCAAAAAGTCGAGTGATCGAAAGTGCCGGCCGTGCGTTGAGGAATTTCAACGCCAGGGAGCACGCCATGAACAGACGTGAACTGATCGATGCCGACGGCGGCAATCATGCCGCAAAACCCATTCCGCGCGCCGCGTTCGATAGCACCTTGGCCCTGCTGCGCGAAGGCTATGACTTCATTTCGGCCCGCTGCCGGCGCATGAACACCGACATCTTTGCCACGCGCCTGATGCTGCGGCCGGCAATCTGCGTCCGCGGTGCCGAGGCTGCCGAGATGTTTTATGGCGGCGACCACTTCACCCGAATTGGTGCGATGCCGCAGACCACGCTGCGTCTGCTGCAGGACAAGGGCAGCGTCCAGGCGCTCGACGGCGCCGCTCACCGCCACCGCAAGGCGCTTTTCCTGTCGATCCTGTTGGATGGTGACCAGATCGAGCGGCTCCGCGCAACCTTCCGTCGCGCCTGGCTCGACCAGCTGGAAGACTGGCAGCGGCGTGACGAGATCGTCCTGTTCGACGCCGTAAACCTCGTCCTGACCCAGGCGGCAGCGGATTGGGCAGGCATCCCCGCCGACAAGGATCGCGCCGAACTCTGCCGCGAGCTCAGCGGCATGGTCGAGAACGCCGGCGGCGTTGGGCCGTCGACCATGCTGGCGCTGTGGCGGCGACGCCCGACCGAACGCACTATCGGCGAGCTCGTGCGGCGCGTTCGAAGCGGCGCGCTTGATTTGCCGGCAAACAGCCCGGTCCGCCTGGTCAGCGAATATGTCGATGCCGAGGGAATGCTGCTCGATCTTGCCAGTGCCGCGGTCGAGATCATCAACATCATCCGGCCGGTTGTCGCCATCGGCCGCTTCATCATGTTTGCGGCGCTGGCGCTTCACCAGCACCGCCAATGGTACGATAAGTTCGCCGCCGGCGATGACGACGGGCTGGAAGCCTTCGCCGAGGAGGTTCGCCGGCTCTATCCGTTCTTCCCGTTCATCGGCGGCCGCGCCCGCCACCCCTTCGAATGGAAGGGCTACCGCTTCGGCAAAGGCGACTGGGTTCTGCTCGACCTGCACGGCACCAACCACGATCGCCGCCTGTTTGTGGAGCCGGCCCGATTTATCCCGGAGCGCGGCTTGAGCTGGAAAACCCACGGCTTCGACTTCATCCCGCATGGCGGCGGAGATCCGGCGACTACCCATCGCTGCCCCGGAGAAGCCGTCACCGTCGCGCTGATCATGGAAGCGGTTCGCCTGCTGACGCGGTCGATGGCCTACCGGGTGCCTGATCAGGATATGACCGTCTCGCTTGCCCGCATGCCGGCGCGGCCGAAATCCGGGTTCAGGATAGATAATGTGCGGCAAAAACCCGGCTGAAAGGCTGCCGGTCGAACCGGAACCTCTGCGGAGCTGAGGCGTTCGAAAATTGCAAGGCGTAAAGGCAAACGCAATGGCTCAGAAGATCACGACAGGCGCGAACGACCGGCCGCGCAATGAAACCATCGGCCAATCCGGCGAAGGCCTGCCGGACGACAGCAGCAGGCCGCTCGAGGTCGACGAAGGCTGGGTCGCCCGGCTGAGAAACAAGCTGCAGGGCAAGCCCCGGCAAGCCGGTCAGACCAACACGGACGAAGTCCCCGCAGGCACTCCAGGCGCTGGCGAGAATATTTGCCGCCGCTGTGCAGGGTCAGGCATGATCGACGGCCGCACCTGCCCCGAATGCGGCGGAACCGGCAAGGTGACGACGCCGATAGGCGGAGGCTGAGCAATTCCAGGAAAAGTGTGAAGCGGTTTTCCGTCCGGTATTTGCGTCAAACAATAAGATAGACCGGTTCTGCGTTTCCGCGGAACGATGAACCGTCCAGCCCCGGTCAGATCGCCGGCACCCACTTCCAGAACACGCCTTCCTTGCGTTCGGGGTAGTGCTTGAACTCGCATTCGAAGCGCCAACCGTAATTCTTCGCGGCGGCAAGCGCCTCCTTGCTGACCGGGTTCATGCCGGTTCCCGGCGCAAACCAGTCCTCCAGCAAGTCGTCGGGGATATAGGCGCCGATCCTCAAAGGCAGCTTTTCGAGGACGACATCCATTTCAGGTGGTGCGGACACGGGGCGCTCCTTAGAAATATACCCAGAAACAAATCGTTCGAAGCCGATTGGGTTCCAGATCATCGCTAAGGTGGAAGGTGGCGTGATGGGCGACGTGTCGGAGATACTGCCTATGGATCTGCATATTCCAGGCTGCCCGCCGCCGCCGGTGAACAGACATCCTGAAAGGTCTGCTGGCGCTGCTTGAGGGGGTGAATCCGAAGGCGAGGTCGTCCAGGAGTTAAATGCCGATACCTCTTGACGTTGGCTGTTTCAACGCTGCTGGCAATCTGCCACTGTCTCGAATCGGGGACAGAATATTGGCGATTCGAGGGATTTGGGACAAGGAATGCAGAATATTGTTCGCGCCATCCTCGAATACGTCAGCGAGACAAGACATCTGCACACACTGTCCTCCTCTACGGAGAATACGTTCTATCCCGCAATCAAGACATTGATTACGGCGGTACTAAAGGAAGGCCGACTTCCGTTCCAAGTACGGGTAAACACATCGGAATCCAATGCGAAGGCACGGGACATGCCCGACTTCGTTCTTGGCGACGACAAGATGTTTGTCGGCGTCTATGGCGAAGTAAAGCGGCCAAGCGCTTCGCTTGAAGACCTCGCCGTTTCGATGGAACAGAACGATCAAATCGGCCGCTATCTCGCGCAAACCGGTGTGGTGTTGATTTCAAATGTCCGGAGCTTCGGCTTGCTCGCATGCGTCGCGGGCTATGACCGCCCGGTAACAGGCAGCGTTCCGCCCGACAAGCGAGCGCTGATCAAGACCATAGATGTATGGTCCGGCGTCACCGGTGCGGGACCACACGCTAAAGTCGATGACGTGGCAGTTGCGGACTTGTTGGAAATCTTCGAACGGTCCGTCACCGACTATGCCCCGCTTGCCGATCCTTCCAGCTTGGCGAAGGGTGCTTGCGAGACAGGCTCGCGACGCGAAGGACCAACTTCCCGGTGACCTGAAAGCTGTCAAACCATTGTTGGATGACTACCGCCAAGCGCTTGGCCTTTCCTTCGACATTGACGACGAAAAGGGGGATCGGTTCTTCCGATCTTCATTGGTGCAAACGGCATTCTATTCGCTGTTCGCCGCATGGGTGCTGTGGGATAAGTCCAAGGAGGAAGAACGCATCAAGGCAATTGCTAAAGGCCGTCCGGTTCCCGCCAAAACTCGCTTCGAAATCGACGACGCCCACAGCTACCTTCCGATCCCGTTCCTCGATGCGCTCCTTCACGACATTCGTCATCCGAAGAGACTGAAGGCACTTGGGCTTGAGGATCATCTTGCCCGTGCCATCGCGACATTGAACCGTGTTCATCGCCCGTTGTTTCGGGCACGCATGACTTTCCCGACGATCGATGAACAAACAACGGCGGCGGCGATCACCTATTTCTATGAACCCTTCTTGGAAGCCTTCGATCCGAAGCTTCGCGACGATTTGGGCGTTTGGTACACGCCCCCGGAAATTGTGCGTTATCAAGTGCGTCGGGTTCACCACATCCTGAAGACCGAACTCAATCTCCCACGCGGCCTTGCCAATCCCGATGTTGTCGTCCTGGACCCATGTTGCGGCACCGGCGCATATCTCTTGGAAGTGGCACGGTGCATTGCCGATGAAGCGAAGGCGGATGGGGACGAATCCGCAATCGGCTTAGAACTGTCCCGCGCCTTCCATGAACGGGTGATCGGGTTCGAAATCCTCACCGCGCCTTTCGCTGTCGCGCAACTGCAACTCTATCTCTTGCTCGACAGCCTGGGAGCAAAGCCGGACCCGGACAAGCGCTTGACAATCTTTCTCACCAATTCGCTTTCCGGTTGGCGGGATAGCGGCGACGTCAAATTGACCTTCCCTGAGATGCGCGAAGAGTTCGATGCCTCTCAAGAGGTAAAGCGAAATGCAAAAATCATCGTCGTCATCGGCAATCCGCCCTACGACGCATTTGCAGGTGCAGCACAAGCCGAAGAAGCGGAGTTAGTCGCACATTATAAGGGCGTCGAACTTATCGATGACATCGATTCCAAAACGAAACAGGTGAAGCGCAACGAATTCGGCAACCCGAAAAAGAAACAGCGCGGGCAAAGCGCGCTTTATTTCGACTATGGTGTTCGCAAACAGCTCCTTGATGATCTGTATATCCGCTTCTTCCGTATGGCCGAAGAGCGCATCGGCGAAGTGGCAAAATTTGGTATCGTCTCCTACATTTCGAATTCGTCATATCTAACTGGGCGTTCGCACCCGATCATGCGCAAGTCGCTATTGTCGAACTTCCATGATGTTTGGATAGACAATCTGAACGGCGATAAATACAAAACGGGCAAACTTATTCCGGAAGGATTGTCAGGCGCTGGCACTTCGGACCAAAGCGCATTCAGCACGGATATGGATGCCCGCGGCATTCAGCCGGGAACTGCCATTATCACGCTTGTGAAACGGGCTGAAGCCAAGACCGAGCCAACGGCAACAGCGGTTCACTACCGCGACTTTTGGGGCTTGGCGAACGCCAAGCGGGCCGCACTTGTAGCCGCCTTACCTACCGGCGTGGGTAATTTGTCAGCACCGTATGATCTTGTTACCCCGACACGCGAAAACCGTTGGCGTCTGTCGCCAACGATGGTCGAAGGTGGCTACGAAGCATGGCCCGCTTTGGATGAGCTCTTTCCAACATCTTATCAGGGTGTGGAACCAAGCCGTGGCCTGTCTGGCACAGTTATCGACACTGACAAACGCGAACTAACTCGACGAATTCAACATTACCTTGGTGCGTCGAATTTTGACGAAGCAATAAGTCTGCATCCAGCTTTTTCGGAACAATACTCACGATATGACGCCCAGAAAGAATGGGATTCCGTACGGAAAATAGGCTTTTCCGAGAGTAAGATTGTAGAAAATCTATTGTTTCCGTTTGATCAGAGGTATTTGTACTACGAAGTTAGCGGCAAATGGTTGAACGAAAGCCGCCCTGAATTTGATAAGAACCTCAAGGGTAACGAGTTCTTTGTGACGGTGCCTGAGCCGCGCAAATTATCAGAATCGCGCCCGGTTTTTTCATCAACCCTCACAAATCGGCATGTTCATGAACGAGGATCCGCAATACTTCCGCGCGAAGTTCAAGAGGGGTTTTCTGCCGAACGGTATGCCAACCTATCGGAAGCAGTTTGGCGCGCTTTAGGCGTGCATTTTAAGCTTACCGAACCAACTGAAACAGCCCGTCGATTTACATTTTTAAGGGATAGCGATGTTGCCCGCGACTTTGTGGGCAGGCTTTTTCGCGTTGGCTTCGCGATCCTTCACGCACCAGCTTATCAGGCCGAACACAAGAGCGCACTTTCGGCCGATTGGGCGCATCTGCCCATTCCGAAGGATCCCGATCTTTTCGAACAACTTGTCGCCAAGGGCGAACAGGTGACGCGCCTTCTCGATGCGAACCGCGACGCCCGCGACGTGATCGACATTGTTCTTGGGCGAGAGCGCGCTGCACTGCTTGGGCCGCTGAAGCGCGATGATGGCAGCAATCTTCGTCCCGGTGATTTGAAGATCAATGTCACCTATTGGGGTGGAGGCAAGGGCCGATGGAAGCCCCGACCATTCACCATCGACGATGCCCCGAATGAGATGTGGGGCGCTGACGTTTGGGGGGAACGCACTGGTGACCTCTACATCAATGATGATGCGTTTTTCTCCCACGTCCCTGAAGCAGTTTGGACCTATCAGCTTGGCGGCTATCCCGTTCTCAAGAAATGGCTCGGCTACCGCCAAGCCGATCGGCGCGACAACAACTCGTTGACCGACGATGAACGCAAATGGTTTCGTCAAATGATCCAACGCATCGCCGCACTTCTGGCACTCGGCACGGAACTCGACGTTTTGTACCAGCAAGCAGCGGCGAACGCCTTCACCGCCGCGGAATTGGGGATTGATCGGTAGTTTACGGAAGCTGCCCTTCCCGAGAGATGGGTGACCTATGTGTCTGGGTTGGACACAAGAAAATTTGGCGCACCCGACAGGATTCGAACCTGTGACCTCTGCCTTCGGAGGGCAGCGCTCTATCCAGCTGAGCTACGGGTGCCTTCAGGATCGGTGATCCCAAAAACGAACCAGCCGGTAAACCGGCCAGCCACGGCTTCTTAGCGGAAGCAGGCGCCGGCTTCAACGGGCAATCGCCAGCGGGCTCAAGTTGCCGTAGCAGCCCGGGGGAGACAGACACCGTCCCGTCCGGCGCCCCCGCCTGCTCATTCGGTCACGGTAAGCACTGCCTTGCCGCTGATGCTGCGCTGCCGCAGCGCGTCGAGGGCCTGGGCTACATCCCGCCACGGCACGGTGAGGACTACGCGCGTTTCGAGCCGGCCGGCTGCGATCGGCGCGAGCAGCGAGGCGATGTCGGCGCCAACCTCCGGACCGGAAGCGTAGTAGGCGAAGGTCTGCAGCCGCGCACCTTCGTGCCCCGGAACGAACTGGCGGAAGCCGATGGGCGTGAGTTCGCCGCTGCTCGAGCCGAACATGACGACGGTCCCGTCGGGCGCGATCCGTTCGATCGCGTGGGCGAGGCTATCGCCGCCCACCGATTCGGTAATCAGCGAGAACAGTCCTTCGGCCAGCTCGATCGTTTCGACGACCCGTTCGGCTCCGAGGCCGCGGAGATCGTCGGCATGCCGTTCAGCGGCGACCGCCACCACCGACGCGCCCTGCTGGCGGGCGATCTGGATCTGGAAACGGCCGACCGCGCCGCTTGCGCCGGTAATCAGGACCCGCTGGCCGGCCAGGTCGCCGCCGAGGCGCAGGGTCCGCAGCGCGGTCGTGCCCGCGACCGGAACAGTGGCGGCGGAGACGAAGCTGACGTCGTCCGGCAGGACGGCGAGGTGGTCGGTCGGAACGGCGACCCGTTCGGCCCACCCGGCCTCGTCGACCAGAGCCGCAACCCGGGCGCCGACGGCCGGCCCGGAGCCGTCGGCCGCGGCGCGCTCGACAATTCCGGCGACGTCCTGACCAGGCACCCAGCCGTTCGGACGGATGTTGAGCAGGCGCAGTTCGCCGCGGTTCAGCGAGACTGCCCGGACCGAGACCAGCGCCTCATGCGGGGCGGGCTCGGGCTCACCTAGCTCGGCGAGCCGCAACCCGGTGGCGCTGTCGGAAGATGTGACCAAGGCGAGCATTGGTATCGTCCCTTCTTGCTGCGTGGCGGACGCCAGCCTGTTTTCGTGCGCCGGGCTTGTTGGTCCGACGTTCAGAACGCGAGCAGGGCATGACTAAATGGAAGCCCGCCTGTCGGCTTCTGAGTTACTCATCCCTAAACTATCGACTTTCCTGTTTGAGTAATTTAGATATCTTGGCAGTCGATCGCTAAAATCAGTCAATATGAGACAGCCTCTCCGCTACCCCTGGCCTTTCGATCCGGATGATGTCCTCGCCCCGGCAATCGCCGTGCGCGTTGACGTTACCGAAACCAGGGCGGAGGTGCCGGACCACCACCACCGCAAAGGGCAACTCGTCTTCGCGCTGGGCGGTGGCGTCACATGTCGCGTCCCCAGCGGCCTGTGGATGGTGCCGCCGCATTGCGCGGTGTGGATTCCCGGCGACATGGAGCACAGCAATATCGCGACCGCCAATGCCCGGATTTTCTTCGTCTATATCGAACCGGGAGCTACCGACCTGCCGGACCGGTGCTGCACGCTTTCGATCACGCCGTTGCTGCGCGAGCTCATTATCGAGCTGGCGGATCGCGACGAGGACGATGACGCGAGGGGCGAGCTCCTGACCAGGGTTCTGCTAACCGAACTGCCGCGCATGCCTGTTCAGCAGCTACACCTGCCGATCTCGTCCGAGCCGCGCTTGAGGCGGATCGCCGCGGCGCTGGCGGAAGATGCGGCCGACCGTAGCACCCTGGCGGAATGGGCCAATCGCGTTGCGCTCAGCGAGAGCAGTCTCGCACGTCTCGTGGTAAAGGAGACAGGGCTGACCTTCGGGCGCTGGCGCCAGCAATTGCACTTGATCGTCGCAATGCGCGAGCTGGCCTCCGGCGCCAGCGTGCAGCAGGTTTCGGCCGATCTCGGTTACGAATCGGTCACCGCCTTCATCACCATGTTCAAGAAAGCGCTTGGCAAGCCGCCGGCAAAGTATCTCAGCAGTGTCGCGCAAAACGGCGGCTCTGCGTTTGTCGCCTGAACCCGCACGCGGTCAACACTCGGACTTCAACTGTCACTGCTCCTCGGCATACAGCAGCCGCGTCTTTGCCTCGGAGGTCGGCAACAGGCTGCGCTGGATCAGCGCCTCGACATGGTCGTTGCGCTGGCGGGCGCTGTCGGCGCCCATCACCACGATGATCAGCCTGTGCCCGTCCGCATTATAGGAGGTGACGATGTTGAAGCCCGAAGCCCTGATGTAGCCGGTCTTGATGCCGTCGACCCCGCGCACCCGGCCGAGCATGTCGTTGTGGCCGCGCACCAGCCTGCCGCGGAACATGAAGTCGCTTTCAGAGAAATAGTGGAAATGCTGCGGGAAGCGGGCGTGCAGCGCCATGCCGAGCACCGCCATGTCGCGCGCGCTGGTGTGCTGGTCGCCGTCCGGCAGGCCCGAGGCGTTGCGGAAAACGGTGCTGCTCATGCCGATCTGGCGCGCCTTGGCGCTCATCATGCCGGCGAACGCCTCTTCGCTGCCGCCGAGATATTCGGCGACGGCGACCGCCACGTCATTGGCCGATTTGACGACGACGGCGCGGATCGCCGAATCGACGTCGATGGTCTCGCCGCGCCTGAACCGCAGCTTGGTCGGCGGCTGCCGGGCGGCGTTGTCCGACACCGGGATTTGCGTCTCCTTGCTGATGCGGCCCTGGTCCAGCGCCTCGAACAGGAGGTAGAGCGTCATCATCTTGGTCAGTGACGCCGGATAACGCGGCGCCGTCGAATTGACCTCGAACAGCGTCTTGCCGGTGCCGGCATCGATGACCATGGCGGCATATTTCTGCGGCGGCGCCGGTACCGCCAGCACGCTGTCGGGCGGCGTGACAGTCGTGCAGCCGGCAGCAAACAGCAGCAGCGCCAGCACAGCGACGCATTTGTGGATGGACGAAAAGAACCGGAAGGCGGACAAGTCAGTTCCGAAGGCAGGCTGTTTCTGAGACGAGGCGAAGCTATCTTAACGCAAAGGCACAGTCCATTTGGTTAATATCGCTCGGGGCCTCGAACGGTGCCCTGTCCACAGGCCGACGTGGCGCCGCCTGATGTGAATTGCCGGCCACCGCGCTTGCGCAATCGGCGGCGAGTGGGCTTTGCTGGCGCCGGCAGAATCGGGCCGCCAGAATCGGGCTGGCAGAATCGGTAGGTGCACATGGATACGGTCACGATCACGGCGAAGGGCATTTCGGTATCGGTCGATCTTGCCGTCGGCCATCTCGCCGACATGACGGTCGATATCGATGGCCGCCGGCTGAAGCCGCTGCATCGCGCACCCTGGGTCGGCGAGCCGCGCGAGATGCTGCCGAAAGACCTGCCTGAAGGGACGGTCCACCTGTCCGGCGATTTCCTGTGCGCGCCGTTCTCGATCAGCGACGTCGAAGCGGCACCTTTGCATGGCTGGCCGGCAAATAGTCGCTGGGACGTCGTCGACAGCGCGGCAACGACCGATGGCTGGCGCGCCGTCTTCCGGCTGCAGCGCCCGATCATGGGCGCGACCGTCGACAAGATCCTGACCTTGCGCGACGATCATCCCTTTCTCTATCAGGAGCACGTCTTTTCCGGCGGCTCCGGCGCCATTCCCGTCGCCCACCATCCGATGACGGTGATGAAGACCGGCGGTAGGCTGGCGTTCTCGCCGAAGCGCCTTGCCGCGACGCCGAACGAGCCGCCGGAGCCCGATCCGGCCCGCGGCCGCTCGTTGCTCGCCTACCCGGCGCGAACCGCCGACCTGACGCGCTTTCCCGCCGCCAACGGCGGCACGATTGACCTGACCACCTATCGCATGGACCAGCTGCGTGAGGACTTCGTGACGCTGGTCGAGGCCGATCATGGCGGGCCGGGCTGGACCGCGCTGGCGCGCCAGGCGGAAGCCGATCTCGTGCTGGTGCTGAAGAACCCGGCCGAACTGCCGGTCACCATGCTGTGGGTCAGCAACGGCGGGCGCGATTATGCGCCATGGAGTGGCCGCCACCGCGGCGTGCTCGGCATCGAGGACGGCCGCACGGCCGTCGGCCACGCCGCATCGCTCGGCGACAACTGGCTGAAGCGCGAAGGCGTGGCGACCGCCTTTGCCCTTTCCGAAGGGCGCCGCTTTTCGTTCCGCCATGTCATCGGCGCGCTGCCATGGCCATCCCGCGAGCCGCCGCACGACGTCACGACCTCGCCGGGCCGCATGCGCATCCTGGCGGCTGACGGTGCCGTGCGCGACATCGCCTTCGACAGCGATTTCCTGCGGATCGGTCAATCCGGGCCCGATTGAAGGCTTGGCACAATCCGGCGTTTGAAATTTTCGAAAACTGCCGCCAAAATGCGCCAGAACCACCGTAAGGGGGCCAATGTCAGAAATCGCCCATATCGCTGCTGCCATTTTCAAGCGCGCCGGCAAGGCGCCGCGCTTCATCGTTGCCATTGCCGGTCCGCCCGGCGCCGGCAAGTCGACATTGTCGACAGGCTTGCACGACCTGCTGCCGGAAGGCACGGCGGAAGTCGTGCCGATGGATGGCTTCCATTACGATGACGTCGTTCTCGATCGACGCGGCCTTCGCGCGCGAAAAGGTGCTCCGGAAACCTTTGATTTTGCCGGCTTCGAAGCGCTGCTGAAGCGCATCCGCGCCGGCGAGCCGGATATCGCCATCCCGGTCTTCGACCGCAGCATGGAGCTGTCGCGCGCCGCCGCTGCGATTGTCGCCGCCGACACCAAATTCATTCTGGTCGAAGGCAATTATCTCCTGCTCGACGAGGAACCCTGGACGCGGCTGGCGCCGCTGTTCGACTTCTCGATCTTCGTCGATGTGCCGCGCGCCGAGCTCGAGCGCCGACTGCTGGCGCGATGGCACGAGCACGGCCGCTCCGACGAGGACGCGCGCGCCTGGATCGCCTCTAACGATATGCCGAACATCGACCGCGTGCTTGCCCGTCGGCGGCCCGCCGACCTGGTGGTCGGCGACCTGGCCTGACTTGCAAGGAACCGCCCGGCCGGAACCTTGACAGTTTCAGGCCGTTATCCCGGACACGGCAATTGTGCCCATGAGGGAACCGTTCGATGGAAACCATGGCAAGAAAGCCTGCGCCCGCCAAGGGCAGGGCAACACGATCAAAGGCCACTCGAGTGAAAACCAGCGCCGGCCCGGCAGCGGCGGCCCGCTCCAAGGATGCGGCAAAGCCCAGCTTTGGCAAGGCAGCGCCGAAGAAGGTGGTGCCTGCCGCGGCCAAAGCCGCTGCACCCAAGCCCAAAAGATCGGCAAGCAGCAGAGGATCGATCGCAGGCAGCGCAATGCGCACTGTTAAAGCAACGGCCAATGTCGCCGCCGGTGCCGTGCTTGCCACCGCCAAAGGTGCGGCGTCGCTTGCTGCTTCCGTAGTCGGCAAGGGCGGCTCAAAACCCCGGACCAAGGCAAAATAGCCGAGCGGAATCGACGTAAGATCAGCTTCTGGCCGGAATGGTGAGGCCCCTCTGCACCGCCGGCCGGGCGAGGCCACGCTCCAGCCATGCGCCCACGCTGGGGAAATCGTCGAAACCGACGAGTTCCCGCGCCTCGTAGAAGCCGATCAGATTGCGCACCCACCCAAGCATCGAAATATCGGCGATGGTGTAATCGTCGCCCATGATCCAGCTGCGGCCCTTGAGCCTCGTTTCGAGGACGCCGATCAGCCGTCGCGACTCGTCGCGATAACGTTCCAGCGGGCGCTTGTCGGCGATTTCGCGCCCAGCGAATTTATGGAAGAATCCGACTTGGCCGAACATCGGCCCGATCGAAGCCATCTGGAAGAACACCCACTGGATCGTCTCATAACGCAGCGTCGCGTCTGCCGGGACCAGCTTGCCGGTCTTGTCGCTGAGGTAAAGCAGGACGGCGCCGGATTCGAACAAGCCGATCGGCTTGCCGCCCGGGCCGTCCGGATCGATCATCGCCGGTATCTTGCCGTTCGGGTTCAAAGACAGGAATTCCGGGGTCCAGCTCTCGTTCTTGCCGATATCGACGGCATGCGGCTCGTAAGGCAGGCCAAGTTCCTCCAGCGCGATCGATATCTTCACCCCGTTCGGCGTCGGAAACGAATAAAGCTGGATGCGGTCGGGGTGGCTCGCCGGCCAGCGCCTAGCAATCGGAAACGCGGACAGATCGGTCATCGAAACTCCTGGTAGGGGACCGCGCCGAGCGGCACGGTCATGGCGGGTCGCAGAGAGTTAGGCGCGACGCCTGGCGCGATCAATATGCGCATGGAAAGTTTCGCCGGCCCCCGGTGAAGGACCCGCAAGGGGTGGGATCACACGGCCTTGACCGCCAGCACCGCATTGGTGCCGCCGAAGGCGAAGCTGTTGCTGATCGCGGTGCGCACGGTGCGTTCGCGCGCCACGTTCGGCGTGATGTCGAGATCGCAGTCGGCGTCGGCTTCCCGATAATTGGCGGTCGGCGGCACGATGCCTTCGCGGATCGCCATCACGCAGGCGATCATTTCCAGCGCGCCGGAGGCGCCGAGGCAGTGGGCGTGCATCGATTTGGTTGAGGACACCGAAAGCTTGTAGGCATGGCCGCCGAACACGCGTTTGATCGCCGCCGTCTCGATCTGATCGTTGGCCTTGGTGCCGGTGCCATGCGCGTTGAGATAGTCGACGTCCTCGGGATTGAGCCCGGCATCGACGAGGCAGAAGCGCATCGCCGCCTCAGGCCCTTCGATGGTTGGCGCGACGATATCGGAGGCGTCGGCGGAAAGGCCGACGCCGGCGATTTCGGCAAGGATGGCGGCGCCGCGCGCCATGGCATGCTCATATGTTTCCAGCACCACCATGCCGGCGCCTTCGCCGAGCACGAGCCCCTGGCGGTCGCCCGAAAACGGCCGGCAGGTGTCCGGCGACAATACCCGCAGGGCCTCCCAGCCCTTGAGGATGCCCCAGACCAGCGGCGCATCGGTGCCGCCGGCGACCATGACGTCGGCCCGGCCGAGCCTGATCTGATCGACCGCCGAGGCAATGGCGTGGTTGGATGACGAGCAGGCAGAGGTGATGCCGAACACCGGCCCGCGCAGACCAAGATTCATGCTGACATGGCCGGCTGCAGCGCCCGGCATTACTTTCGGGACGGTGAAGATGCCGGCGCGGTTCTTGCCTTCGAGCAGGATGGCGCGATAGTTCTCTTCGATCGCCTCCCAGCCGCAGACGCCGACGCCGACGATGGTGCCCATCCGGTAGGTGTTGGCCGCGTGCGGGTTCAATCCCGCCTGCTGTGCCGCCTCCCGCGCGGCGATCGTCGCCAGAAGGCTGAAGCGGTCCATCGACACGACCTGCTTGCGGTCGATGCCGTGCTCGGGAAGCGCCTTGATTTCGCAGCCGACCTTGACCTTCAGATCATGCAGCAGCGGATTGTCGATCGCGCCGATTGCCGAACGGCCGGCGCGCATTTCATTCCAGATTGCCGATGCATTGGTGCCGAGCCCGCATAATCCGCCGATGCCCGTGATGACGACGCGCTTGTGCATTCAGTCAGGCTTTTTTCGCGATCAGCGCGCGAACCGCCTCGACCATGTCGCCGACATTCTTCAGATTGCTCCAGGCATCGACAGTGTTCATCTCGATTTCGATGCCATACTCTTCCTCGAGATCGAAGATGATCTCCGTCAGTTCCAGCGAATGGATGCCAAGGGCGGTCAGTTCGGTACTGGTGGTGATTTCCTCGCCGCCCGGCTCGGCATGAGCCTTGATCTTGGCGATGATATCGTTTGCCAGCTGGTCAGCCATTCGGTTTCTTCCCCAACTCTGTCGTTTCCCGACGCCAACTGATCAGCGCCCCTTTTGTCCTCGATTACGTCGTCATCGTCGCCTTTTACCCCCGCCAGGCGCCGGTGACCGTACCAAGGTGGCTCCCTCTATAGAAACCGAAACGCTGTCAAGCAACAAGCTATATATCGACAAAGCCGCCGCAGTGCTTAACGTTGGTGTCGTGGATACGATCGCATATAGCTTGACTTCAGTGCCGCCGGCCCAGCGTGTTGCCGGCGTCGCGCGGCTTGGCTGCGACTGGAACGGAGGCCGCACGCGTCTTCGGCGTCTGTACCAGGACGGTTCAGCCAAGATCCGCATGCCGGCGGTCTCGGCCGATCCGCTCGAAGCCGTCCTGATCAACACCGCCGGTGGGCTGACCGGTGGCGACCGTCTCGCCTGGGAGGTCAATGTCGGTGCCGGCGCCTCCGCAACCATGACAACGCAGGCCTGCGAGAAAATCTATCGCGCCGCATCCGATCGCGCCGAAGTGCGGGTGCAGCTGACTGTCGGGGAAGAAGGCCACATTGCCTGGCTGCCACAGGAAACCATCGTCTTCGACCGCTCGGCCTTTGCCCGCAGCCTTGACGTGGAGCTTGCCACCGGAGCCGAGGCGCTGATCCTGGAGGCCACCGTCTTCGGCCGCCTGGCCATGGGTGAACGGGCCACGCAAGGCCATTTCCACGACCGCTGGCGCGTCCGCCAGGACGGGGCGCTGGTCCATGCAGAGGAGTTCCGCATCGGGCCGGACATTGCGGCCGCCTTGAACCGTCCCGCAGCGGCCGCCGGTGCTGTCGCCGTGGCGACGCTACTGATGGTGTCGCCACGGGCAGAGGCTTTGCTCGAGCCGGCCCGGGGCATAGTCGGCGGCCAGGGCGGCGTCAGTTTCTGGAGCGTGCGGAAATCTGGCAAGCTTCTTGCGAGGCTGTTCGCCGAGGACGGCTACCAGCTCCGCAAGCGGCTGGTGCCGCTTGTCGAATTGCTCAACGGACGGGCGGGCCTGCCCAAATTATGGTCACTCTGATTTCGATTGTGCCACTGCAGGAAAAAGCATGAATCTGACGCCGAGGGAGAAAGACAAGCTGCTGATCGCCATGGCGGCGATCGTGGCCCGCAAGCGGCTCGAACGCGGCGTCAAGCTCAACCATCCGGAAGCGATCGCGCTAATCACCGATTTCGTCGTCGAGGGTGCCCGCGACGGCCGCGCGGTCGCCGAGCTAATGGAGGCCGGCGCCCATGTCGTCACCCGGGCCCAGGTGATGGAAGGCATTGCCGAAATGATCCACGATGTGCAGGTCGAGGCGACGTTTCCAGACGGCACCAAGCTGGTGACCGTGCACGAGCCGATCAGATAACACCGCCAAGGAGAGGAAATGCTTGAGCTGCGTCCCAACTGCGAGTGCTGCGACAAGGATCTGCCGCCCGACGCGACGGATGCGGTGATCTGCACCTTCGAATGCACCTTCTGCGCCGACTGCGCACAAAACGTGCTCGGCGGCGCCTGTCCGAATTGCGGCGGCAACTTCTCGGCCCGCCCGATCCGTCCGGCAGCGCTGCTGAAGAAATATCCGGCCTCCACCAAGCGCGTCCTCAAGGCAGAGGGCTGCGGTCCGGCCCGCAAGGCAGCGTGAGAGGGATGATGATCTCAAAGATGGAAGGCACGCCGATGATCCCCGCTACGATGAAACGCTCAACGCTGTCGGCGGTCCTGTTGCTGGCGGCAGCAATGCCAGCCTATGCCCATGTCGGCGTCGGCACGGTTTGGTCCTTCACCGCCGGCTTCTCCCACCCGCTCTCCGGCCTCGATCACATGACGGCGATGATTGCCGTCGGGCTATGGGCCGCGCTCAAGGGCGACAAAGCGATCTGGGCATGGCCGCTGGCCTTTGTAAGCGTCATGCTGGCCGGCGGCGCGCTCGGCATGCTGCATGTGCCGATGCCCTTCGTCGAGCCGGCCATACTGGCGTCCGCCGTGGCGCTGGGGCTGCTGGTTGCGCTCGCGGTCGATCTTCCCGTCTCGGCCGGCGTCGCCGTCATCGGCCTGTTCGCGCTGTTCCACGGCTACGCCCACGGCACCGAGGTGCCTGAAAATACCGGCGGGCTCGGCTATATGGCGGGCTTTGCCTTTGCCACCGCGCTGCTCCACGCCGTCGGCATCACTGCCGGTCTCAACCTCGGCTGGCGTTTCCGCGGGCTTGCCCGCGCCACTGGGGTCGCCTGTGCCGCGATTGGCGCCGGCCTCGCCTTCGGCGTCCTGTGAGGCCGCGATGATCCCCGGCGAAATCATCACGGCAAGCGGCGAGATCGAACTGAACAAGGGACTGCCGACGGTCACCATAAAGGTGGCCAACAGCGGCGACCGGCCGATCCAGGTCGGCAGCCACTATCATTTCTTCGAGACCAATGAAGGGCTGAGATTCGATCGCGACAAGGCGCGGGGCATGCGCCTCGACATCGCCGCCGGCACCGCGATGCGCTTCGAGCCCGGCCAGGAGCGCGACGTTACGCTAGTGCCGTTCGGCGGCAAGCGCGAGGTCTACGGATTTCAGCAGAAGATCATGGGCAAGCTGTGAGATCGACCGCATCGGCTGCAGATGCTCACCAGAGCTTAGCCAGGGGAAGCTTAACCGGGCGGCTTGGCCGCCGCATAGATGACGACCTTTCCCGGATCATCGAATTCAACCGCCAGAACGTCCTCGGTCTGCACACGCCGCGAGTCGATCGCGTTGAACAGCAATGCGTTCGCCTCGATCTCCTTGCGCAACTCCGCAATGTCGTCCCGATGTTGCCTGACCTTGTTCTCGATCGCCGGCGGCGGGCCGCCTTCGGTGCGCGCGGCGTCGGTAAGAAACACGATATCGACCTTGTCGAGCTTGGATGTCTTGCGCACGGCAGCGATGTTTTCACGCGTGCGATCGATCGCCGAGCTGACCTTGCCAGCTTCCGCATTTGTCTTGGTCTCTTCCTGCCCGACCTCCGAGCCGACGATCCGGTTGACGGTCTCGGCGCTGTCGAGGCTCTGCGCGTTCAGCGCGGCGTGCGGAATGCTGGCTGCCAAAAAAGCGGTCGCAGCAATCCCATGCAGCCGTCTGGTGTCGGAGAAGGTGGTGATCGCCATCGCTCGTTCTCAGGGTCCTTTTCGAGGCTGGTGTCAGGGCGACAGGACCGAAACGTAACTTCCCCTGTGAAGGTTCCCTTTGCGAGGCGGCGGGCTGATCTTGTGCCGGCCCGCCGCCTCGTCTCGTCAGCTCGCTTTCTTGGTGATCAGCGTCAGCGCGCCATTGGTGCTCATGCTGGCGGCGATCACCTGCGCCGAGGTGAGCCCTTTGGCTTCGAGCGCGGACTTGACCTCCGGCGTCGCGTCGATCGAGCCGCGCAGTTTCTGCAGGTCGGCGTCGCTGCGCTTGGCGATCACCTGGTTGACCTTGGCCTGAGTGTCCGCCGGCAGATCCTTGATATCGACGACATTGATCGCCTGGATGGTGGGCGCCTGCGGCTGCGCCCCGGGCGCGGCTGGAGCAGGCGCGGCCGGCGCCGGACTGGGCTGCTGCGCAGGCTGTTGCTGGGCGCTGGCGGCGGTTGCGAGCACCAGCGTGGCGGCGGCTGCCAGAAGGATTGTTTTGCGCATGGATGTTCCTTTCCATCGATTGGCAAGTGGTCGTTTTGGGGTGGCCCGGCCACCTCAAACGCTAAATGGGATCGGAAAGTGTCGCTCAGCGGGTCATTGCGTGACCATAGGATGGCGGCAATGTGGGACCCGGCTTCGACCAGACTGTATTTCGGGAGCAATTGCTGATGGCTAGAATCACCCGCGCCGCCTATGCCCAGATGTACGGCCCGACCGTCGGCGACAAGGTCCGGCTCGCCGACACCGAGCTGTTCATCGAGGTCGAAAAGGATTTCACCCTTCACGGCGAGGAGGTGAAATTCGGCGGCGGCAAGGTCATCCGCGACGGCATGGGCCAGAGCCAGGTTTCGCGGGCGCAAGGCGCTGTCGACACCGTCATCACCAATGCGCTGGTCGTCGATGCCGTCGCCGGTATCGTCAAGGCCGACATCGGCATCAAGGACGGCCGCATCGCCGCGATCGGCAAGGCCGGCAACCCGGATACGCAGGACGGCGTCGGCATCATCATCGGCCCGGGCACCGAGATCATCGCCGGCGAAGGCAAGATCCTGACCGCCGGCGGCTTCGACGCGCATATCCACTTCATCTGCCCGCAGCAGATCGAGGAAGCGCTGATGTCGGGCATCACCACCATGCTCGGCGGGGGCACCGGTCCGGCGCATGGCACGCTGGCCACCACCTGCACGCCTGGGCCGTGGCATTTGGCACGCATGATCCAGTCTTTCGACGCCTTCCCGATGAATATCGGCCTGTCGGGCAAGGGCAACGCGTCGCTGCCCGCCGCGCTCGAGGAGATGGTGCTTGCCGGCGCCTGCTCGCTGAAGTTGCACGAGGACTGGGGCACGACGCCGGCTGCAATCGACTGCTGCCTGTCGGTCGCCGACGATTACGACGTGCAGGTGATGATCCACACCGACACGCTGAACGAGTCCGGCTTCGTCGAAAACACGGTCGCGGCGATCAAAGGCCGCACCATCCATGCCTTCCACACCGAAGGCGCCGGCGGCGGCCACGCGCCTGATATCATCAAGGTGTGCGGCTTGCCCAACGTCATTCCGTCTTCGACCAATCCAACCCGCCCCTACACGATCAACACACTGGCCGAACACCTCGACATGCTGATGGTCTGCCACCATCTGTCGCCGTCGATCCCCGAAGATATCGCCTTTGCCGAAAGCCGCATTCGCAAGGAAACCATCGCCGCCGAAGACATTCTGCACGACATCGGCGCCTTCTCGATCATCTCGTCGGACAGCCAGGCGATGGGTCGTGTCGGCGAAGTGGCGATCCGCTGCTGGCAGACCGCCGACAAGATGAAGCGCCAGCGCGGTTCGCTGCCGCAGGAGACCGGCAACAACGACAATTTCCGCGTCCGCCGCTACATCGCCAAATACACCATCAATCCGGCCATCGCGCATGGCCTGTCGAAGGACATCGGCTCGGTGGCGGTCGGCAAACGCGCCGACCTTGTGCTGTGGAACCCGGCCTTCTTCGGCGTCAAGCCGGACATGGTGCTGATCGGCGGCATGATCGCCGCCGCTCCCATGGGTGACCCCAACGCCTCGATCCCGACGCCACAGCCGATGCACTACCGGCCGATGTTCGGCGCCTATGGCAAGGCGATGACCAATTCATCTGTGACCTTCGTTTCCAAGGCCGCGCTCGACGCCGGCCTGCGCGACAGGCTCGGCGTCGACAAGCAGATGGTGGCGGTCGAGAACACCCGCGGCGGCATCGGCAAGCATTCGATGGTGCTCAACGATGCCACGCCACATGTCGAGGTCGACCCCGAGACCTACGAGGTCCGCGCCGACGGCGAATTGCTCACCTGCGAGCCGGCCACCGTGTTGCCGATGGCGCAGCGCTACTTCCTGTTCTGAACCATAGGCGCTAGAACGCCCGATGTAGAACGTGCCGCGCGAGGCCTATGGACCAGCAACTTCCTTACGCCCACGACATCTTCCCGCATATCCGCATCGTCCTGGGCATGGTGATCGGCCTTGGCGTCACCCGCCTTTTGTCGGGGCTCGCCCGCATCGTCCAGCATCCCGGCCAGTACCGGCTCTATCCCGTGCATCTGGCCTGGGTCGCGTCGGTGCTTTTGATGCTGGTGCATTTCTGGTGGTGGGAGTTCGGTCTGTTCCAGATCGAGAATTGGACCTTCGGCAAGTACCTGTTCATCATTTTCTACGCCGTCACGCTGTTCCTGCTCTGCGCGCTGCTGTTCCCGGACTCGATGCTGGACTACACCAGCTATGAGGATTTCTTCTATTCGCGCCGGGCCTGGTTCTTTGGCCTGCTGGCGGCGACCTATCTGCTGGACGTGGTCGATACGCTGCTGAAAGGGCCGGCGCATTTCGCCCATTTCGGCGTTGAATATTTGATCCGCACGCCGGTTTTCGTCGCGCTTTGCGTCGTTGCGATCCTGCTGCGCGACCGCCGCTTTCACATCGCCTTTGTCGCCGCCGCGCTTGTCTACCAGATATCGTTTATCCTGCGGCTCTTCGACACGATCGTTTGAGCGCCATTGGGGCGGGGAACCGGATAGTCTAGGCTTTTGCGAAAGGCAGTCTTACATGAAGCTCGATATCCGCACCGACTTCACCAAATTCCCGCGCGCCGTCTCCGTCCTGGCCGCAGGCGAAGCCGGAGCGACGACGCCATATGACAGTGCGGTGCTTGCCCATGACGAGCGGCATCTGCGCCGCCGCGCCATCGAAACGGCCCGTAGCGACAGGGTATTGGTCGACCTGCCCGAACCGGTGGCCTTGAACGATGGTGACCGGCTGGTGCTGGAGGATGGCCGCCAAATCGAGATCTTCGCGGCCGAGGAGCCGCTCTACGATATCCGGGCCAGCGGACCTGTCCATCTGGCCGAGCTCGCCTGGCATATCGGCAACCGCCATCTCGCCGCCGCCATCGAGGCTAACCGCATCCTCATCCTGCGCGACCATGTCATCAAGGCGATGCTGGAAGGGCTGGGTGCGACCGTGAGTGATGTCTCCGAACCGTTCAAGCCGGTGCGCGGCGCTTATTCCGGCCATGGCGGCCATGGCCATGCTCATGCCGAGGCGCATGCGCACAGCCATGCCGAAGCGCATTCCCATACCCATAGCGAATCGCATTCCCACAGCCATTCGCACGACCATGACCATGACTGACCAGCCTTCCAACGTCGCCCAGCCTTCCAACATCGCATTGTTGCGGCTGATGGCGTGGCTGTCGCCTTCCTTCCCGGTCGGCGGCTTTTCCTACAGCCATGGTCTGGAACAAGCCGTTCATGCCGGGCTGGTTGCCGACAGCAAAGACCTCGCCGCATGGCTGGAGACGCTGGTCGAGATGGGTTCGGGCTGGAACGATGCCGTGCTGTTTGCCGAAAGCTGGCGGCGGGCGCGTGAAGCCGGCGATCTCACCGAAATTGCCGCACTCGCCGAGGCCTTGGCGGGCTCGCGCGAGCGCCATACCGAGACGATGCTGCAGGGCGCCGCCTTCCTGAAAGCGGCCTCGGCCTGGCCGTGCCAGGTGTTGGACCGCCGCCTGCCGCCCGAATGCGCCTATTGCGTTGTCGTCGGTGCTGTTGCCGGCGGCCACGGCATTCCGCTGCAGGACGCGCTGGCTGCCTTCCTGCAGGCCTTCTTCTCCAACCTCGTCCAGGCCGCGATCCGGCTTGGCGTCCTCGGCCAGGGCGCTGCGATGACGCTGCTCGCCGGCTTCGAGCCGCTGGCCTTGGCCACTGCCGCCCGCGCTGCCGGATCGACGCTCGACGATCTCGGCGGCTGCGCTTTTATCTCCGATATCACGGCGATGAAGCACGAGACCCAGTATTCGCGACTGTTCCGCTCATGATCGTCCTCGCTTTCGCCCTCTCGCTCGTCCTGCTGCTGATCACTGCACTGCATGTCTATTGGGGCATTGGCGGCATCTGGCCGGGCAGGGACGCCGCTTCCTGCGCCCGTGCGGTCATCGGCTTTCGCGGCGTCGACGAGATGCCGGCGCCCTTCGCCTGCTTCGCCGTTGCCGCCTGCCTTGGCCTTGCGACACTGTGGCCGATGGCGCTCGAGGGCATCTTTGCCACGCCCTTTCCCAAGGCCGGGCTTGCCGCCACGTCGCTGCTCATCGCGCTGGTTTTTCTGGCGCGTGGCATTGCCGGCTTCACGCCGTGGTGGCGCCGGCTGACGCCCGAGCAGCCTTTCGAGCGGCTCGATCGGCGTTATTATTCGCCGCTGTGCCTGCTGATCGGGCTTGGCTTCGCCATTCTTGCCTTGACGGAGTTCCCCACATGACGTCCCCAAACGGTCCTCTTCGCATCGGCATCGGCGGCCCGGTCGGCTCGGGCAAGACGACGCTTACCGAGAAACTCTGCAAGGCGTTGCGCGACGAGTTCTCGATCGCCGTCGTCACCAACGACATCTACACCAAGGAAGACGCCATGATGCTGGCCCGCCTGCAGGCGCTGCCCGAGGACCGCATCATCGGCGTCGAGACCGGCGGCTGCCCGCACACCGCCATCCGCGAGGACGCCTCGATCAATCTGCAGGCAATCGCCGAGATGACCAGAAAATTCCCGGATCTCGATATCGTCTTCATCGAATCGGGCGGCGACAACCTCGCCGCCACCTTCTCGCCGGACCTGGCCGACCTGACGCTTTATGTCATCTCGGTTTGCCAAGGCGAGGAGATCCCGCGCAAGGGCGGGCCGGCAATCACGCGGTCGGATTTCCTGGTCATCAACAAGAGCGATCTTGCGCCTTACGTGAACGTTAATCTCGAAATCATGGAAAGCGACGCTGCCCGCATGCGCGGCAAGCGGCCGTTCGGCTTCACCGACCTGTCGCGCGGCAAGGGGCTGCAGGAGGTGATCGATTTCATCGTCGAGCATGGCGGGCTTCGGATCGGCACGGCCACCAGCACGGCGGCATAGTAACGGTGCTTGTCTGCACCAAACGAAACCGGTTGCGCGCGTTGCAGCCGCGCGGCATCCTTGCCTCTTTCACGGAGGTTTACGATGAGCATCGCCCGCCTGCAGAAGGAGCCGTTGACCAACCTGCCATTCTACGATGAGCGCGTCGATCTCGCTTGCGCCTTCCGCTGGACGGCGAGGCTCAACATGCACGAGGCGGTGGCCAATCATTTCTCGCTGGCCGTCAACGACGATGGCTCGCAATTCCTGATGAACCCCAACCAGGTGCATTTCTCGCGCATCAAGGCGAGCGACCTGCTTTTGATCGACGCCAACGATCCCGACACGCTGGCCGGCCCGAATGCGCCCGACCCGACGGCCTGGGGCCTGCATGGCGCCATCCACCGCAATGTGCGTCATGCGCGCTGCGTCATACATGTCCACTCGATCCATGCCACCGTGCTTGCCTCGTTGGCGGACTCGACGCTGCCGCCGGTCGACCAGAACTCGGCGATCTTCTTCAACCGCCATGTCGTCGACGGTCATTATGGCGGGCTGGCCTTCGAGGAAGAGGGTGAGCGCTGCTCGCAACTCCTTGTCGACCCGAAGGTCAAGGTGATGGTGATGGGCAACCATGGTGTGCTGGTCATTGGCGACAGCGTCGCCGACACCTTCAACCGCATGTTCTATTTCGAGCGCGCCGCCGAAACCTATATCAAGGCGCTGTGGACCGGCCGGCCGCTGCGGGTACTGTCGGACGAGATCGCCGAAAAGGCGGCAAGGGAACAGGAAGACTATCCCGACCAGGCCGAACGCCACCTGTCCGAACTGAAGGCGATCCTCGACGAGCAGGAGCCTGCCTACCGGAATTGAATCTCATTCAACCGGCGTGGCTTAAAGCCCCAACTCGGCGCGCAATTCATCGGCGCTGTTGATGACGATCGCCCCCGGCGGGCCTTCCATCGGCACCTCCGGCCAGAAGATCGTCTTCATCCCCGCTGCCAGCCCGGCCATGGCGCCGGTCCGGCTGTCGTCGACCGCCACGGCCTCGGCGGGGTCGACGTCGGCCAGCCAGGCGGCGCGCAGGAATGGTTCGGCATGTGGCTTGCCTTCGCGCACGTCGTTGCGGCTGACCGTCTTCATGCCGGGATAGACGAGGCCGACGGCGCGCAGATTGGCATCGACGATCAGCCTGTCCGAGTTGGAGACCACCGCTTGCGGCAGGCCAAGCTCTCGCAGCTCGTTGAAGATCTCGATCGCGCCGGTACGTGGCGTCAGCGTTTCGGCCATCGGCAGATAGTGATCGTATTTGCGCACGATCCAGTCGTCGAAAGGCAGGTCGAGGCCGAACTCGTCGCGCAGCATCTCGTAGACCGGCCATGCGGCGATGCCGAGCACGCGCTCATGCAGGTCGGCCGGCGGTGCGATGCCGACACTGTGCAGCGCTGCAATCAGCGCCGCCTCGTGCAGCGGCTCACTGTCGACCAGCGTGCCGTCCATATCCCAGAAAACCGCTTTCGGCGTCATGCAAGGCTCCATTCTCCAAAACCCCCTTAAAGCGTTTAGCTCGGGAGATAAACCGCTGCGCCTGCGAGAACCGATCTAGTGCGACCGCGACTGCCCGGATTACTTCGAAGAGGCTGCGCCGGCGACGGCCGCGTCGCTCGAAGCACCAACTCCCCGACCCTAAGCAATTGCTCTTGCAATAGACAATTGCGCGCAACTTCATTCCCTGCGAAACTGTGGTACTCCGCCTCTTATGCTTGGCGGAGTTGGGAGGCACGAACTTGAATTCCCGGCAGGACAGCGGTGGCAACAGGCTGGACGACGCGGCGCGCGCCGGCTGGCTCTATTACGTTGCCGGCAACACCCAGGACCAAATCGCCGCCACGCTTGGCATCTCCCGGCAGACGGCGCAGCGGCTGGTGTCGCTCGCAGTCTCCGAAGGGCTGATCAAGGTGCGCGTCGACCATCCGATCGCCAACTGCCTCGACCTTGCGGCACGGCTGAAATCGCGCTTTGCGCTTGATCTGGTGGAGGTGGTGCCGAGCGACCCTTCTTCGTCCTCCACCATCATCGGCGTCGCCGAAGCGGCGGCGGCCGAGATCGAACGGCGGCTGCGGTCGCCGACGCCGATTGTCATGGCAATCGGCACCGGCCGCACGCTGAAGGCGGCGATCGAGCAGCTGCCGCCGATGGAATGCCCGCAGCACAAGGTGGTATCACTGACCGGCAACATCTCGCCGGACGGCTCCGCCGCCTTCTACAACGTCATCTTCACCATGGCCGACAGGGTCAAGGCGCGTTCGTTTCCGATGCCTTTGCCGGTCATCGCTTCCTCGCCCGAGGAGCGCGAGATGCTGCTCAGCCAGCCGATGATCCAGCCGACGCTGGCGCTTGCGGCCGAGGCCGACGTCACCTTTGTCGGCATCGGTGATCTCGGCCCGAAGGCGCCGCTTTACGAGGACGGCTTCATTTCGGAGGCTGAATTGAAGGCGCTGCAGAAGGCCGGCGGCGTCGCCGAGATCGTTGGCTGGGTGTTCGATCGCGATGGCCGCATGATCGAAGGCATCACCAACGACCGGGTGTCGTCGGCGCCGCTGCCGTCGCGCGAAAAGTCGCTGGTGATCGCGCTTGCCATGGGCGACCGCAAGCTGCCGGGTATCTTCGCCGCCGTCAACCGGCGGCTGGTCAACGGGCTGATCACCGATGAGCGGACCGCCGCCGCCTTGCTGGCCGGTGCATGATTTTTCGATAAAATGAGCGACACTACTGGTGCCGGCCGCAAGGATCGTTGCCGTCGAGAAAGCCCATGTCGCGCTGCAAATGCGGCGGCAGTTCCCGGACGTCGAGATAAGCGCGTTTGCGCGCCGCGTGCCTTGCCAATCCCCGCGCCAACCGTGAAAACCAGCCATGGGCTGGAGCAGGAAGCAGCTTTTCCTGTATCGTGGTCATGATCCTCAGCCTTCGCTATCTCTAGGCGAAATTGATCTTCAACACGGAATATCGGTCGGACCGGCCGCTGCCGCCAATCAAACGTCGATCACTGCCCATAAGGAGGGCTTATGCCGGAGCTCAATTCACGACAGCTGGTTTCACAGCTTCCTCCGCTTCAGGCGATCCGGGTGTTCGAGGCGGTGGCGCGGCACCTCTCGTTCACCAAGGCCGCCCGGGAGCTTGGCATGACGCAGGCGGCGGCAAGCTACCAGATCAAGCTTCTGGAGGAGCGCATCGGCGCGCCCTTGTTCCTGCGCCAGCCAAGGCAGATCGTGCTGACCGAACCCGGTCAACGCCTGGCGCCGGCGGTCAGCGAAGCGTTCGCGCTGTTAAGCGGGGCCTATGCCGCCGCGCGCACCGGCGCCGACGGCGTGCTTTGCGTTTCGACGCTGCTGACCTTTGCCTCCAACTGGCTGGCGCAGCATCTCGGCTCGTTCCAGGTCGCACATCCGTCGCTGGCGGTGCGTGTCGATACTTCGAACAGGGTTGTCGACTTTGCCAGAGAGGATATCGACATCGCCATCCGCTCCGGCGGTGGCAACTGGCCGGGCGTCGAGACCCATATGCTTTTCAGGGCCGATTTCACGCCGGTTCTCAGCCCAAAGCTCGCGGCCAGCATCGGCGGCGTCAACGAGCCGGCCGACCTGCTGCGGCTGCCGATCCTCGATCCGGGCGACATCTGGTGGCGGGACTGGTTTGCCGCCGCCGGCCTGCCGGTCGCGGAATTGGCCAAGCGCCCCGGCACCAGTATGGGCGCGCAGGCCTATGAGGCCAATGCCGCGATTGCCGGCCAGGGCGTGGCGATCGTCACCAAGGCGCTGTTCAAGACCGAACTTGCCGACGGCCGCCTGATCCAGCCTTTCGACCTGGTCGGTGACGACGGCCATGCCTATTGGCTGGTCTATCCTACGGCGCGACGCAACGTGCCAAAGATACGAGCCTTCCGCGAATGGATCCTGGCCGAGATCGCTTGCCAATAGGCTGAGGCAAAGCCAGCCGGACAGCGAAGCCCTGGCTTTTGGCGCGCGATGAGCCCGACCGAGCCCTTCCCAGATATCCCAGGCCAGACATCCCAGGCTTGCCGCTGCACGCGATAGGCATGCTGCGCTGCAGCAACGAATCCGGCTTGACATAATTCACAGTAAGTGAGTAATTGCTCATAGCCAAGGCAAATGCTCAGCTTGGTTCACGGGAGGAATTTTGATGAAACTTCGCACGCTCACCCTAGGTCTGTTGTCGGCCAGCGCCCTCGCTTTTGCCGCGCATGCCGAATCTATCACCATCGCCACGGTCAACAATGGCGACATGGTCCGCATGCAGAAGCTGACCGACGACTTCACCGCCAAGAATCCCGACGTCCAGCTGCAGTGGGTCACGCTCGAGGAAAACGTCCTGCGCGAGCGCGTCACCACTGACATCGCCACCAAGGGCGGCCAGTACGACGTGATGACCATCGGCACCTACGAGGTGCCGATTTGGGCCAAGCAGAGCTGGCTTTTGCCGCTCGACAAGCTCGGCGACGATTACGACGTCAAGGACATCATCCCGGCCATAGCCGGCGGCCTGTCGGTCGACGGCAAGCTCTACGCAGCGCCCTTCTACGGCGAAAGCTCCTTCGTCATGTACCGCAAGGACCTGATGGAGAAGGCCGGGCTCAAGATGCCCGATGCGCCGACCTGGGACTTCATCAAGCAGGCCGCCGACAAAATGACCGACCGCGCCAACGGCGTGAACGGCGTCTGCCTGCGCGGCAAGGCCGGCTGGGGCGAGAACATGGCCTTCCTGACCGCCATGTCGAACTCCTTCGGTGCCCGCTGGTTCGACGAGAACTGGAAGCCGCAATTCGACCAGCCCGAATGGAAGAACACGCTGCAGTTCTATGTCGATCTGATGAAGGCCGACGGCCCAGAGGGTGCGTCGTCCAACGGCTTCAACGAGAACCTGGCGCTATTCCAGCAGGGCAAATGCGGCATGTGGATCGACGCCACCGTCGCTGCCTCCTTCGTCTCCGATCCGAAGAACTCCACCGTGGCCGACAAGGTTGGCTATGCGCTGGCGCCGGACAATGGCTTGGGCAAGCGCGGCAACTGGCTCTGGGCCTGGTCTCTGGCCATCCCCGCCGGCACCCAGAAAGCCGACGCCGCTCAAAAGTTCGTATCCTGGGCAACCAGCAAGCACTATGCGGAACTTGTCGCTTCGAAGGAAGGCTGGGCCAACGTTCCGCCGGGAACGCGCTCCTCGCTCTACGCCAATCCCGAGTACCAGAAGGCGGCACCGTTCGCCAAGATGACGCTGGACTCGATCAACTCCGCCGATCCGACACATCCGACCGTCAAGCCGGTGCCTTATGTCGGCGTCCAGTTCGTCGCCATTCCTGAGTTCCAGGGTCTCGGCACCACTGTCGGCCAGCTCTTCTCGGCGGCACTTGCCGGCCAGTCAAGCGTCGACGATGCCCTGAAACAGGCGCAGGACGCCGCCACAGCGACGATGACCGAGGGCGGTTACATCAAATAAGGCTCCTCCCGGTGCCGGCAGCCCATCATGGCCGGCAAGGGCCGCCCGAATCCCAGTTCGGGCGGCCAGCTTCACACCGCTGAAAAACTTGGCTGACCTCGAAGGGTGACCGTCATGGCTACTCAGCAGACCCGTTCGCTTGCCCGCTTCATGATGGCGCCATCCGTGGTGCTGCTGCTGGTTTGGATGATTGTGCCGCTGGCATTCACGCTGTGGTTCTCTTTCCAGCAGTACAACCCGCTCAATCCGATCCGCGACGGCTTCGTCGGCTTTTCGAATTACGCGCTTTTCTATTCCAACCCGGCATTCCTGCAGTCGATCCTCAACACGCTCACCATCGTCGTCAGCGTGCTTTTGATCACGGTGATCGGCGGCACCCTGCTGGCCCTTCTGCTCGATCAGCCGATGTGGGGACAGGGCATCGTTCGCATCCTCGTCATCTCGCCGTTCTTCGTCATGCCGCCGGTGGCGGCACTCGTCTGGAAGAACATGATCATGCATCCCCAATACGGCGTCTTCGCCGACATTGCGCGTTTCTTCGGCGGGCAGCCGATCGACTGGTTCGGGCAGCACCCGCTCCTGGCGATCGTCATCATCGTCGCCTGGCAGTGGCTGCCGTTTGCGACGCTGATCCTGTTGACCGCGCTTCAGTCGCTCGACAGCGAGCAGAAGGAAGCCGCCGAAATGGATGGCGCCGGCTTCATCAGCCGCTTCATCTATTTGACGCTGCCGCATATGTCGCGCGCCATAACAGTGGTCATCCTGATCCAGACGATTTTCCTTCTGTCGGTCTATGCCGAGATCCTCGTCACCACCAATGGCGGCCCCGGTTATGCCTCCACCAACCTGCCCTTCCTCGTCTACCAGAAGGCATTGCTGGAGTTCAAAATCGGCCAGGCGTCCGCCGGCGGTATCATCGCGGTCATTCTCGCCAACATCGTCGCCTTCTTCGCCATGCGCGCCGTCGGCAAGAACCTGGACAAATAAGGGAGGAAACGATGGCACGTGCAGTCACCACCCAGCACAAAACGATTGCGACCGCGGCCGCCTGGATCGTTGCGCTGCTGATCTTCTTCCCGATCCTCTATACGATCATCACCTCGTTCAAGTCGGAGCAGGAGGCCATCCAGGGCTTCAACCTGTTCCCGTCGGGGACGTTCGAGAGCTATACCGAGGTCGAGGCGCAGAGCGGCTACTTCAAGTTCTTCCTCAACTCGGTCTTCCTTTCGGTCGGCTCGACCATTCTGGCCCTGATCGTCGCGGTTCCGGCGGCATGGTCGATGGCTTTCTCGCCGGGCAAGTGGACCAAGGACATCCTGATGTGGATGCTCTCCACCAAGATGATGCCGGCGGTTGCCGTGCTGTTTCCGATCTATCTGATCTTCCGCGATACCGGACTGCTCGACAGCCGCATCGGCCTGATGGTCATGCTGATGCTGATCAACCTGCCGATCGTGGTGTGGATGCTCTACACCTACTTCCGCGAGATCCCGGGCGAGATCCTGGAAGCCGCCCGCATGGATGGCGCATCGCTCTGGAACGAGATCATCTATGTGCTGACGCCGATGGCTGTGCCGGGCATCGCCTCGACCATGCTGCTCAACATCATTCTCGCCTGGAACGAGGCGTTCTGGACGATCCGGCTGACCACCACCGAGGCCGCCCCGCTCACCGCTTTCATCAGTTCCTTCTCCAGCCCGCAGGGGCTGTTCTGGGCCAAGCTTTCGGCCGCCTCGACCCTGGCGATCGCGCCGATCCTGATCATGGGCTGGTTCAGCCAGAAGCAGCTGGTGCGCGGCTTGACATTTGGTGCCGTAAAATAATGGGCGGTGCCGCGAAATAACGGACATGACGCAAACGACGAAATAGCCCTTCGGGGGAGGAAACTATGGGAAACATCACGCTCAAGAACGTCTCTAAATCCTTCGGGGCGACATCCATCATTCCCGGTCTCGACCTGGTCATCGAGGACGGTGAGTTCGTCGTCTTCGTCGGACCGTCGGGCTGCGGCAAGTCCACCCTGCTGCGTCTGATTGCCGGCCTGGAGGACACTAGCGGCGGCACCATCAACATCGATGGCCGCGACGTCACCGGTGAGGCGCCGGCCAAGCGCAAGCTGGCCATGGTGTTCCAGTCCTATGCGCTCTACCCGCACATGACGGTGGCCAAGAACATCGCTTTCCCGCTGAAGATGGCGGGCGAGGACAAGGCGACCATCGACAAGAAGGTGAAGGACGCCGCGCGCATCTTGAACCTCACCAACTATCTCGATCGCCGCCCCGGCCAGCTTTCCGGCGGCCAGCGACAGCGCGTCGCCATCGGCCGCGCCATCGTGCGCCAGCCATCGGCCTTCCTGTTCGACGAACCGTTGTCCAATCTCGACGCGGCGCTGCGCGGCACCATGCGGCTGGAGATCAGCGAGCTGCATCACCAGCTCAAGACGACCATGGTCTACGTCACCCACGACCAGATCGAGGCGATGACCATGGCCGACAAGATCGTCGTGCTCAACGCCGGCAATATCGAGCAGGTCGGCTCGCCGATGGAGCTCTACAAGACGCCGAAGAACCTGTTCGTCGCCGGTTTCATCGGCTCGCCGAAGATGAATCTGCTCGAAGGCGCGCCGGCAGCCAAATATGGCGCCAAAACCGTCGGCATCCGTCCCGAGCACATGAATATCTCAAAGACATCAGGCGACTGGAAGGCGACGGTCGGCGTCGCCGAGCATCTTGGCTCCGACACATTTTTGCATGTGCAAGCCGACGGCGTCGGTCCGCTGACGGTGCGCGCCGACGGCGAACTGGCCGTCCATCACGGCGACACGATCTATCTGACGCCGGATCAGGCCAAGCTGCATCGCTTCGGCGCCGACGGAAAGGCGATGGTGCAATGAGGCTGAAGAGTAAATCGGCGCTGATCACCGGATCGGCGCGCGGCATCGGCAGGGCGTTCGCCGAAGCCTATGTGCGCGAGGGGGCGACGGTCGCGATCGGCGACATCAATCTCGAGGCTGCCGAGAAGACGGCTTCGGAAATCGGCCGCAACGCTTACGCGGTGAAGCTGGATGTCACCGACCTCGCGTCGATCGATGCGGCGGTCAAGGCGGTCGAAGCTAGGACCGGCGGCCTCGATATATTGATCAACAACGCTGCCCTGTTCGACCTGGCGCCGATCGTCGAGATCACCAAGGCAAGCTACGACAAATTGTTTTCGGTCAACGTCGCCGGCACGCTGTTTACGTTGCAGGCCGCCGCCCGTTCGATGATTGCCCGGGGCAAGGGCGGCAAGATCATCAACATGGCAAGCCAGGCCGGGCGCCGCGGCGAGGCGCTGGTCACCGTCTACTGCGCCACCAAGGCGGCGGTCATCTCGCTCACCCAGTCGGCAGGGCTCGACCTGATCAAACACCGCATCAACGTCAATGCCATCGCCCCGGGTGTCGTCGACGGCGAGCATTGGGACCATGTCGATGCCTTGTTCGCCAAGTTCGAGAACCGGCCGAGGGGCGAGAAGAAGAGGCTGGTCGGCGAAGCCGTGCCTTATGGCCGCATGGGCACGGCGCAAGACCTCACCGGCATGGCGGTGTTCCTGGCCAGCGATGAGGCCGAGTACATCGTCGCCCAGACCTATAATGTCGATGGCGGCCAGTGGATGAGTTGAGGGGGCGAAGGCGCTCTTCCCCCCGTCTCCTCCACGGGGGGAAGAGCCGTCCCGCTAAAGGGTAAAAGCAGATGACCGTGAAACTCTCTTCTTCCATCCTCGCCAAGCTGCCGCCCAAGGTCGCCGGCCCGAAATATGATCGCGCCGCGCTCAAGGCCGGCATCGTGCATTTCGGCGTCGGCAATTTCCATCGCTCGCACCAGGCCGTCTATCTCGACGACCTGTTCAATTCGGGTGTCGGCCACGACTGGGCCATTGTTGGCGCTGGCGTCTTCGAGGGCGAGAAGGTCGGCCGCGGCAAGTTGCAGGAGCAGGACTGGCTGACCACCGTGGTCGAGCAGGACAGCGGCCATATGAGCGCGCGCGTCACCGGCGTCATGATCGACTTCCTGGTGCCGGGCGATGCGGCCGCAATCGTCGAGCGGCTTGCCGATCCGGCGATCAAGATCGTCTCCCTGACCATTACCGAGGGCGGCTATTTCATCGATCCGGCATCCGGCGTCTTCAATCCGACACATCCCGACATCGTTGCCGACGCTGAGCCGGGGGCGACGCCGAAGACCGTCTTCGGCCTCGTCCTCGCCGGGCTGCTGCGCCGCCGCGCCGACGGTATCGTGCCCTTCACAATTATGTCCTGCGACAACATCCCCCATAACGGCCACGTCACCTCAGATGGCGTCATCGGCCTTGCGCGGCTGATCGACGAAGGTTTGGCAAACTGGGTGAGCGAGAACGTTGCCTTTCCCAATGGCATGGTCGACCGCATCACGCCGGCCACCACCGACCGCGAGCGCGGCATTCTCTCCAGCGAGTTCGGCCTCGACGACAATTGGCCGGTGTTTTGCGAACCGTTCAAGCAATGGGTGCTGGAGGACCGTTTCACCGACGGCCGCCCGCCGCTGGAAAAGGTCGGCGTGCAGTTCGTCAGCGACGTCGCGCCCTATGAGCTGATGAAGATCCGCATCCTCAATGGCGGCCATGCGACCATCGCCTATCCGGCCGGGCTGATGGACATCCATTTCGTCCATGAGGCGATGCAGGAGCCGCTGGTACGCGGCTTCCTCGACAAGCTCGAGCATGACGAAATCATCCCGACCGTGCCGCCGGTTCCGGACACCGACCTCGAAGATTACTACCAGCTCATCGAGCACCGCTTCTCCAATCCGAAGATCGGCGACACCATACGCCGGCTTTGCCTCGACGGCTCCAACCGCCAGCCGAAATTCATCATTCCGACCATCGCCGACCGGCTGAAGGCTGGCAAAAGTGTCACCGGCCTTGCACTGGAATCGGCGCTCTGGTGTCGCTACTGCTTCGGCACGACGGATTCCGGTGCCGTCACCGAGCCCAACGACCCGAACTGGGGCCGGTTGCAGGCGACGGCCAAGGCGGCCAGGGACATGCCTGCCGCCTGGCTTGCCATGGAGGACATCTATGGCGATGTCGGCCGCTCGCCGCCGTTCGCTGAAGCCTTCGGCCAAGCGCTGAGACTGCTGTGGGCGGACGGCGCGCGCGCGACACTGACGCGCTATCTCGCCGGCGACCTCTGAAGCCGATCCAGCGCGATGACGCCTGAACTGGTCATTTTCGACTGTGACGGCGTGCTGGTGGACAGTGAGATGCTGTCCGTCTCGGCATTGCTGGAGATGATCGCGCTTGCCGGCGGCAACGTCAGCGAGGACATTGCCTACGAGCACTTCCTCGGCAAGAGCATGAAGAGCGTCCGCGAAATCCTCGCAAGCGACTTCGGGCTCGATCTCACCGACCAGCATCTGACCGAGATGCGCTCCGAACTGATGCGCAGATTCCGCGAGGAGCTGAAACCGATGCCAGGTATCGCACAGGTCCTGCCGAGGCTCGGCGTACCGTGCTGCGTTGCCTCCTCCGGCACCCTGGAACGCATCCGCTATGCGCTCGACGTCACCGGGTTGCTTGGGCTGCTGGAGCCGCATTTGTTCAGCGCCGCCATGGTGGCGCGGGGCAAACCGGCGCCCGATCTCTTTCTCCATGCAGCAGATAAAATGAGAGCGGCCCCGCGAAACTGCCTCGTCGTCGAGGACAGCCCGGCCGGCATCGAAGCGGCGCGGGCGGCCGGCATGCGCGTCCTTGCCTTCACCGGCGGCTCGCACACCGGCAACCCGGCATTGAAAGCGCGGCTTGCGTCGAGTGAGCCGGACTTTATATTCGCTGACATGCTGCAATTGCCCGATCTGATTGCAGGCCTGGGAGCGAGAGCAAGAACACCTTGACCAACAGTTTCGTTTGCGCGGTCGATGTCGGCACCGGAAGCGCTCGTGCCGGCATTCTCGACACCGGTGGCGCCTTGCTCGGCCGCGCCGAGCACCCGATCGCCATGCAACAGCCGAAGGCCGACCATGCCGAGCACGATTCGCAGGATATATGGTCGGCGGTGTGCATGGCCGTCCGCGCTGCCCGCGAAAAGGCGGGCGTGCGGGCCGAGGATATCGTCGGCATCTCCTTTGATGCCACCTGCTCGCTGGTCGTGCGAGACCGGCATGGCGGCCAGCTCAGCGTGTCCGTCACTGGTGAAAGGCGCTGGGACACCATTGTCTGGCTCGACCATCGCGCAATTGCCGAGGCCGACGAATGCACTGAAAGCGGCCACGCTGTGCTCGACTATATCGGCGGCGTCATGTCGCCGGAAATGGAGACGCCGAAGCTGATGTGGCTGAAGCGCAACCTGCCCGGAACATGGAACGAAGCCGGCTATCTATTCGACCTCACCGACTTCCTCACCTGGAAGGCAAGCGGCTCGCTCTCCCGTTCACAATGCACGCTGACCGCCAAATGGACCTATCTAGCCCATGAAGCGACCGGCTGGCGGCGCGACTTCTTCGAAGCCGTCGGGCTCGGCGATATCTTTGAGCACGGCAACCTGCCGGAAAAGGCAAGCCCGGTCGGTGCCGATATCGGCCCGCTCGGTCCGCAAGCCGCGACGGAGCTTGGCCTCACCGAAAAATGCCGGGTCGGCGCCGGCGTCATCGATGCCTATGCCGGCGCGCTTGGCGTGCTCGGCGGTTTCGCCGGTGACGCGACGAACATCGGCCGCCATCTGGCCCTGATTGCCGGTACGTCGAGTTGCGTCATGGCGATGTCGCCCGATCCGCAGCCTTTCGCCGGTGTCTGGGGCCCATATTATGGCGCAGCCCTTCCCGGCCTGTGGCTGTCGGAAGGTGGCCAGTCGGCCACCGGCGCGCTGCTCGACCACATCATCCGCTGGCATGGCGCCGGCGGCGAGCCGGATGCCGCCATGCATGCCAGGATTGCCCACCGCGTCGCCGAGCTGCGCGCCGCCGAGGGCGACAACCTCGCCGCAAGGCTGCACGTACTGCCCGATTTTCACGGCAACCGCTCGCCGCTCGCCGACCCGCATGCCGTCGGCGTCATCAGCGGGCTGACGCTGGATGCCTCCTTCGACAGTCTGTGCAAGCTCTACTGGCGCACCGCCGTCAGCATCGCGCTTGGCGTCCGTCATGTGCTGGAAGCGCTGAACGAGAACGGCTATCTGATCGACACGCTGCACGTCACCGGCGGCCACACCAAGAACCCGCTGTTGATGGAGCTCTATGCCGATGCCACCGGCTGCACGGTGGTCGAGCCGCTGGCGGACGAGGCGGTGCTGCTCGGCACCGGCATGATTGCCGCCACCGCGGCCAGGCTTTTTCCCGATTTGAATGCCGCCTGCGTCGCCATGCAGCAAGGCGGCAAGACGCGAGAGCCCAATCCGGCTGCTGCCGGCCGGTTCGACCGCGACTACCGCGTGTTTCTCGAAATGCACAGGCAAAGGCAGGCGCTGGACGCGATCCGATAAATCGGGATCGGTTGCTATCTCTGGTTCCAGCGCCGGATGACCGGCTCGTCAAGGTCGTGCTCATAGCCGAGCCCGCTTATGCTGGCGGTCTCCAGCACGAAAAACGCGCCGGCTTGCGGCGGCAGGCCGAGCCAGCGTGCGGCCAGCACCCTAAGGAAATGCGAGCTTGAGAAGACCAGGACATTGCTGCCGATCTCGCGCAACTGGCTGACGATGCGGTCCGCCCTCGAGCCGACATCCGTGGCGGACTCGCCGCTCGGGCAGCCGTCGCGAAAGAGACGCCAGCCGGGGCGCTCGGCGAGGATTTGCTTGGTGGTCAATCCCTCATAGGCACCATAATCCCACTCCGCCAGATCGTCCTTCTTCACGCCTGACGAGCCGAAGCCGGCCAGCGCACAGGTGTTGAAGGCGCGCTGCGACGGGCTCGACCACACCGCCGAGAAGGACAGGCCCTTGAGCCGCTCAGCGATCCGCCTTGCCGCTTCCTCGCCGGCCGGCGTCAGCGGTATGTCGGTTCGGCCGGTATGTTTTCCGGACGCACTCCATTCCGTCTCGCCATGCCGAACCAGATAGATTTCGGGAAATGCGCTCATCAGGCTGCCTTTCAAATGAATCCACCGTGACCATAGCGGCTTCCATAGCCTCTCCAATAGCCTGCATTGAACCGACTGGCTTAACCCTTCCGCAAGTCAGCCTCTTGCCACCGGTGCCCATTTGATAGACAAACCCGTCGTAATGCGGAATCCGGCCGATCTTGGCCATTTTCCGCGCTGAGACGCGGCTTCCGGCTCTTGCCGACGTGCCGCAATCGGATAGGCGGAAAACTAGAATGTCTGCGATCGAAGCCGACGCTCGCGCGCCGGAAAACCTTTGGCGTCGGGAAATCAGGGCGATGCTGGCGCTCGCCTGGCCGATGGTGCTGACCAATCTCGGCCAGACCGCGATGACCGCTACCGACGTCATGATGATGGGGCGGCTGGGGCCGGACACGCTGGCCAGCGGTGCGCTTGGTGCCAACCTCTACTTCATGCCGCTCATCTTCGGGCTCGGCCTGATGCTGGCGACCTCGCCTATGATGGCGACCGAGCTCGGCCGTCGCCGGCACTCCGTGCGCGACCTGCGCCGCACCGTGCGCCAGGGTCTGTGGCTGGCGATCCTCATTTGCATTCCGATATGGGCCCTTCTCTGGCACGGCGAGAGCGTGTTGCTGGCCATGGGTCAGGAACCGGCGCTGGCGCACCAGGCCGGCATCTATCTGCGCTGGCTCGAATGGGCGGTGCTGCCCTTTTTCGGCTACATCGTCCTGCGCTCGTTCATTTCGGCGCTGGAGCGGCCGGGCTGGGCGCTGATCATCGTCTTCGTTGCCGTCGCCTGCAACGCCTTCTTCAACTGGCTGTTCATGTTCGGCAATCTCGGCATCCAATCGATGGGCATCGCCGGCTCCGGCCTCGCCACCACTCTGTCCAGCACGTTGATGTTCGCCGGCATGGCGGCGGTCGTGATGCTTGAGAAGAAATTCCGGCGCTATCGTCTGTTCGGGCGCTTCTGGCGCGCCGATTGGCCGCGCTTCAAGGGCCTGCTGCGGCTCGGCCTGCCGATCGCCGGCCTGCTGGCGTTCGAGGTGACGATCTTCAACGCGGCGGCCTTTCTCATGGGCCTGATCGATGCGGCTTCGCTTGCCGCCCATGCGATCGCCATCCAGATCGCCTCGATCACCTTCATGGTGCCGCTCGGCCTCAACCAGGCGGTGACGGTGCGCGTCGGACTTGCCCATGGCGCCGGCAATCCGGAAGGTGTCAGCCGGGCTGGCTGGACCGCCTATGTCGTCGGTGTCTCCTTCATGGCGCTGATGGGGCTAGTGATGATCCTGTGGCCGCATCTCTTGATCGGCGCCTTCATCGATCTGGGCAATCCGGCTAATGCCGAGGTGGTGGCGCTTGCCGTGTCGTTCCTCGCCTTTGCCGCGCTGTTCCAGGTTTTTGACGGTGCGCAGGCGGTCGCCAGCGGCATGCTGCGCGGCCTGCACGACACCAAGGTGCCGATGATCTATGCCGCGATCGGCTATTGGGGCATCGGGCTGCCGCTCGGCGTGCTGCTGGCCTTTCGTTTCGGCTTCAACGGCGTCGGCATCTGGATCGGCCTGTCGTCGGGACTGGCGGTGGTTGCGGCACTCCTGCTGGTGCGCTGGCTGCGGCGTGACAGGATCGCGCCGCCGCTGGTATTCGGGCGTTGAATTGCTGGTCGCCCGCTCAGCGGGCCGCCGCCCGCTGCTCGAGCGAACGTGCGTATTGCGTCAGCGGAAAGCACATGACGAAGAAGATCAGCGCTACCAGCCCATAGACTTTGAACGGTTCGAAGGTCGCATTGTTGATCGCGTTGGATGTCCTCACCAGCTCCTCGAAACCGATGATCGACGTCAGCGCGGTCGACTTGATCAGCTGCACCAGAAAGCCGACGGTCGGTGCGCGGGTGATCGAAAACGCCTGAGGCAAGATGATCAGCCGGAGTTCCTGCAGATAGTGCAGGCCGAGGCTGGCGCCGGCGTCCCACTGGCCGCGCGGCAGTGCATCGACGCCGCCGCGCCAGATCTCGGCGAGATAGGCGCTGGCAAAGAAGGTCAGGCCAAGCACCGCCGCGGTCCACGGCTCGATGCGCAGGCCCAGCATCGGCAAGCCGAAGAACATCAGGAAGAGCTGCATCAGCAGCGGCGTGCCCTGGAAAAGCGCGATGTAGCCGGAGGCAAACCGGCGCGCCCATTTATTCTTGGCGATCCGGAAGAACAGCACGATCATGCCGACCACGGCCCCGCCGACAAAGGCGGCCAGCGACAAGAGCACCGTCCAGCGCGCCGCCAGCAGCAGGTTGCGCAGAATGTCCCAGAAGGTGAATTCGATCATGACACGCCGGCTCCGAGAAGCCGGCGCCCGCCGCCGACCAGCAGCCGGCGCAGCCCAATCGACAGGATGAGATAGACCATCGTCACGATGAAATAGGTCTCGAAAGCCCGGAACGTGCGCGCCTGCAGCATGTCGGCTTCATAGGTTAGCTCGCGAACGGCGATCTGCGATACCACGGCGGATTCCAGCATCATGATAACGATCTGGCTGGTCAGCGCCGGATAGATCACCTTGAGCGCCTGCGGCAGCACGATCTTGATGAAGACCTGGCGCGGCCTGAGCCCAAGCGCCAGTGCCGCTTCCGTCTGCCCGGGCGGCACCGCGTCGAGCCCGGCGCCAACGATCTCGATCGTATAGGCAGCCATGTTGAGCGTCATCGCCAGCATGGCTGCCAGCACCGGATCGAGCCTGACGCCGATGCTGGGCAGCCCGAAGAAGATGAAGAATAGCTGCACCAGGAACGGCGTGTTGCGGATCACCTCGACATAGACGCCGATCGCCCGCTTGAGCAGGAGCGGACCGTTCCGCCGCCCTGCGGCGCCGAGGATGCTGAGCAACGTTCCCGCCAGCGTGGTGACAGTGATCAACAGGATCGTCGTGGCCGCGCCGCGCGCGATCGCCCCTGTCGCCCCGGCAAGCCAGCCGAAGTCGAGGCTATAGCTCACTGGCGATCAATCCTTGAGATTGGCGGGATCGAGCGGTGTCTTCAGCCAGGCCTTCGAGCTTTCGTCCAGTTTGCCGTCGGCCAGCATCTTGGCGACCGCATCGTTGACCGCTTGTTTGAGGCGGTCTTCCTTCTTGTTGAGGCCGATATGCGAGGGCGAGGTGAGAAGCTGGAATTTCTGCTCCGGCTTCAGTTCCTCCTGCCGGGCGAGCACCTGGGCGCCGACATCGTTGCCGACCACCATCAGCTGGGTCTGACCCGAGATGAAGGCCTGGATGACGGAATTATAGTTGTCGAAGCGGCGGATGTCGGCCGAGGCCGGTGCCGCCTCGGTCAGCGAGGTGTCCTCCAGCGTGCCGCGATTGACGGCGATCGACTTGTCGGCAAGGTCTTCCTTGCCTTTGACCGCAAGTGCTGCCGGGCCGATGACTGCGATGTAATAGGGCGCGTAGGCGGCGGCGAAATCGATCACCTGCTCACGCTCCTTGGAATAGCCGACGCTCATCAGCAGGTCGACGCGCTTGTCGGTAAGATACGGAATGCGGTTCTGGCCGGTCACGCTGACCAGATTGAGCTCGACCTTGAGCTGGTCGGCGATGGATTGCGCCACGTCGATGTCGTAGCCCTTGATGCTCATGTCGGCGCTGGCCGAGGAGAAAGGCGGGAAGTCGGAAAAGATGCCGACATTGATCGCGCCGGCCTTGACGATGTCGTCGATCGCGTCGGCATTGGCGGCCTGGGTGGTGAAACCAAGACCGGTCGCGCCGAGAATCAGCACGGCGGCGATAGATGATTTGAGCTTCATGTGAAGTGTCATTGTCATTCCCCTGCTGGAAGCTTGTTTGTTTGAGTGCAACCGCCGGCTCCAGCGCGGCGGTCGCCTTTGGATTCTCTAGTGGACCATGATCTTCTCCGAAAACCGGTTCCCACTTCGGGATCATGGTCGAGCGTGTCAGCCCGCCTTGCCGGTGATTGCCGGGCTGAAGACCATCAGGCTGAGGATCTCGAACAGCACCTGCGCGCCGGCGTGCGCCGTGTTGGTGGTCGCGTCGTACTGCGGTGCCACCTCGACGACGTCGCCGCCGACGATGTTGAGTCCCTTCAGGCCGCGCAGCAGCTCGAGCACTTCGCGCGTCGTCAGCCCGCCGACTTCCGGTGTGCCGGTGCCCGGCGCGAAGGCCGGGTCGATGCTGTCGATATCGAAGGAGACATAGGTCGGGCCGTCGCCGACTATCCTGCGCGCCTTCTCGATGATGGCGGGGATGCCGAGGCCGGTCACCTCTTCGGCATGCACCACGGTCATGCCGGACTCATAGGTGAACTCCCACAGATATTCGGCCGAGCCGCGAATCCCGATCTGGATGGTGCGGCTCGGGTCGAGCACGCCGTCCAGCACCGCGTTGCGGAACGGCCCGCCATGGTGGAACTTGGTCATGTCGAACAGGCCGCTGGTGTCGCAATGGGCGTCGATATGGATCATGCCCACAGGCGCCTTTTTGCCGACAGCCTTCAGGATCGGGTGGCTGATCGAATGGTCGCCGCCGACAGACAAGGGCAAGACGCCGGCGTCGACGATCTGGTTGGTGCGGCGTTCGATGTCGTCATGGCTGGTCTCCAGCCGGTAGCGGCTCTGGAACGGCACGTCGCCGATGTCGGCGACCTTCAGCTCATGCGTCGGCGCGCATTCCAGCACATGATTGTAGGGGCCGATGCGCTCGATGGCGCGCAGCGCCCTTGGCCCGAAGCGGGCGCCCGGCCGGTTGGTGACCCCAAGATCCATCGGCACACCGATCATCGCCACCTGCAGATCGCCGAAATCCGGATTGTCGGCGGCGATTTCACGATAGGGCGCCGCGAGGAAGGTCGGGATGCCGGAATAGGGCGCCAGTCGCGTGCCGGTCTTGGAGAAGATCTTGTCGGCGACACGCTGGAATTTCGGGTCGAACATTTCGCCGCCATGGCTCTCGCCGTATTTGCGGCGCAACGCTTCGAGCTTGCCGCGGTCGTAACCCATGTCGGTCCTCCATGGCTGGTGCGGCGCGGACAGCGGCCCCGATAGCCGCAGCCGTCGGCTGCCTGCAGATTTCACGTCTTGATGCAATGCCTGGGCAAAGTGTCCCGTAGCTGCATTGAAAAATCAATTGATATTGTTAGTGTGTTATCTGTGAGAAAATCTCACAGAGCCTAGGGTCCAAATGGCCAAGCGTTTGCCACCGCTCAACCCGCTGCGCGCCTTCGAGGCGACGGCGCGCCACGCCTCGCTGAGCAAGGCGGCGGCCGAGCTCAACGTCACCCACGGCGCCATCAGCCATCAGATCAAGGCGCTCGAGCAATCGTTGGGTGTCAAGCTGTTCGAGCGTGCCGGTCAGCGGGTGAAGCTGACGCCGCACGGCGCCGAGTTGCTGCCGGCGGTGTCGACCGCCTTCGACGGCATTGCCGCCGCCACGCAGCGCATGACGAGGCCGGCCAGCACCGGCGTTCTCTCTGTATCCTGCGTGCCGGCGCTACTGTTGCTGTGGATGATCCCGCGGCTGGGCAGCTTCACCTCGCAATATCCGGATATCAGGCTGACGCTGATCCCATCCAATGATGCCAAGGACGTCCGCGCACCGCATATCGATGTCTGCGTGCACTATGGTGACGGCAGCTGGACCGACTGCTGGATGCGCAAATGGTCGGGCCTCGAACTGTTCCCGGTGGTCAGCCCGACGCTGATCAACAACCGCCCGATCCGCACCGTCCGCGACCTCGCCGATCACGTCTTCCTGCATGGCGACGACGGCCGCGAATGGCATACCTGGCTGGCCGCCGCTGACGCGCTGGACCTGGAGCGCGGCCGCCGCCACCATCTTGGCGACGCGCGCATGGCGACCGAGGCCGCTGTCCACGGCCATGGCGTGGCGCTCGGCGATACGGTGACGGCAAGCGGACTGCTCGCCAGGGGCCTGCTTGTCGCCCCGTTCAGTCTTTCCGTGCCGGCCGTCGACGATTTCTATGTCGTCTGCCGCAACGAGATGCGGTCGGCGCCGATCGTGCAATTGTTCATCGACTGGCTGTTTGCCGAGAAAGAGCAGGCCGACCGCCGCGCCGACGCGCCGGTGGCGGGCCGCATCGGCACTCGCCGCAAGCGTCCGGCGCTCAAGGTGGTCGGCGCCAAGACCGCTTCCTGAGGCCGAAACTGCCGTAGGCGCCGCTTGCCGCAGGGGCTTCTTTTTGTCGGGCCAGCCCGCAAAGCGGGAGGCGCGTTCAAAAATTCGATGCTAAGAGGCATTTGGAGCAATTCCAGGAAAAGTGCGCAGCGGTTTTCCGTCCGGAATTGCGCTAGACAAAAGCTAGAGCGAGCAGCGAAGGCGCATTGAGCGATGGCAAAGACCGATATAGCGCGGCGCGTCTACAATCACACCTGGAAGCTCGACCCGATCGTCCGCAGCTTGCTCGACACCGATTTCTACAAGCTTCTGATGCTGCAGATGATCTGGGGCATGTATCCCAAGGTCGACGCCACCTTCTCGCTGATCAACCGCACCACCTCGGTCCGCCTTGCCGAGGAGATCGACGAGACGGAGCTGCGCGAGCAGCTCGACCATGCCCGCACCTTGCGCTTCTCTAAGAAAGAGATGATCTGGCTCGGCGGCAACACCTTCTATGGCCGCAAGCAGATATTCGAACCGGAATTCCTCGCCTGGCTGGAAAATTTCCGGCTGCCCGAATACGAGCTTTCCAAGCGCGACGGCCAATACGAACTCGCCTTCAGCGGTCCGTGGATGTACACGACGCTGTGGGAGATCCCGGCGCTGGCAATTATCAATGAACTTCGATCTCGCGCGGCCATGCGGGCGTTCGGGCCGTTCGCGCTCGACGTGCTCTATGCCCGCGCCAAGGCCAAGATGTGGGCCAAGACCGAGCGGCTGAAGGCGCTGCCCGGCATCCGCATCTCGGATTTCGGCACCCGCCGCCGTCATTCTTTCCTGTGGCAGCGCTGGTGCGTCGAAGCGTTGAAGGAGGGCATCGGCGAGGCCTTCACCGGCACCTCCAACGTGCTGCTCGCCATGGACAACGATCTCGAGGCGCTCGGCACCAATGCGCATGAACTGCCGATGGTGTTCGCCGCGCTCACCAATTCGGAAAAGGAATTGAAACAGTCGCCCTACAACGTGCTGCAGGACTGGCAGCGCTACTACGGCGGCAACCTGCTGATCGTACTGCCGGACACCTTCGGCACCGCGGCGTTCCTGCGCGATGCACCGGACTGGGTCGCCGACTGGACCGGCTTCCGCCCCGACAGCGCGCCGCCGATCGAAGGCGGCGAGAAAATCATTTCCTGGTGGCGCGAAAAGGGCAAGGACCCCAAGCAGAAGCTGCTCATCTTCTCGGATGGGCTGGAGGTCGAGACCATCGAGGAAACCTACCGCCACTTCCGCGGCAAGGTGCGCATGTCCTTCGGCTGGGGCACCAACCTGACCAACGATTTCGAGGGCTGCGCGCCGACCGAGACCAACCGGCTAGACGCCATCTCGCTGGTCTGCAAGGTCACCGAAGCCAACGGCAGGCCGGCGGTCAAGCTTTCCGACAATCCGGCCAAGTCGACAGGCGACGAGAAAGAGATCGAGCGCTATTTGCGCATATTTGGCCAAAAGGATCGCGTGGAGCAGCTGGTCAAGGTGTGAGGGTGGGGGAACTCTTGGATAACACGAGTTCCTTCGCGCCCCCCTGTGTCCTGCCGGACATCTCCCCCACGAGAGGGGAGATTGCGCCCTCATTGCCGGTTTCGCCAATCACCAAAGTTGCAGAAGGAGAGCCGGCGGCGGAACTGCCGATCTCCCCCCAAGTGGGGGAGATGTCCGGCAGGACAGAGGGGGGCGCCGTAGAGCGCCGTCGTTACAGTTTAGCTCTCGTCATTGTTGCCTTTGCATTCTTGCCCACGCCCGCCTTCGCCCATGCCTCCGACCGCGGCCACGTCCTGCTCCTTCCCACCGGCTACTACGTCGCCGGCGGCGCGCTCGCGGTTGCCGCCAGCTTCCTTATCCTGGCGCTACTCCCGCCGGACTCCCTCGACCGCTTTTGGCGCAAGCGCCTGCCGCTGTTCACCTTCGGTGACGGCGCGCAGACTGCCGTCGGCCTGACATCCTTTGCCGGCTTTGCAATCCTCATTGCCGCCGGTCTGTTCGGCAGCCGCGATCCGCTCTCCAATCCGCTGCCGTTGACCGTATGGACATTGCTCTGGGTTGGGCTGGCCCTGCTGCAAGGGCTCGGCGGCGATCTCTGGTCCTGGCTCAATCCCTGGTACGGGCCGTGCCGCGTCGTCTCGCGCCTGTCCGGCAGAACGCAGCCGTATCTGCTCCCCCAACGGCTCGGCTATTGGCCGGCTTTCCTGCTGTTCTTCGCCTTCGCCTGGTTCGAGCTGATCGACCCTGCGCCCGACGATCCGGCGCGGCTGGCCTGGGCCGCCGGCCTCTACTGGCTGCTGAGCTTCGCCGCCATGCAGGTCTTCGGCTACCGCGACTGGACCCTGCGCGGTGAGTTCCTGACCGTGTTCTTTTCCATGGTGGCGCGCTTCGCCATCGTCGAACGTAGTGCAGACGGCCGGCTAAAACTCTGCTGGCCGGGCGCCAAGCTGCTTGGTGCCGCGCCGCTACCGCTCAGCGGCGTCGCTTTCCTGCTGCTTGCGCTGTCGTCTGTGTCCTTCGACGGCCTGTCGAAAACCTTCTTCTGGCTAGGCTGGTTCGGCATCAATCCGCTGGAGTTTCCTGGACGCACCGCTTTGATCGGCATCGGCAGTTTCGGCCTTGTGCTGAGCTTTGCCGTGCTTGCGGCCGTGTTCGCGCTCGCCGTCTTTGTTGGCCAGCACCTTGCCGGCAGCAAGCATTCGCTCGGTCACGCCGCCGGGCTTTTGGTCTGGTCGATCGTACCGATCGCGCTCGCCTACCACTTCGCGCATTATCTGACGGCGCTGCTGGTCGACGGCCAATATGCGATTGCCGCTCTCTCCGACCCGTTTGCGCTGGGCTGGAACCTGTTCGGTACCGCCGACATGTCAATTGAAGCCGGCGTCGTCGCCGGTGCCGGTTCGGCGTGGTGGCTGTGGAACCTCCAGGCCGGCGTCATCATAGCCGGCCACATGCTTGCTGTGCTTGTCGCCCATGGCTTGGCCTGGCGGCTGCACGCCATTCCGGCTCGCGCCGCGCTCAGCCAGTTCCCGCTCACCGTGCTGATGATCGCCTACACCGTCCTCGGCCTATGGCTGCTTGCGACGCCGAGCGCCGGATGAACGAGGTGTGCGATGCCCGTCAATCGAACCTTGGGGAAAGCTCGCTTGCCACGTCAGAGCTTTGGTGATTTAGTTTGTACACATGCAATTTTCGCCCCTCTTAACAAGAGTGGCCTGCCTGCTACAGCCATTGGTCAAAGCTCAAAAACAAGGGGAACTGCCGTGACTGACAAGAATGGGTTTTTCGATCTCTCCAGATACGCTCTCACCCGCCGCACGGCGCTGAAGGGCCTTGCCGCCGGCGCCGGTCTTGCCGTCGCGCCGGGTTTCGTGCGTTACAGCCAGGCGCAGAGCTCGGCGCCGATCAAGATCGGCTTCCAGTCGCACCGCACCGGCATCGGCGCCGCCTACGGCCGCTGGTACGAGAAGACCACTGCCGCCGCGGTCAAGGCGATCAACGAAGCCGGCGGCATCAACGGCCGGCCGGTCGAGGTGATCATCGAGGATGACGGCACCGATCCCGGCCGGGGCGCCGAAGTCGTCGGCAAGTTCGCCTCCCAGCACAAGACCGATATAGTCTACGGCACGCTGTTTTCGCATGTCGTCATCGGCTCGGCGCCGGCCGCCGGCGAGGCCAAGATGCCCTATTTCGTTGTCAGCGAAGGCCACCACGTCGCCTCGACCAAATTGAACCGCTACGTCTTCCAGCCCGGCATCACCGATGTGAAGAGCCAGATCCAGTCGATGGCACCATGGATTGCCGCCAATGCCGGCAAGAAGGTGACGCAGATATTTCCCGATTTCGCCTTCGGCTACGACCATCGCGACTACCTTCCGCCGGCCCTGAAGGCGCAAGGCGCCGAGGTTATCGCCCAGATCGCCATCCCCCCGACGGAATCCTCCTTCACCAAATATTTCCCGCAGATCCCCGCAGAGACCGAGGTGATCTACCACGTCATGGTCGGCCCGGCGGTGCTCACCTTCGTCAAGGAGCTAGGCGAGTTCTACGGCTCCAATCGGCCGCAGCTGTTCGGCTTCATCGATTCGCTTGAAGCTACCGACATCAACAGCCCCGGCCTCGAATTCCTCGACGGTAGCCATTTCTGGGAAGGTTCGCCGCGCTACGCGCAGCCCGATGATTCCCCCGCACAGAAGGCCTACCGCGCCGCCGTCGGCATCGACGACAACGGTGCCGCTGTCGGCGACCCCAAGGACGTCTCCACCGCCGCGCATATGTTCGGCTGCTGGGAAACGCTCTACGTCGTCAAGAAGGCGATGGAAGACGCCGGCTACAAGGGGCCGGAAGACCGCGCCAAGCTGGTCGAGGCGACCGAGGCGTTGACCGAGTTCGCCGAGGGGCCCGAGCATCCGCAGGGACCGAAAACCTTCAACGGCAAAATCCACCAGTGCTTTGGTATCCAGAACATCTCCAAGGTCGAAGGCGGCCGGCTGAATGTCGTCCACAAGACCAAGATCGAGGACGGCCTCTACGAGCCGGAAGGGGATTACACGACGCAGGCGCTGTGAGCTTGGTTTCATTAAGCACAGTGCGCTTCGGCCCACCCCCCTCTGTCCTGCCGGACATCTCCCCCTCAAGGGGGGAGATTGGCAGTTCCTGCGAAGGCGGCCGCTTTCCGACCTCGACGATTGGCGAAAGCGGTGATGACAGCCAATCTCTCGCCTCGAGGGGGAGATGCCAAGTTTTGGCAAAGAGGGCAGGCCAGAGGGGGGTGCTTCGCGCATCCGCCGGTGCTTAGCCGATGCACTTCGGACCCCACCTTCTCCTCGCCGCCCTCGAAGGCCTCGTCACCTCCGCCGTGCTGGCGCTGACGGCGCTTGGCCTGTCGCTGGTGTTCGGCGTCATGCGCGTCGTCAATGTCGCGCATGGCGAGTTCTTCATGCTGGGCGCGGTGCTTGCCTGGGCGATCTCAACGGCGATATCCGGCCATCCGGCGCTCGGCTTCCTGGCCGCCCTGGTGCTGGCGCCGCTGATCGTCGGCCTGATCGCGCTGCTCGCCGAACGGCTGGTGCTGCGCCGGCTCAACTACAATCCGGAAGCCACCATCGTCGCCACCATCGGCATGCTCTACATCATCCAGCAACTGGCGCTGACCTTCTACGGCCCGGAGGCGCGGCCGGTGGAGCCGCCGTTCAGCTACCGCATTCTCCTGCCGTGGTTCGGTTATTCCGGGTACAAGCTGTCAATCATCGCCGCATCGGCGCTGCTGCTGGTCGCGACCTGGCTGGTGCTGACGCGCACGAAAATCGGCCTCGTCATGCGCGCCACGCAATATGACAGCGAGACGGCGCAGGCCTTCGGCATCCCGGTGACCAGAGTCTATGCCGGTGTTTTCGCGCTCGGCGCCATGCTGGCTGCTGTCGCCGCGGTGCTGATCGTGCCGATCAGCCAGGCCCACTATCTGATGGGACAGGACCCGCTGTTGCTGTCGTTCATCGTCGTCATCATCGGCGGCCTCGGCTCGCTGCGCGGCACGGTCGTCGCCGCGGTGCTGATCGGCCTTTCCGACGGCATCATCTCGGTGTTCTTCTCACCGACGCTGGCCAAGATCATCGCCACCTTGCTCGTCGCCATGGTGCTGGTGTTCCGGCCGCAGGGCCTGTTCGGGACGACATCGCGATGAAGGATGCTTCGCCGGCAAAGCCATATGCGCTGCACCTCGGCGTCATCGCCCTGCTTTTCGGGCTTAGCTTCGTCCTGCCGGAATACCATCACGGCCTGCTCGCCCGCATCATGGTGCTGGCGGTCTTCGCCATGGGCTACAATCTGCTGTTCGGCTATGTCGGGCTGCTTAGCCTCGGCCATGCCATGTTCTTTTCAGCCGGGCTCTATGGCGCCGGCCTTGCCGTCATCCATCTCGGCTGGAGCGTGCCGGCCGCCTTCGCAGCCGGGCTTGCCTGCGGCGCGCTTCTCGCGCTGGGGATCGGGCTGCTGGCGCTGCGCACCTTCGGCGTCGCCTTCATGATCGTCACTATGATGTTCGCGCGGGTATTCTATCTCGTCATTCTCTATTTCGCTGCCTGGACCGGTGGCGACCAGGGCATGGTCGTGCCGCAGCCGATGCGTGTCCTTGTCCTGGGCAGCACGTCACTCGACCTCACCAACCCGACCGTGCGCTATATGAGCGCGCTGGCACTGTTCTCGATCGTGCTGCTTATAAGCCTGGCGATAGTCCGCTCCGGCTACGGTCGCGTGCTGGTCGCCATCCGCGAAAACGAAGAGCGGACCAAAATGCTTGGCTACGATACATTTTCCAACAAGCTCGCCGCCGTCGTCATCTCAGGCAGCATCTGCGCGGCTTCCGGCGCCGCCTATGCGCTGCTGTTCGGCTATGTCGGCTCGAGCTTCGCCTCGGTGCAATATTCCATCCTGCCGCTGCTCTGGGTGCTGCTGGGCGGTGCCGCCACCACGCTCGGTCCGCTGATCGGCACGCTGTTCATGTATTATGTCATCGACGTCTCCAGCGGCTACACCTCGGCCTATTTGCTGATCGTCGGCATAGCGCTCATCCTGCTGGTGCTGTTCTTCCCGAGAGGCATTCTCGGCAGCATCCGCCAGCGCTGGCTCGGGTGGTTGCCATGATGCCGCTGCTCACCACCAAAGGCCTGTCGCGCAGTTTCGGCGGCTTGCGTGCCGTCGACGGCGTCGACTTCGCGCTGATACCGGGCGAGATTCGCGCCATCATCGGCCCCAACGGCGCCGGCAAGACCACCTTCGTCAGCCTGGTCAGCGGCCGCATCCAGCCCTCGTCGGGCACGATCATCTTCGACGGCGCCGATATCACCAGCCTGCCTGCCTACGCCAGGGTTCGCCTTGGCATCGCCTATACGTTCCAGATCACCAGCATCTTTGCCAATCTCAGCGCCTACGACAATGTTGCCCTGCCGGTGCAGCGCACGCTGACCGACGGCCGCTCGAAGGGCGCGGTTCACACCGGCGTCATGGCCGCGCTCGAGCGTACCGGCCTTGCCGACCGCGCCGACATGCCGGCCGGGCAGCTGTCCTACGGTCACCAGCGGTTGCTGGAAGTGGCGATGGGACTGGCACTGAAGCCGCGGCTGCTGATCCTCGACGAACCGACGCAAGGGCTGGCCGACAGCGAGATCGATAATTTCATCGAGCTGGTGCGCGAGATCGCCGATAGCGCCACCGTGCTTTTGATCGAGCACAACATGCCGGTGGTCATGCGGCTCGCCGATCGCATCACCGTCTTCAACGCCGGCAGGATTTTGGCTGAAGGCACGCCCGAGCAGATCCGCGCCAATGCCGCGGTGCAGGACGCCTATCTGGGCACGACCCATGGCTGAGGCCCAGTCGAAGGCACTGACGATCTCCGGGGTCGACTGCTTCTATGGCGAGGTCCAGGTGCTCTATGGCCTCGATCTTGTCTTGAACGAGGGCGAAGTGCTCTGCCTGTTCGGCCGCAACGGCGCCGGCAAGACGACGACGCTGAAGGCAATCATGGGCCTGGTGCCGGTAAGCTCCGGCTCGATCCGGCTCGAAGGGCGGGAATTGACCGGCTTGCCGGCGCACGAGGTGCCCAAGGCCGGCGTCGCCTACGTGCCGCAGGGCCGGCGGCTGTTCGCCGAGATGACGGTGGGTGAAAACATCGAGATCGGCCTGATGGCCCGCAACAAGGGCAAGGCGACGCGCGAAAACGTGCTCGATCTTTTTCCGCTGTTGCGCCAGCGCCTCAGGCAGCGTTCCGGCACGCTGTCCGGCGGTGAGCAGCAGATGCTGGCCATGGCCCGCGCCCTGTGCCTGGAACCACAGGTGCTCCTGCTCGACGAGCCGACCGAAGGGCTGATGCCGTCGATGATCGCCAAGATCCGCGAAACCGTGTCGAAGCTGCGTGCGCTTGGCGTGTCGACAATTCTTGTCGAGCAGCGCGTCGATGCCGTGCTGTCGGTCGCAGACCGCGTTTGTTTCATCGAAAACGGCCGCAACCGCGAGACGGTCGATGTCGAGGAACTGCGTTCCGATCCCTCGGCGGTCCGTCGCTATGTCGGCGTCGGATGATCAGGCAAAGAACAGCAAGCCGGCAAGCAGGAATGTCGGGATCAGCACCGCGCCCGACCATGCCATATAGCCAAAGAAGCTCGGCATCTTGATGCCGCGATGCCTGGCAATGGCATAGACCATGAAATTCGGCGCATTGCCGACATAGGTGTTGGCGCCCATGAACACCGCGCCTGCCGAGATCGCCGCCAGCGTCGAGGCGAGCTCGGTCGTCAGATGCTGCGCATCGCCGCCAGCCAGCTCGAAGAACACGAGATAGGTCGGCGCATTGTCGAGGAAGGACGACAGCGCTCCGGTCAGCCAGAAATAAGCAAGGTTGTCGGGTGCGCCGGTCGGCGAACTGACCAGCAGCACCAACGGCGCCAGCGCGCCGTCGAGCCCGGCCCGCAATATGGCGACGACCGGCACGATGCAGATGAAGATGCTGGCGAACAGCTTCGCCACCTCGGCAATCGGCCCCCAGCTGAAGGCGTTTGCGCCGCGAAACTCCTTCGGCGAGACGACAAGCGAAGTGAAGGCCAGTATCAGGATGGCGGCGTCGCGCACCAGATTCTGCAGCTCGAGGCTGACGCCCTGAAAAGAGAAACTCACTCCCGGCTTCCAGGCAGCGGAAATCAGGATCGCGGCGATTACGCCAGCCAGCAGCGGGATGTTGGCCAGGCCGCGAATGCGCACCTTGCTGTCGGGCGTCGGATCCTTGATCTTCGGCGCGCCTTCCTCCCGGCGATGCATGATGATGTCGATCGCCAGGAAAACAGCCAGCACCACGCCGGCGACGAACAGCGTCTCGGGCAGCAGGTGAACTGTCGTCCAGAAGAAATCGACGCCGCGCAGAAAGCCGACGAACAGCGGCGGATCGCCCAGCGGCGTTAGCGACCCGCCGATGTTGGACACCAGGAAGATGAAAAAGATGACGACATGGGCGTTGAAGCGCCGGTTGTCGTTGGCGCGGATGAGCGGCCGGATCAGGATCATCGAGGCGCCGGTTGTGCCAATGATCGAGGCAAGCAGCGCCCCTCCCAGCAACAGCCCGGCATTGACCAGCGGCGTGCCGTGTATGTTGCCGGCAACGAAGATACCGCCCGAAATGGTGAACAGCGCAAACAGCAGGATGATGAACGACATGTATTCGGTGAGCAGCGCATGCAGCACCGCCTGCGTGGCGGACGGGATGCCGAAGGCGATGGCCAGCGGCCCGATCACCAACGCTGCCCAGAAGGCAGCGATCTTGCCGTAATGGTGCTCCCAAGCATGATGGAACAGCAGCGGGCCGGTCGCGATGCAAAGCAATAGCCCGGCAAACGGCAGCACCCACCAAAGCGACATGGCGGCGCCCGGCAATTCGTGCGCTTCGGCCGCGAGAACCGCTCTCGGAGAAAAGATTGCTGCAATAAGTGCAGCACTTGCCGTCAACGCCGCAAACCGCATGAAGCCCCTCAAAAGTCTGTCAGGTTCGGCTGGATGACGTTCAAATCAGTGTCACGCCGGCATCGCGCATCCGGCCCAGCATCCTCTCCACGGAGCCGTTGAGATCGATGCCGCGGCAGGCGTCGAGCCGCACGGATGTCTCAAAACCGAGCTTGACCGCGTCGAGCGCCGAAAAGGCGACGCAGAAATCCGTCGCCAGGCCGACCAGGGTCAGCGTCTCGATGTTCCGATCCCGGAGATAGCCGGCAAGGCCGGTCGGCGTCGTCCTGTCGTTCTCGAAGAATGCGGAATAGCTGTCGATCGCAGGACGGAACCCCTTGCGGATCACCAGCTCGGCCTTGCTCCAGGCGAGGCCCGAATGGAAATCCGATCCCAGGCTGCCCTGGATGCAGTGATCCGGCCACAGCGTCTGGTGGCCATAAGGCACGTCGATCGTTTCGAACGGGTGCTTGCCGGGGTGGCTGGAGGCAAAGCTCGAATGGCCGGCAGGGTGCCAGTCCTGCGTCAGCAGGACGTGCTCGGTCCGCCGGATCAGGTCATTGACCAACGGCACGATTTCGTCGCCACCGGCCACTTCAAGGGCGCCACCCGGGCAGAAATCGTTCTGCAGGTCGATAACGACAAGCGCTTCGTCGGCCATGGAGCCTCCTTATTTTCTTGGTCTTGAGCTTAGGCTCCAATGAAAACGCGACCGGACGCAGAAACTTGACCAGATGGCCGGCTGCGTCAACCTCTCATGGCATAACAAATGCGTTCCGGGTGCACCGGTGCCAACAGCCGTGCAAACTCTGGCTTTGACAATTCCTGCCGGCTTGATATCATTTGCATACGAATGAATTTCCTGCCTTGAATGCTCGGGAAAATCTTTCGGCAGGATCCCCTCTCGGGAAGCCCATTCTGGGAAGGCAAAGCGTGATCCGTTACGCAAAACCCACCACGGTCGACGATGCCCTCGCTTTGCTGGGCGAAGGGCAATGGCGCATCCTCGCCGGCGGCACCGACTTCTATCCGGCACAGGGCAGCAAGCCTTTCCGCGACAATGTCCTCGATATCAATGGCCTGGTGGCATTGCGCGGCATTGCCGAAGCCGAAAACCATTGGCTCGTCGGCGCGCGCACCACCTGGACCGATCTCGTCCGCCATCCTCTGCCGGCGGCTTTCGACGCGCTGAAGCAGGCGGCGCGGGAAGTCGGCTCGGTGCAGATCCAGAACGTTGCCTCGATTGCCGGCAATCTCTGCAACGCCTCGCCGGCCGCCGACGGCGTGCCGGCGCTGCTGGTGCTCGATGCCGAAGTCGAACTGCGTTCCGCTGTGGCGACCCGGCATCTGCCCCTTGCAGAATTCATCCTCGGCAACCGTCGCACCGCGCTGCAGCCCGGCGAAATGGTCACGGCAATCCGCATTCCCAAACCCGCGACCGCCGGCAGCTCCGCCTTCGTGAAACTCGGCGCGCGGCGATATCTCGTCATCTCCATCGCCATGGCCGCCGCACGCCTGGCCGTCGAAGATGGTATGGTCAGGAACGCGGCCGTCGCCGTCGGTTCCTGCTCGGTTGTCGCCAGGCGCCTGGCGGGTGTCGAGGCGGCGCTACGCGGCCGGCCCGTCGGCCACGCGCTGGCCACTGCGATCCAATCCGCACCGATGGACGAGCTGTCGCCGATCGGCGACGTGCGCGGCAGCGCCGAATATCGGCTGGACGCTGCGCGCGAGATCGTCGCCCGCGCCGTGCTTGGTGCGATGGGCGCTGTTCCCGACGAAAGGGCGGCCGCCTGATGGGCATGGAGCGCGCCGACATCGCCTTCGAAGTCAACGGCGCCGCCGTCAGCGTTTGCGTGCCGCCGGTGCGGCGGCTGTCCGCGGTGTTGCGCGACGAACTGCGGCTGACCGGCACCAAGATCGGCTGCGATGCCGGCGATTGCGGCGCCTGCACGGTGCTGGTCGACGGCGAGCCGGTCTGCGCCTGCCTGATGCCCGCGGCTTCCGCCTCCGGCACCGTGGTGACGACCGTCGAAGGCCTCGCCAATGGCCGGTTGTCGGCGCTGCAGGCTTCGTTCCTCAGCCATGGCGCAGCGCAATGCGGCGCCTGCACGCCCGGCCTGCTGGTCGCGGCAACGGCACTCCTGGACAGGACGCCTTGCCCGAGCGAGGCCGAAACGCAGGATGCACTGGGCGGCGTGCTCTGCCGCTGTACCGGCTACCGCAAGATCGTCACCGCGGTGATGGATGCTTGGCGCCACGCCGACGGTCTCGATCAGCGCATGCCATCCTCTGGCCATGCCGTCGGCTCCTCCCCGATCCGCCTCGATGGCCTTCCGAAAGTCACTGGCGGCGAAAAATTCGGCGGTGATTCATTCCCGGCCGACGCATTGTCGGTGCTGGTGGCCCGCTCGCCGCATTATCATGCGGCCTTCAGCTTCGGCGATCTCGATCGCTGGGTGAAATCCCGTCCCGGCATTGCCGGCGTCTTCACCGCCGCCGACATTCCGGGAAAGAATTGTTTCGGCGTCATCGCGCCCTTCGCCGACCAGCCGGCGCTGGCCGAAGGGGTTTCGCGCTTTCGTGGTGAGGCGGTGGCGCTGGTTGCCGGCGAACGGGAGGCTATCCTCGATCTCGACCTTGCCGATTTTCCTTGCAGTTGGACCGAGTTGCCGCATTTTCTGGAAACTGGCGAAGCGCAGGCCGGCGGTGCGCAACTGGTCCATGAAAACCGGCCCTCGAACCTGCTCACTTCCGGCTTCGTCGAGCGTGGCGACCCGGAAGCCGCGCTTGCCGGTGCGGCTTTCGTCGTTTCCGGCGCCATCGACACCTCCTATGTCGAGCATGCCTATATCGAACCGGAAGCCGGCTATGCCTTCATGGACGGCGACACGCTGGTCGTCGTCGCCTGCACGCAGGCGCCCTATATGGACCGTGACGACACGGCAAAAGTGCTCGGCCTTGCCCCGGAAAAGGTGCGCATCGTGCCGACCGCGACCGGCGGCGGCTTCGGCTCCAAGCTCGACGTCTCGCTGCAACCGCTCATCGGCCTTGTCGCCATGAAAACCGGCCGGCCGGCGGCGCTCGCCTACAGCCGCACCGAATCGATGATCTCGACCACGAAGCGCCATCCGGCTCTGATGAGAGCGAGCATCGGCGCCGATGCCGACGGCCGCATCACCGGCATGGTCTTCGCCGGCGATTTCAACACCGGCGCCTATGCCAGCTGGGGGCCGACGGTCGCCAACCGCGTGCCGGTGCACGCCTCCGGCCCCTATGCGACGCCGAACTATCGCGCCGAAGGCCGCGCCATCCACACCAATGGCCCGATTGCCGGCGCCTTTCGCGGTTTCGGCGTGCCGCAGGCGACGATCATGCAGGAGACCCTCTATGACGAGCTAGCCGACAAGCTCGGCATGGATCGGCTCGACTTTCGCCTGAAGAACTGCCTTCGGAACGGATCCGAAACAGTTACCGGGCAGCGGCTCGAGTCGGGCGTCGGCATCGCCGACTGCCTGGCGGCCCTGCGCTCACATTGGCGGCGTGCCCTAACTGACGCCGACGCGTTCAACGCCCGTAGCAGCAGCGAAAAAAAACGCGGCGTCGGCGTCGCCTCTTGCTGGTACGGCTGCGGCAACACCTCGCTGCCCAATCCGTCGACCATCAAGGTCGGCATCTCGGCATCGGGCGAAGTCGTGCTGCATCAGGGGGCGGTCGATATCGGGCAAGGTTCGAACACTGTCATCGCGCAGATCTGCGCCGACGCGTTGGGTCTTCCGCTTGAAAAGCTGCGGCTGAAAGGCGCCGACACGGCGATCACCCCCGACGCCGGCAAGACATCGGCCTCGCGCCAGACCTTCGTCACCGGCAAGGCCGCCGAAAAGGCCGGCCGCGCCTTGCGCGATGAGATCTTGCGTTTCGCCAATGTCTCGGAAAAGGCGGCGATTGCGCTGGACGGCACAAGTCTGAGCATCGGGGAAGGCGAAGCGACGCGCCGCATCGATCTTTCCTCGCTGAAGGTAGACGCCGAAGGCTTTGTCTTCCGCGCCGAGGAAAGCTACGACCCGCCGACGCTGCCGCTCGATGCCAAGGGCCAGGGCAAGCCTTATGCCGTCTATGGCTATGGCGCCCAGATCGCCGAACTGGAGGTCGACCTCAGGCTCGGCACCGTGAAGCTTATAAAAATCACCGCCGCTCACGATGTCGGCAAGGCCATCAACCCTTTACTGGCAGAGGGCCAGATCGAGGGCGGCATCGCCCAGGGCATCGGCATGGCGCTGATGGAGGAATTCATCCCCGGCCGCACCGAAAACCTGCACGATTATCTGATCCCGACGATCGGCGACGTGCCACCGATCGAGACCATCCTGATAGAAGTTCCGGATCCGGAAGGACCCTTCGGCGCCAAGGGTTTGGGCGAGCATGTGCTGATCCCGACGGCGCCGGCGATCCTCAACGCCATCCGCCACGCCACCGGTGTGCTGGTCACCAAAATTCCGGCGACGCCGACCCGCATCCGCGCCGCCATCCTCGACAAGGAGGCGCGCCGATGAGCGAGCTTGCCGAACGCTTCGAGACACACGATCCCGGCGAGAAGCTGGTGGCCGAGAAGATCCGCTGCGATGCCTGTCCGGTCATGTGCTACATCGCCGATGGCCGCACCGGCGCCTGCGACCGCTACGGCAATGTTGGCGGCAGGATCGTGCGGATGGATCCACTGACCATCCTCGACCACGCGGCCGAGACCGGCGCCGCAATCGTACCCTTTGCCGAAGAAGGCGAGGCATGGGACGGCGAACTGGTCAACACCGGCCGCCGCTTCGTCACCGCCATCGGCGCCGGCACCACCTATCCCGATTACAAGCCGGCGCCCTTCATCGTCAGCCAGGAGGTCGAGGGCGTCGATCTGGTCACCGTCGTCACCGAGGGCATCTTCTCCTATTGCGGCGTCAAGGTGAAGATCGACACCGACCGTCATATCGGCCCCGAAACGGCGACGGTCCGTGCCCAAGGCGAGGCGATCGGCCATGTCACGACCGGCGAATACGGCTCGCAGATGCTGTCGCTGGGCGGCGTACATCATTTGACCGGCGGCTCGAAGGCTGAAGGGCGCGCCACCTGCGACGCCATGCTCGCCCTGTGCAACCGCAAACCGGTTGAACTCGTGATCGACGGCGGCGCCACCATCATCGTCGAAGCCGGCAAGCCGCCGGTCATCGACGGCAAGCTCGAGCAGCGCATGCGCGTCGGCTGCGGTTCGGCTACCATAGGCATGTTCGCGACCCAATGGCGCGGCCTTGTCGACGAGGTGGTGGTGGTCGATGACCACATCACCGGCGTCGTCTCCGAGCATCAGGCCGGCAAGGTGCTTGGCTGGCAGGATACCGGCATCAAGATCATCGGCCGCCGTTCGACGCCGGGCCGTTATTTCAAGGTGTCGGAGCCCGGCCTCGGCTGGGGCGGCACCAGCATTTCCGACCCGCTGTCGATCCTTGGTGAATGGAACGCCAAAAAGGGTGCGCGCCCCGGCATGTCGCTGCTGATGGTCTCGACCACCGGCGAGCAATTCGCCTATTACGAGCTCGACGACGAACTGAAGCCGGTCCAGGAACCGTTCCCGGAGCGGCTGCGGAAGTCGGTCGAACTGATCGAGGACAATTGCGAGCCGGCGCTCTGCACCGTGCTTTTCGTCGGCGGCGCCGGCGGCTCGCTGCGCGCCGGCGTCACCGAGAACCCGGTCAATCTGACCCGCTCGGTGCAGGGCTTGACGACCTATGTGACGGTCGGCGGCGCGCCGGTCTATGTCTGGCCGGGCGGCGGCATCACGCTGATGGTCGACGTCACCCGCGTGCCGGAAGGCGCCTTCGGCTATGTGCCGACCCCGGCGCTGGTGGCGCCGATCGAGTTCACCATGCGCCGCGACGATTATGTCAGGCTTGGCGGCTACGAAGGCGAAATCCGCAGCGTCGACGATATCCTGGCCAAGGGCGGCGAATATCTCAATCCGCGCCGCGGCACGGCCGCACCCCGTGACAATCCCTGGCCGCCGCTGGCGCAGTTGCGTCGCGCGGCCGCAAACGGGGCCGGGCGATGAACGGCCCGCAGGCGCATTGGCTCGAGGACGGCCGGAGGCTTCACCTCAATCATGGGCCGATCGACCTGATCGTCGAGGCATTCGGCGAGGCGAGTGAATGCAGCGCCGCATATCGTCAGGCAGTGGCGCGCTTCCAGACAATCCTGCCCGAACTGGTCGAAGAGTTGCCCGAACTGCGGCGCCCGGCCGCCTCGCTGCCACGTGCTTTCGCTGGCCCGACGGCGCGCCACATGGAAGCGGCGGTCGTTCCGCTAGCGAAACAATTCATCACACCGATGGCGGCCGTCGCCGGCTCGGTAGCCGACGAAGTGCTTGGCGCGCTGCTTGCCGGCCGCCGGCTCGAGCGCGCCTATGTCAACAATGGCGGCGACAGCGCGATCTATCTCGGCCACGGGCAGTCGATGACGCTTGCCATTGCCGGGACAGGTCATGGGTTGGCAGATCATCTCACGATCCGCCCCGAAGACGGGATCCGCGGTGTCGCGACAAGCGGCTGGCGCGGCCGCTCCTTTTCGCTGGGCATCGCCGACGCGGTCACGGTGCTGGCGCGAACGGGTGCTGAAGCCGATGCCGCCGCGACCTTGATCGCCAACGCCGTCGACCTGCCCGGTCATCCGGCCGTTAGGCGCGTACGGGCGCGCGATCTCGCACCTGACAGCGATCTCGGCGACCGTTTGGTGACGCAGGGCGTGGGGCTGCTTTCCGCCGCTGAAATCGCTATTGCGCTGGAAGGCGGATTTGCCGTTGCCGAGGAGTTTCGGCGGCGCGGCCTGATTGCCGCCGCGGCGCTTTTCCTCGGCGGTCAGGCGCGCATCGCAGGTCCGATGGCGCTCGCCAATAAAGTTTTAGAGAGGGAAATTGCTCATGCCTGAGTTTCCGATCCGCAAGATCGCCGTGCTGACCGAAGAGATTTTTCACGAAGGCGGGCCGGTGGCGAAGGTGCCGCGGCGCCGTGCCGCGGCAATGGCTGTGGTCAAGAACCCGTTCGCCGGCCGTTACGTCGAGGAACTGCAGAGCGCCATGGAGGATTTGAAGCCGCTCGGGCTGCTGCTCTCCGACAGGCTTATTGCCGCATTGGGCGGCGACGTCAAACAGATCGACGGTTACGGCAAGGGCGCCATCGTCGGCATGGCGGGCGAGCTGGAGCATGGCGCGCTGTGGCATGTGCCGGGCGGCTATGCCATGCGCGAACGGCTCGGCGACGCCAAGGCGATCGTGCCCTCGGCGAAGAAGGTCGGCGGCTTCGGCGCGCGGCTCGATGTGCCGCTCGGCCACATCAACGCCGCCTATGTGCGCAGCCATTTCGATGCCATGGAAATCGGCATCAGCGATGGCCCCCGTCCCGACGAGATCCTGTTTTGCCTCGCCATGACCTGCGGCCCGCGCGTGCACGACCGCATGGGTGGGCTGGCGGCCAAGGACATTAAGGCATGGGATGGGCTGCGGTGAGCGCCGAGGACAATCTGCTCAAGCTGGTCGAGGCCGAGGAGCCTGACGAAAACGACTATCGCTTGCAGGAGCAGGTCGGCTTCATCCTGCGCAAGGCGCATCAGCGCCATGTCTCGATCTTCGCCGCACACATCGCCGATCTGACGCCGCCGCAATTTGCCGCTTTGGCCAAATTGCGCGACGTCGGCGAGACCTCGCAGAACCAGCTTGGCAGCCTGATCGCCATGGATGCGGCCACCGTGAAGGGCGTCATCGACCGGCTGAAAGCGCGTGGCTTTGTCGAACTTAGCAAACACGAAATCGACAAACGGCGCCTGCTGGTCAATCTGACCGCCGAGGGGCGCGACGCGATCGAGCGGCTGATTCCGCTTGCCCGTGAGATTACGCAGGAAACGCTGGCGCCGCTTTCCGCCAAGGAAGCGGCCATTTTCATGAAGCTGCTGGCCAAGCTGGCTTAATCTGCTGCCTGCCGGCGTTTGGTTGTTGTTCCTGCCGGGCGCTGAACGCCCGGCAGGAAAGCCTCGTCTCAGAGGCCGTTGTCCTTCAGGATCTGGGCGGCATTTTCCTTGGTGATCTTCTGCGTCGGCAGGGTGATGGTCTTTTCCACCTTCTCCCCGTTCAGGAACTTGATCGCCTGCCGCAGCCCTTCGGCGCCCGGCGTCACATAAGTGAACGTCGCCGTCAGCTCGCCATTGGCGACCAGCTGCACGCCTTCATTGGGCAGGCCGTCGATGCCGATGAACTTGATGTCCTTCTCACGTCCGACGTCCTTGGCGGCAAGATAGGCGCCATAGGCCATCGGATCATTGTGGCCGTAGACAAGATCGATTTTCTCGTTGTTGCGCAACGCCGTCGCCATGATGTTGTAGGCCTGGTCCTGCTTCCAGTCGCCCGACTGCTGGTCGAGCAGGTATTTTATGCCTGGCTCCTTATCGGTGAATTCATGGAAGCCGTCATGGCGGTCGTGTGCCGGCTGGGTGCCCATGCCGCCCCAGATCTCGACGACGTTGCCGGCGGCCTTGCCCTTGCCGCCAAGCAGCTCGACGGCATATTCACCGGCAGCCCGGCCGATCAGCTTGTTGTCGCCGCCGACGAACTGCGTGTAGTCGTTGGTTTCGACGTTGCGGTCGAGCACGAAGACCGGGATCTTGGCATCGATCGCCTGCTGCACGACACCGGTCAGGCCGGCGGATTCTTTCGGTGATACCAAGAGCGCATCGACCTCCTGACGGATAAGGTTTTCGACATCGGCGACCTGCTTCTCGGTCTTGTCCTCGCCGTCGGTGATGATCAGCTCGACTTCCGGATGCTTGGCCGCTTCGGCCAGGATGTCCTTGTTGAACTGGGCGCGCCAGGGTTCGATGGTCGTCACCTGCGAGAAGCCGATCTTCCACTTCTTGTCCTGCGCATGGGCGCCGCCGGCAAGCATGGCGGTCGTGGTCAGGAGTGCCGCTGTCAGCCCGGCGAGCTTCAACAATTCACGTCGTTTCATTTCTTGTTTCCTCCAATATTCAGAGACGCGGTCTCTTGCGACGGCCGCTTTGCCGCGGCCGTTTCCTTGTGCGCTTGCCCGCCGGGCAGTCGCAGATAGAAGAGAAGATCACCGGCACTGCGCTCCTGTACGAGCACGGTACCGATGATGATCATCCCCTTCAGCACCAGCTGAAGGTTCGAATTGATGTTGTGCAGCTGCAGGATGTTGGAGAGCAGCCCGAAGATCAGCACGCCGCAGAACGTCCCGGTGAGGCTGCCGCGTCCGCCCATCAGGCTGGTGCCGCCGATGACCACGGCGGCAATCGCGTCGAGCTCCAGCCCGGCGCCGGCGTCCGGCTTGCCTTGCCGGTACTGCGCGACATAGAGCACCGCCGCGATGCCGGCCAGCAGCCCTGACACGGCATAGGTGGCGATCTTCACGCGGCCTGCGGCGATGCCCGACAGCCGCGCTGCCTCCTCATTGCCGCCGATCGCATAGACATAGCGGCCGAACGGGGTGAAGCGCAGCACGGCGCCGTAGATCAGGATGGCGCCGAGGAAGAACAGGCCCGGCATCGGGATCACGCCGAATACCAGCGAGCGCAGCATTTCGAAATCGGCGGTGGCATTCGAGCCGGTGTAGACCGGCAGCACCGCATTGTTCTGGCCGGCTGTCAGCCGGGCGATGCCGAGCGCAGTGACCATCATCGCCAGCGTCACGATGAACGGCTGCAGCCGCCCGGCGACGATGATGAAGCCGTTGAGCGCGCCGAACAGCAGGCCGACGCAAGGCGCCACCAGCAGCACGCCGAGCACGCCGAATTTTGAGCCCACCTGCGGCAGCAGGAACCACAGCACCAGACTGCACAGGATCACCCCGACAATGCCGGGCGTCACCAGTCCGCGAACGCTGTCCAACCTGATGTCGTGCGTGGCCTGCGCGCCGGCGCGGGATTTTTCGATGTTCAGCAGGATGAAACGAGTGACGAGAATGCCGAGGCAAAGGGCTGCCAGGGCAACTGTCGGCACCCCCAGCACCACCGCCGGCGTCACGCCGGGGACCGTCAGCAGCATGGCACAGACGACCGTGCAGATAGCCATCAGCGAGCCGACGGAAAGGTCGATACCGCCGGTGATGATCACCGCAGTCATGCCGGTGGCAATCAGCCCGGTGGTCGACACCTGGCGCAGCACATCGAGCAGGTTGCCGTAGGACAGGAAGATGTTGTTGCCCTTGGAGCTGATCGGCGAGCCGAGCACGCCGATCAGGAAGATGGCGATCAGGCCCCAATAGAGCTTCGTCCGGGACAGGATATGCAAAATGCTCATGCGGCAGGCCTCGTCATCGTCCGTCGCGGCGCCGCAAGCCGCATGATGGCCTCCTCGCTGGCTTGCGCGCGGGACAGGATTCCCGTCTGGCGGCCGTCGGCCATGACGAGGATACGGTCGGAAAGATGCAGCAGCTCCGGCAATTCCGAGCTGATGACGGCGATCGCCAGCCCGTCTCGCGCCAGCTTGAAGATGAGATCGTAGATTTCCCGCTTGGCACCGACATCAATGCCGCGTGTCGGCTCGTCGAGCAGCAGCACCCGCGGCCTCGTCGCTAGCCATTTGCCGATGACGACCTTCTGCTGGTTGCCGCCGGACAGCGTGCCGGCCGGCTGCTCGACGGTCTCGCAGCGAATGCCGAGCGCCTTGACGGCGTCCCGTGCCAGCCCTTGCTCACCGGCCAGCGAGCGCACGCCGAACCGCGCCAGCGCGCCGACCAGCGGCAGCGCGACATTGTCGGTGATCGAGGCCTCGAGATGCAGGCCTTGCGTCTTGCGGTCTTCCGTGACCAGGGCGATGCCGAGCCGGCGCGCATCGCGCGGCGAACGGATTTCTACTGCCTCGCCATCGAGCCTGATCTCACCGCCGGCACGTCCGCCGCTGGACCCGAAGATGGTTTCCAGGATTTCGGTACGGCCCGAGCCCAGCAATCCGCCGATACCGAGGATTTCTCCTGCGGCAAGATCGAAGCTGACGCCATCGAGCACGGTGCGCCAGCCATGGCGATTGGGCTTCGACAGCGACAGCTCGCTTACGGACAGGACCGTGTTGCCACCGGGGATGCGGTGCTCCTGGGAGGAAGCAAGCAGGTTTCGCCCGACCATCGCCGAAATTATGGCGTCTTCGTCGAGCTTGTCCATCGCCTGCGTCAGGACGTGGCGTCCATCGCGAAACACGGTGACGCGGCTGGCCAGATGCATAACCTCGTCGATGCGGTGCGAAATGTAGACGATCGCCACGCCACTATTGGCGAGCTGGCGGATGATGCGGAACAGCCGCTGGCATTCGGCTGGCGAAAGGGCGGAGGTCGGCTCGTCCATGATCAGGATGCGTGCCGACATCGACAGCGCCTTGGCGATCTCGACCAGTTGCTGTTCGCCGACGCGCAAGGCACCGACGCGTGCATCCGGGTCGAGCTCGATGCCGAGCCTTTGCAAGAGCGTTCCGGCGGCGCGGCTGCTCGTCTTGCGGTCGACGATCAGTCCGGCGATCAGCTTCTCGCGGCCGAGAAAGATATTGTCGGCGACGCTGAGTTCGGGAACGAGGTTCAGCTCCTGGTGGATGATGGCGATGCCGGCGCGCTCGGCTTCGCGGACGCCGGCAAAGCGCACCGGATAGCCATCGATACTGACCGTTCCGTTATAGTCCGTATAGACGCCGGACAGGATCTTCATCAGTGTCGACTTGCCGGCGCCGTTCTCGCCCATCAGCGCATGGACCTCGCCGCGCCGCAGTTCGAAGCCGACATCGACAAGCGCGGCGATACCGCCGAAGGACTTGGAGATGTGCTCGGCGCTCAGTACGATAGCCGAGCCGTCCGCCGTAGCGCCTTGCGCAGGGATGGAATTGCCGTGCTGCATGATAAGGACGGCCTCCCTCCGTCGTCACCGAATGCCTTAAACGCTAATCTAAACGTTTCGATCATGTCAAGGCAATATCTGGAGCCTGAGATTATTCCATTTCAATTCTTGCGCAAAATCATAAGATTCCGTACGTATTGCTGCCGCGGAGTGGTGAAACGTTTCGAAAATGACAGCGTCAGGACGAAAAAAGCAGCGCAAATCCACTGCACCGACCATGCTTCATGTGGCCGAAGCGGCGCGTGTTTCCGTGGCCACCGTATCGGCGCTGATCAACGGCACCGCGACCGTCAGCCCCGAGCTCAGCCAGCGCATCGAACAGGCGATCCGCGACATCGGCTACAAGCGCAACGCCATTGCCCGCAGCCTGAAGATGGGCACCACACGCACCATCGGGCTCACCGTCCCACACATCACCAATCCGTTCTTTACCGACGTCGTTTCGGTCATCCAGCAGGCTTTCGACAGGGCCGGCTACGCCGTCATGCTGTGCTGCACCGACGAGCACCTGAACACGCAGGACGACCAGATCAGGCTGCTGCTCGACCGCATGGTCGACGGACTGATCGTCGCGCGTGTCGGTGACGGCGCGATCCTCAAACGGATTGTCGACGACGCCAATGTGCCGGTCGTGCTGCTCGACCGTGTTTGCCAGGGTGTCGACACCGATGCCGTCGTTCTCGACAATCAGCGCGCGGTGTTCGACGCCATCACTTACCTGATCGATCTCGGCCATCGGCGCATCGGCTACATCTCCGGCTCGTTCGATATCTCGCCGATGCATGACCGCATGGCGGGATACCGCGAGGCCCTCCAGGCCGCCGGCCTGCCGGCCGAGGCCGAACTCGTCCGCTTCGGCAACTTCCATGAAGTCGACGGCTACAACGCCACCATGCAGCTGCTTTCGCTGCACGACCGGCCGAGCGCCATCTTTTCGGCCAACAACCCGATGGTGATCGGCACCATGAAGGCCATTCGCGATATCGGCCTGTCCTGTCCGGAGGATATTTCGGTCGCCTGCTTCGACGACTTTCCGTGGTCGGATGTGTTCCGGCCGCAATTGACCACGGTCGCACAGCCGGTGCAGGCGATTGGCGAACAGGCGGCCAATCTGCTGCTCGACCGGCTCGCCGGAAACAGGGATGCGCCGCCGCGCAAGCTGACGCTCAAGGGACGCTTGATGATCCGCAATTCATGCCGTCCGCTAGGTGCAACTGCGCAGAGCGTCAGCGCGTAGCGCTTGGGCTCTGTTCAGAAACTTTGCAATGCCGGACGGACAGCGCTCCCTCTGTCCTGCCGACCCCGGGCCTTCGCAGCCACTACGGGCGCTCGTCGTTTGAAAACCGAGCAATTGAAGGACGCGGCGCCGATCGAGCCAAGTGGCCAACAATCAGCCAGCCGACAGTCAGGAAAATCTTGGCAATCGAAGCATGTCGGTTTAGGAATATGACGAGATGCGGCTGATCGCCCGCACGGGCGCCGGCTTGAGTCATGCGCGTGAAATCGATCCTAATCGGGCTGGTACTTGCTGGGATGGTCGCATTCTTCGGCTGCACCACCGGCGGCGCATTAAAGACTTTCCCCTCGGCCTATGGCGGCCTCACCGACGCCGGTTTTCGCGTTCCGCCGGTTCCGATCTACAAGGTTGACCAAAAGTTCCATCGGCAGACAGTGCCTTATGCGACTGAAGAGGCGCCGGGCACCATCATTGTCGATACAGGAGCGAAGTTCCTCTACTACGTGTTGGGAGACGGTCAGGCACTGCGCTACGGCATCGGCGTCGGCAAGGCGGGCTTCGAGTGGCATGGCACTGCTCACGTTGCGAGGAAGCGCGAATGGCCGGATTGGAGCGCGCCGTCCGCGATGATCGTGCGCGAGCAGAAGCGAGGCCGCATCATACCGGCCCATATGGAGGGCGGACTCATGAACCCGCTCGGGGCGCGGGCGCTCTATCTCTTTAACGAGGAAGGTGACACTGGATATCGCCTGCACGGTAGCCCCGAATGGTGGTCCATCGGCAAAGCCGTGTCGGCGGGCTGCATTCGCCTCATGAACCAGGACATCATCGATCTCTATGACCGCGCCACAATCGGCACCAAGGTGATCGTCATTTAGTGGACGCCGCGTTTCCCGCTAACGGACGAGCATGACGGATCGAAAACCTCCGCGTGAAACGCGCGAAATGTTCGCTATGTCTTCGCACACCTGTTCGCGATGTTCCCTGCCTAAGGCCGGCCTTGCCCGCAACAGTGGCAAGTGGCGAACCAACTCTCAGGCAGCTTCCGACAGCGAGTTGTGAGCGTCGGCCAGGATCTCGAACGAGCGCACCCGCGCCGCATGGTCGAAAATCTGCGCTGTGACCATCAGCTCGTCGGCCCCTGTGCGGCGCACAAACGCCTCGATGCCTTGCCTGACCGTTTCCGGGGAGCCGACGACGGCGCAGGAAAGCGCTTGGCCGAGCATGGTCTTGGCCATTGGATCGAGGTCGCGCTCATATCCTTCGACCGGCGGCGGCAATCGGCCGGGCCGGCCGGTGCGCAGATTGACGAAGGCCTGCTGCAGCGAGGTGAACAACAGCCGCGCCTCGGCATCGGAAGGAGCGGCGAAGACGTTGAGGCCGAGCATCACATAAGGCTTGTCGAGCTGCTCCGAAGGCTGGAAACGCGAGCGGTAGATCTCCAGAGCATGGTCAAGCTCGGCCGGCGCAAAATGCGAAGCGAAGGCGTAGGGCAGGCCGAGCATGGCGGCAAGCTGCGCGCCGTAGAGGCTGGAACCGAGAATCCAGATCGGCACCTTTTCGCCTTCGCCGGGCACCGCGCGGATGCGTTGGCCGTCTTCGGCCGGCTGCAAGTAACCCATCAGCTCGACGACGTCCTGCGGGAAATTGTCGGCGCCAGCGTCGAGGTTACGGCGCAGCGCCCGTGCCGTGGCCATGTCGGTGCCGGGCGCCCGCCCGAGGCCGAGATCGATGCGACCAGGATGCAGAGCGTTGAGCGTACCGAACTGCTCGGCGATGACCAGCGGCGAATGATTGGGCAGCATGATGCCGCCGGCGCCGACGCGTATCGTATTGGTGCCGCCGGCCACATGGGCAATGACCACCGAGGTGGCGGCGCTGGCGATGCCCGGCATATTGTGGTGCTCTGCCAGCCAATAGCGCCGGTAGCCCAGCCGCTCGGCATGACGGGCGAGATCGAGCGAATTGGCGAGTGACTGTGAAGCGTTGCTGCCTTCGACGATCGGCGACAGGTCGAGAACGGAAAGAACGGTCATCGGCGCGGGTTTCCTGTGGGCCGAAGGGATGTAGGAAGCCGTTGCCGAGGCGGCAAATTCAAAATGTTGATGGAGCGCTGGGGGAAACGGACGTGCGACCGATGCAAGGTCGTGATCTGCCCCATCGGGGGGACGCTTTTGACCCTTTAAGCCGCTACTTTTTCACCTCGGGAATCTCTTCGTCCTCGATCGCTGCCGTGTGTTGCGCCGCCAGGAAATTGCCGACATGGCTGAGACCGTCGAAATGATCGCAGAACACCTTGATGACGACCAGCAGAGGCACCGCCAGCAGCGCGCCGACAAAACCCCACAGCCATGACCAGAAGGCGATGGCGATGAGGATCGCCACTGCGTTGATTTCGAGACGGCGGCCGACCACCGTCGGCGTCACGAACTGGCCTTCGACGACATCGCACATAAGGACGAAGGCCGGCGCCAGCAGCGCATAGGAAATCGTGTCGAAGCTTATCAGCGCGATGATCGTAACCAGCGTGATGGTGGTCAGCGCCCCGATATAGGGCAGGAAATTGAGCAGAGCCGCTGCCGCGCCCCAGACCTGCGCGTTGGGCACGCCGAGCGCCCACAGGCCGAGCCCGATGACCACGCCGAGACATGTATTGATGACCGTGACAGTAAGCAGATAATGCGAGATTTCACGTTCTACGTCGTAGACGACGCGCAGCGCCCGCTTCTTTTCGCTGAGACTGGGGAAGGACTGGACGATCTTTTCATAGAACATCGTGCCCGAGGCGAGCAGGAACAGCGACAGGACGAAGACGATGGTAACGCTGGCGCCGGCCGACAGCACATTGCCGGCGGCCTGCGAGAGAATACCGGATGGCGCCGTCGCCACCCTCTGAACGCCTGGCTCCTGGGATGTCTGTGTCAGGCCCTCGATCTGGCGCGAAATCTCCACGATCCGTTCGAACGGACGGCGCAGTTGTGCCAGACGTTCGGTAAGCTGCTGGCCGATCGTCGAGGTGTTGTTGATGAGGTCGATGACCGGGCCGCTGAGCAGATATCCCGCGACGGCGACGAGGCAGAACGAAAGCAGCACCAACAGTGTCGCTGAAATGACATCGGGCATGCCATGCTTGCGCAGGAAGCGAACGATCGGCGTCAGCGTCAGCGCCAGCAGGAAAGCCAGAATGACCGGCATGAAGAAGGCGCGGGCGAAGTAAAGCGCGTAGATCGCCATGAGAATGAAGATGCCGACGAGCAGCGAACGCATCAGATGCGCATCCGCCCGCGCCTCGACGCGCGGATCCGGGCTTTCGGCAGCGCTTGCGCCCGAAGCGTCGGGTTCGGCTTTCATTCTGACCCTCGGCGGCACACCGCGATTGGTGCAGACCGTTGGCGAAAACGCCTCTGTCGCTTCAAGGTTCCGTTAGCCGGCGTCACCGGCAAGGCCGCCTCGCGGCCTTGCCAATAAATCAGGTGACTGGGAATCAGGCAACCGGCGCCGCCACGGCGGGAACGGCCTTCGCAGTTTCCCGGCGCACGATCGGCGCCACTTTGGTGCCGTAGAGTTCGATGGCCTTCATCACCTTGGCGTGCGGCATGGTGCCGATCGCCATTTGCAGCAGGAAGCGGTCGTTGCCGAATATCCTGTGCTGGGCAATGATCTTCTCGGCCACCTGTTCTGGATTGCCGACGAACAGCGCGCCGTTTGGGCCGCGCGATTGGTCGAAATGCGCCCGCGATGTCGGCCCCCAGCCGCGCTCGCGGCCGATGCGGTTCATCACCTCGGCCTGCGGCCCGTAAAAATCGTCGGCTGCCTGGTCCGTGGTGTCGGCAATGAAGCCGTGCACGTTGAGACTGGTGGCAAGGCTTGCCGGATCGTTGCCGGCGCGCCTGGCTGCATCCCTGTAGATGTCGAACAGCGGTGCGAACCGCGCCGGCTCGCCACCGATGATCGCCAGTGCCAGCGGCAACCCGAGCACGCCCGCGCGGGCGACGGATTGCGGTGTTCCACCGACGGCGATCCAGATCGGCAATTTGTCCTGCAAGGGCCGCGGATAGACGCCGCGGTCGTTGATCGGCGCGCGCAGACTGCCCGACCAGGTCACCTTGACATGATCGCGGATGGCGAGCAGCAGGTCGAGCTTCTCGGCGAAGAGCTCGTCATAATCTTCGAGATTGTAGCCGAACAGCGGAAAGGACTCGATGAACGAGCCGCGCCCGGCCATGATCTCGGCACGGCCGCCGGACAGAAGATCGAGGGTGGCAAACTGCTGGAAGACGCGCACCGGATCGTCGGACGACAGCACGGTGACAGCGCTGGTCAGCCTTATGCGCTTGGTCCGTTCGGCCGCCGCCGCCAGCGCCACCACCGGAGCCGAGGCAGCATAGTCGGGACGGTGGTGCTCGCCGAGACCAAAGACGTCCAGCCCGACCTGGTCGGCGAGCTCGATCTCCTCGATCAGGTTGCGCAACCGCTCATGCGCACCGATCGCACCGGGACCTGGTTCCGGGCTGACGTCGGCGAAGGTGTAGAGACCGAGTTCCATAGTGTGTCATCTCAGCGTTTTGTCTTGGCGCTACACGTAGCGATCAGTCCGCCGCCCCGCCAGATGCCTGGATGGTGAACAGTGCGGGTGCCTTTCAGCCGAATTCAATCGAAATGGCGTCTCCCGGCTGCAACAGATCAGAATTTCATGGCTGGCATACCGTTTTGGCGCTTGAACTCTCGGTTTTCGCGCGTATGTAAGCCTCGCAAATTGACTTCAGGGAAGTGGACTTGGCTATCTATAGGGAAAAAGACGTTTTCGAGCGGCGCAATGCCGCAAACGAGGCAAAGAAGGCGCTTCTGGAGCGCTTCAAGGCAAAGCCGGCGCCAGATGATCCAGCGGTGCTGGCACGACAGGCCGAGCGCAAGGCGATCCTCGAGGCCCGCGCGATACGCGAGGCCGAAAAGGCCAGGCTGAAGCAGGAAAAGCTGGCGCGCGAAGCGGCCGAAAAGGCCGAGCGCGAGGCAGCTGCCGAAGCGGCACGCATCGCCGCGGAAGAAGCCGCACAGGCCGAAGCGAAGATCCGGGAAGCTGAAGAGAACGAGCGGATCGCCCGTTTTCTTGCCGACGAGGCCGAACGCAAGGCCAAGCGTGACGCACGCTATGCCGCGCGCAAGCAGCGCACCGGCAGGACGCCGCCCGGCTTCTCCGCGCGATAGCGCCTTTCGGCACTGATCAGCCGAATTCAAGAATCAGGGCCGCCTTGCAGGGGCCCTGAACGCGTTCGTCTGTCAGAATCGGCTAAGCCGCGAGCTTCAGTCCCATGATGCCGCAGACGATTAGCGCGATGCAGGCCAGCCTGATCGCGGTCGCTGGTTCCCCGAGCAGCCAGATCCCCAGCAGCGCCGTGCCGACGGTGCCGATGCCGGTCCACACCGCGTAAGCGGTGCCGACCGGCAACGCCTTCAGCGCCAGGCCGAGCAAGGTTAGGCTGACGATCATCGAGGCTACCGTCAGGACGGTCGGCAGCGGCTTCGAGAATCCGTCGGTGTATTTGAGGCCGATCGCCCAGCCGATCTCGAACAGTCCGGCGAACAACAGGAAGATCCACGACATCGGAACGCTCCGTTTCGATGGCTTCCGGCCGATTTCTTGAAAAGCGCAAAAATTGCCTTTGCCGCATCCATAGGGGATGCGCGTGAGCTTAGTGAACAATCATACCGGCCGCGTTTGCGGCCGGTCGAGATAAGCCGAAACGGTAGCTGCGGCCCTACTTGTCCTTCAGCTTCATCGCCTTCACCGGCGGTGCCTTCAGGGCCGGCGCCGGAGCCGGTTTCTTCGCGTCCTTCTTCGGCTTGCGGGCCTCCTTGCCTGCCTTCATCGCACCCTTAGCCATGATTCGTTCCTCCAGTTGATGTCTGGCGAAGTGAAACAAGAGAAAACGCTCGACTGCAAGAGGCCGCTGCCGTGCAGTCGCCCTGGCCGATGGCTGTCAACTGGTTTCTAATTCCCTCGTAAACCGCAGCGGTCCGTGCCATGGTCTTCTTCGCACTGCAGCATCAGCCCTTGCGTTTCGCCGGCTGATGATCAGGCAGGCCGGTCAGGACGACAATGCGGATCCACATCGGTTGCCAGATGAGCTTCGACTTCCCGCAGGAAACACCGCTGATCGCGATGCTAAACGTCCATTATTCGCGCGCATCCGATCTTGAGCGGCCGGACTTCCTGACGTCGAACCCGCCGGTGCCGATCGAAAGCTACCGCGACAGTTTCGGCAATTGGTGCAACCGTTTCGTTGCGCCGGCCGGGCGCTTTGCGTTCGGCACGGACGCGGTGATCCGCGACCCCGGCTCCTTCGAGACGCGCGAGCTGACGGCGTGGCAGCACGAGGTGCGCGATCTGCCGTCGGAGACGCTGCTGTTCCTGCTGCCCAGCCGTTATTGCGAGAGCGACGTGCTGTCGAATGAAGCGTGGCGGCTGTTCGGCAACACCCCGCTCGGCATTCCGCGCGTCCAGGCGGTCTGCGACTTCGTCCATAACCACATCGTCTTCAACTATTTCAATGCACGGCCGACGCGCACCGCCGCCGAGGCCTATCGCGAGCAGAGTGGTGTATGCCGCGACTTTGCTCACCTCGCTGTTGCCTTCTGCCGCGCCCTGAACATTCCGACCCGCTACTGCACCGGCTATATCAGTGATATCGGCCTGCCAAAGCCGTGGTCGGACATGGATTTCGCCGCTTGGATGGAGGTCTATCTCGGCGGCCGCTGGCATGCGTTCGACCCGCGCAATAACGCGCCGCGCATCGGCCGCATCCTGATTGCCTCCGGACGCGATGCCGCCGATGTGCCGCTGACCCACATTTTTGGGCCGGGCGCGCTGGCTGGCTTCAAGGTCTGGACGGACGAGGTCGTCGAATAGCCCCGCGCCGCCCTTTTGAACAACTGACCTTGTGAACAACTGGGCACTTCGGGCGTTGTGGGGACTGTGGAGCGTGGGCGGGCGCTCCGCCAATCTCGGTGCATCAACCAAGGCAGCACACCATGGCGGCGCATGGCGGGTCGAAAAAAGTGATCTATGCGGCGCTCGCCGGAAATCTTGCGATCGCACTGACCAAATTTGCCGCTGCCTTGTTCACGGGCAGCTCGGCAATGCTCTCGGAAGGCGTCCACTCGCTCGTCGATACCGGCAATGGCAGCCTGCTGCTTTACGGCATGCACCGTGCCGCGCGCCCGGCCGACCGCACGCATCCGCTCGGCCATGGCCGCGAGCTGTACTTCTGGAGCTTCATCGTCGCGCTCCTCGTCTTTGCACTGGGCGCCGGCATATCGTTCTACGAAGGCGTGACGCACATCATGGCGCCGGAGCCGATCGCCAACGCCAAGGTGAACTACGCTGTCCTCGGCCTTTCCTTCCTCTTCGAAGGCACCTCTTGGCTGGTGGCGCTGAAGGAATTCCGCCACCAAAAAGGCAGCCACGGCTGGCTCGAGGCGGTGCAGCTCAGCAAGGATCCGAGTGTCTACACCGTACTCTTCGAGGACAGCGCGGCACTTCTCGGCCTCGTTGTCGCCTTCGCCGGCATATTGGCGGCGGAACTGCTGGACATGCCGAAGCTCGACGGCGCCGCGTCGATCGGCATCGCGCTCATCCTGGGCGGGACCGCGATCTTCCTGGCGCGCGAAAGCAAGAGCCTGCTGCTCGGCGAGCCGGCCTCGCCCGAGGTGCAAACAGAGGTGCTGGCCATCGTCCAGCAGGACCCGGCGGTGCAACGGGCAAATGGCGTGCTGACGCTGCATATGGGTCCGCAGGAGATCGTCGCCGCTTTGAGCATCGAGTTCGAGGATCATTTGTCGGCGCCGGAGATAGAGACCTGTGTCGAGCGCCTCGAGACGCGGCTGAAAGCGGAGATGCCGGAGGTGACGCGGCTGTTCGTCAAGCCGCAGACCACCGGCACCTGGGAACGCCGGAGCAAGGCCTTGGCGGCGTCCGGAGGGGAACCGGCCTGAGGAAAATGGCTGCGCCATCGGGCAGTCCCGGTTATGATTGCGGGCAAAAGCTCCAGGAGGAACGAAGATGAAAATCGACGGCGCGTGTCATTGTGGCGCTATCACTTACGAGGCCGAAGTCGATCCGGAAAAGACCACCATTTGTCACTGCATCGATTGTCAGAAGCTAACCGGAACGGCCTTTCGCGTCACCGTGCCGGCGTCCGAGGACAATTACAGGATCACCAAGGGCACGCCGAAGATCTACATCAAGACCGGTTCGAGCGGCGCCAAGCGCGCCCAGGCATTTTGCGGTGAGTGCGGCTCGCATCTCTACGCCACGTCGGCGGGCGAGGGACCGAAGGTTTACGGTATCAGGGTCGGCACGGCACGGCAGCGCGAGCAACTGGTGCCGAGAAAGCAGATCTGGCACCGCTCGGCGCTGCATTGGCTGCCGGAATTCGAAGGCACAACCATCATCGAGGAGCAGTAGCGCCAGACCCGGGCGAAGCCTCCGGTTCCGGCGCAGCTCTCAATCGTCGCCTTCGACGACCCTTAGCCTCAACTGCCCGGTTTTCGAATCGGCGACGCGCGGGCTGCTTTCCGCTTTTGCTCCGCTGCCATTCGAACCAGCGGTGTCCTCCGCCGGCTGCACGCCAAACTCCAGCGCCTCGATCTTTTGTCCGCGCCTGGTCACCTTCGATGTCGAGACCAGAATGTCGTCGATATCCTTGGCCGATTGGCCGAAATGCGTCTGCAATTTGCGCACCCGCTCGTCGAGCCGGGAGACGTCTTCCATCAGCCGGATAACCTCGCCCTGGATCAGGTGTGCCTGCTCGCGCATGCGGGCATCCTTGAGGATCGCCTGGATGACCTGGATCGACAGCATCAAAAGCGATGGCGAGACGATGACGATCCGTGAGCGATGCGCCTTCTGGACAACGGCCTCGAAATTCTCGTGGATTTCGGCGAACACCGATTCCGAAGGCACGAACATGAAGGCGGTGTCCTGCGTCTCGCCCTGGATCAGGTATTTTTCGGAAATATCGCGGACATGCACCTCGATGTCGCGGCGGAAAGCCTGTGCGGCGGTCTTCTGCAGTTCGGCGCCTTCGGCGGCCCGGATGGCATTCCAGGCCTCGAGCGGAAACTTTGCATCGATGGCAAGCGACGGTGCGCCGTTCGGCATCTTCACCAGGCAGTCGGGCCGGCTGCCATTCGACAAGGTCGCCTGGAATTCATAGGCGCCGTGCGGCAATCCGTCGGCGACGATGGCTTCCATACGCGACTGGCCGAAGGCGCCGCGCGTCTGCTTGTTGGAAAGGATCGCCTGCAATTGCACGACCTGGCCGGCCAGCGACTGGATGTTGCCTTGCGCGATATCGATGACCGCCAGCCGTTCCTGCAGCTTGGCGAGGCTCTCATGCGTCGATCTCGTCTGCTCGGTCATGGTCTGGCCCAGGCGGCCGGTCATGGCATCGAGGCGCTGGCCGATCGACTGTGTCAGTTCCGCCTGGCGCGCCCCGAACACTTCGGCGATGGCGCCCATGCGGCCCTGCATTTCCGCTTGGGATTGCAGAATGCCGGCCATCCGCGCCTCGGCGTCGCGGGCACGGTCGGCGGCTTCCGCGGCCGCTGCCGCACGCGCCTTGGCCGATCGCCACAGCGCAATGACCAACGCCACGAACAGACCGAGGAACAGCATTGCACCGAAACCCAGGACATGGCCGAGGGTGAGCGTGGTGGCGCCGAGGCGGGCGACAGGTTCGGACAGGATGGTGGCCAGTTCGTTCATGCCGACAGCATAGATGATTCGGAACGTCGGCACAGATCAAAACGTGAACGGCCCGGAGGCGCCCCGGTTGACGCTTTTCCTGCGACGTCTTAGGTGAGACGCCATGTCGATCAAGCCGCTTATCATCCTTCCCGATCCCGTCCTGCGTCAGGTTTCAAAACCGGTCGAGCGTGTCGACGGGGATTTGCGCAAACTGGCCGGCGACATGCTGGACACCATGTATGACGCGCCCGGCATCGGCCTCGCAGCGATCCAGGTTGGCGAACCCTTGCGCATGCTGGTGATCGACCTGGCCAAAGAGGACGAGACGCCGGCTCCGCACGTCTTCATCAATCCCGAAATCCTTGAAAGCTCCGACCAGCGTTCGGTCTATGAGGAAGGCTGCCTGTCGATCCCCGATTACTATGCCGAAGTCGAGCGCCCCGCCGCGGTGCGGGTGAAATATCTCGATCGCGACGGCAAGCTGCAGGAGATCGAGGCCGAGGGGCTGATGGCGACCTGCCTGCAGCATGAAATCGACCACCTCAACGGCGTGCTGTTCATCGATTACATCTCCAAGCTGAAGCGCGACATGGTGGTCAAGAAGTTCAAGAAGCTCGCCAGGGACAAGGCGCCGGGCAAGATGGTGGGGTAGGCGTCGACGAATGCCCCTGCGTGTCATCTTCATGGGTACGCCCGAATTCTCCGTGCCGACGCTGCGGGCGATTGCCGAGGCCGGGCACGGGTTGACGGCCGTCTACACGCAGCCGCCGCGCGCCGGCGGCCGGCGCGGGCTCGAACTGACGCCGTCGCCGGTGCAGCGCGAGGCGGAGCGGCTTGGCATCGAGGTGCGGTCGCCGGTGTCGCTGAAGAGCGAGGCGGAGCAGGAGGCGTTCCGCGCCTTGCGTGCCGATGTCGCCGTGGTTGTCGCCTACGGATTGCTTCTGCCCAAACCTATTCTCGAGGCACCGCGGCTCGGTTGCCTCAACGGTCACGCATCGCTATTGCCGCGCTGGCGCGGCGCTGCCCCTGTCCAGCGCGCTATCATGGCCGGCGATACCGAAACGGGCATGATGGTGATGCGGATGGAGGAAGGCCTCGACACCGGCCCCGTGGCAATGGTTGAAAAATGTCCCATTGGACCCGACATGACGGCCGGCGATCTGCACGACCGGCTGATGGTCCTCGGTGCTGCGCTGATGGTGCAAGCGCTCGAACGGCTGGAGCGGAATACGCTGACATTTACCACGCAGGCGGAGGTGGGGGTGACCTACGCCAAGAAAATCGATAAATCGGAGACTCGCATAGACTGGCTGCGACCTGCCGGCGACGTGCACAACCAGATTCGCGGCCTGTCGCCCTTTCCCGGTGCATGGTGTGAGGCCGAAATCGGCGGCCGCGTGGAACGGCTGAAACTGCTTCGCTCGACGCTCTCGCAAGGCGCCGGCGAACCGGGAGGAATTCTCGATGACCGACTGACGGTCGCCTGCGGGTCAGGCGCGATCAGGCTGGTCGAAGTTCAACGTGCGGGCGGAAGGCCCATTGCCGCGCAGGAGTTTCTGCGCGGGGCCAAGCTCGAAAAAGGAATGAAATTGTCATGAGCATGATGTCCATACGCGCGGCGACGCCGCGGGACCGCGAGGCGATCCGCCTTGTCGAAGAACACGCATTCGGCCAGCAGACGGAGGCCGGACTGGTCGACGCGCTGGTCACCGGCGGTGATGCCGTCGTCGAACTGGTGGCGGACGAAGACGGGCAAGTGGTCGGCCATATCCTGTTTTCACGGCTTTTCGTGCAGAATGGCGGCAAGAGCTTCCCGGCGGTGGCTTTGGCTCCTTTGGCGGTCGAGCCGTCGTTCCACGGCACCGGCATCGGCGGTGCCCTGGTACGCGAGGCTCATATCCGCCTGAAGGCTGCTGGCGAGACGCTCGCCGTGGTGCTCGGCGATCCGGCCTATTATGGCCGTTTCGGCTACAGCCGTGCCCGTGCCGCGAAATTCGACAGCGACTATCAGGGCGAAGCCCTGCAGGCGCTTGCCTGGGGCGAGGCGCCGGAGACCGGCAGGCTGGTCTACGCCTCGGCCTTCGGCTCAGCCCTCGCCGCCTGATTTCGCCTCGATCCGGGAATGCCGCGTTTTCGCCTCGACATCGAATATGACGGCAGTCTCTTCGCCGGCTGGCAGCGCCAGGCCAACCAGCCTTCGGTGCAGCAGGCGATCGAGCAGGCGATCGAGAAGTTCTGTGGTGAGCAGGTTTCGCTGCGCGCCGCCGGCCGCACCGATGCCGGCGTCCATGCGACCGCTCAGGTGGCGCATGTCGATCTGATCAAGGCATGGCCCGGCGACAAGGTGCGCGACGCCGTCAACGCGCATCTGCAGGCGGCCAAGGTGCGCATCGCCATCCTGAAGGCCGCCGTCGTGCCGGATGGCTTCGATGCGCGTTTCTCGGCAATCGGCCGCCACTACGTCTACCGCATCGTCAATCGCCGCGCGCCGGCGGCGCTCGACAAGGGCAAGATCTGGTGGGTACCGAAGCAGCTCGATGCCGGTGCCATGCACGAAGCGGCAAAGGTGCTGCTTGGCCGGCATGATTTCACCACCTTCCGCTCGACCCAGTGCCAAGCCACCAGCCCCGTCCGCACGCTCGACCGGCTGGATGTCAGCCGCACCGGCGATTTCATCGAAGTCCGCGCTTCGGCGCGGTCCTTCCTTCACAACCAGGTGCGCTCGATGGTCGGCTCGCTCAAACGTGTCGGCGAAGGCGGCTGGACTGTTGCCGACCTCAAGGCGGCGCTTGAGGCGCGCGACCGTGCGGCCTGCGGTCAGGTGGCGCCGCCCGACGGGCTGTTTCTCGTCGGCGTCGATTATCCGACGCCTGGCTGATCCGGAACGCTGATCCCGAGCAGCGCCTGCAGTCCGAACAGGACGATCAGCGACGCCACGAACATGCCGGCAAAAACGGCGCTGCCGGCGGCCGCTCCCCTGCCGATCGCAACGTTGGTCATCCGCCAGGTCAAGACCATCGACAGCGCGAACAACAGCAGCGACACGAGTCCGGAGACTTCGTTGGCCGACGTCAGGAAAAGCCGGATCAACGCCGATGGCAGCATCATCCAGGCGATGATCGCCGAGGCCCAATTGCTGGCCACGACATAATGGACGAAACGGCCGCCGACGCCGACCCGCGGCGCCACCAGGGCGAGGCCTATGAGCGGCAGCACCCAGGCGCCGATATCGACGGTTGCCAGGCGGATCAACATGCTGAAACGGCCGACGAATGCGTTGGGATCGCCGATCTCGTTGGCAATACCGACCCAGCCGACGATCAGTGCCGGCGCCGCGACGACGATGGCAAAAAAGGAGTTCCAGAATCCGTCCGCCGAAAGGTCGAGCAGGCGAAATCCGTCGGCCTTGCCGAGCATCAGCCGCCAGGCACCGGCAAGCGAAGCGTAGGTTTCATCCGCTGAAAGCATCACTAGGATATGTCCTGCGCAAACCAGTCTTCAACGAAGCGCAGATAAATCTGCGTCAGCGTCTCGAGGTCGGCAATCGCCACGCGTTCGTCGACCATGTGCATGGTCTTGCCGACCAGTCCGAATTCGACCACCGGACAATAATCCTTTATGAAGCGGGCATCGGAGGTGCCGCCGGAGGTGGAGAGCGCCGGCTTCCTGCCGGTCACCGCCTTGATCGAGCCGCCAAGCGTCTCGATCAACCTGTCGTCGCGTGTCAGGAAAACGTGGCTCGGTCCGTCGCGCCAGACGATCTCGTAGTCGACCGGCGTCTTCTTGCCGGCGCGGTATTTCTTGCGTTTCGCCGCCCGGTCGAGGCGGTTGTGGATCTCGGCCTGGATCGTCTCTGCGGTCCATGTGTCGTTGAAGCGAATATTAAAGGTAGCCGCCGCCTTCGCCGGGATGACGTTGGTGGCAGGATTGCCGACATCGATAGAGGTCACCTCAAGATTGGTCGGCTGGAAATCCCTTGTTCCGTTGTCGAAGACGGGGTGAAGCAAGGCGTCGACCAGCGTCACCAGGCCGCGCACCGGGTTGTCGGCTAGCTGCGGATAGGCGGCGTGGCCCTGGCGGCCGTTGACGACGACCGTGCCCGATAGAGAGCCGCGCCGGCCGATCTTGATCATATCGCCGAGCGCGTCGGGATTGGTCGGCTCGCCGACGATCGAGGCATCCCATTTCTCGCCCTTGGCGGCCGCCCATTCGAGCAGTTTCGTCGTGCCGTTGATCGCCGGCCCTTCCTCGTCGCCGGTTATCAGCAGCGAGACCGACCCCTTCGGGCCGCCCTTCTGCGCGATATGTCGCGCTACCGCCGCGACGAAACAAGCAATGCCGCCCTTCATGTCGACCGCGCCGCGGCCGAACATCTCGCCATTGGCGATCTCGGCGCCAAAGGGTGGGTGCGTCCAGGCTGTTTCATCGCCCACCGGCACGACATCGGTATGGCCGGCAAACATCATATGCGGGCCGTTGCCGGAACGCCGCGCGTAAAGGTTCTCTATGTCAGGTGTGCCGGATTCGGAAAACACCGGGCGCTCGACGGCAAAGCCGAGCGGCTTCAACATTTCTTCCAGCGCGCTCAGCGCACCGCCTTCGGCGGGCGTCACGGAAGCGCAGCGGATGAGAGCAGCCAGATTTCTGGTCGGATCGGTAGGCAGTGTCATGGGCAAAAGCGATAGTCGAAAGCGCAAGGCCTGTCACGGCCAGACATAAGGGCCAGCCATGCCGCCGACATTATGGTTTTCATGCCGTATAATTGCGGCAAGGCCTCTCGACCAGGACAGGGCCATCGCATGATCACGCATGGCAGGACGATCGTAATCGCCGGTGCCGGCAGTATCGGATGCTACGCCGGCGGCTGCCTGATACTTGCCGGGCGAAAGGTGGTTCTGCTGGCGCGGCCTCGCATCGAGAAGGCGCTGCAAAAAGGTGGATTGCGCATCACCGACCGTGATGGCCGCGACCGATCCGTCAAGCCGGAGGCATTGTCGGTCACCGCCGATCCGGCCGCGGCATTCCCCGGTGCCGATGTCATCCTGGCAACGGTCAAGAGCGGCGCGACGCAGGACATGGCCGGGCTTATTGCGGCCCATGCCCGACCGGATGCAGTGGTACTCAGTCTGCAGAACGGCGTCGACAATGCCGATAAATTGCGAGCCCATCTCACCGCCCGGCGGGTGCTCGCGGGCATGGTGCCGTTCAACGTGGTCCAATCGCCGGAGGGCGAATTGCCGCTTCGCCTGCACCGCGCCAGCGGCGGCAAGGTGATGATCGAACAGGGCGCGACAGGCCTTGACGAACTGCTCGACGTCGAGGGCTTTGCCGTCGCCACGCATGGTGACATCGAAGCGGTGCTATGGGGCAAGCTGCTGCTCAACCTCAACAACGCGCTGGTGGCGCTTTCCGGCCTGCCGCTGGCGGCAGAGCTTGCCGATCGCCGCTGGCGGCTGATCCTGGCCGGCCAGATCGACGAAGCATTGGCGGCAATGATGGCGGCAGGCATCGAACCCGCTCGCATCGCCGGCCTGCGTCCCGCGCTGCTGCCGAAAGTGCTTCGCCTGCCCGACTGGCTGTTCAAGTTCTTGGCGCGGCGGATGCTTGCCATCGACCCTGCCGCGCGTTCGTCGATGTGGGATGACCTTCAGCGCCGCCGGCCGACGGAGATCGGCGAACTGCAAGGCGCGGTCCTGCGTTTGGCCGAAAACGCCGGCACGCCGGCACCTTTGCTGAAGCGCGTGACGGCACTGGTGCGCGCGGCCGAGCAGGAGAGAAGCGGATCGCCCTGCCTGTCGCCGGAAGCCGTCGCTGCGACCGTCAGATGGTAGCCCGCACAGGCGCCCAGTAACGGCCCTTGCCGGTGCGCTTGGCTTCGTAGAGCGCATGGTCGGAACAGGTGAGCAGGATTTCCGGATCGCCGCCGTCGGCGGGTGCGAAGGCGCTGCCGACGCTCAAGCCGACATGGATGGCGGAACCGACCCCGAGGTCGAAAGGCACCGAGACCTTTTCGATGGCCCGCTTTGCCAGGTAGGTGGCCTCGATCTCCGAGGTTGCGGGCAAAAGGATGACAAATTCATCGCCGCCAATGCGGAAGACCACGTCCCCCGGACGGAAGCCGCGCTTCAATCGTTCGGCCACCTTGCGCAGCAGCACGTCGCCGACGGCGTGGCCAAAACGGTCGTTGACCTGTTTGAAACCGTCGAGATCCATGCTGAGCACTGCAAACGGCTTGCCGCCATTGGCGGCCGGCGCCGCAAGGTCGCGGCACATGTCGCGCAATTTCTCCTGTAGGAAGATGCGGTTTGGCAGGCCGGTCAGCGCGTCCTTGATGGCCAGGTCGCGATTGTCCAGTTCGGCGCGGATCATGCGGGCATTGATTGCGTGGTTCTGAAGCAGCACGATGATGACGCCGGCCACATAGAACGGCGTTTGAATTCCGACGATCGGCATTCCGGGCGCCGCAGAAAACAATGCACCGACCACGTAAGGCAGGCTTACGGCCAACATGACGAATATGGCGAAGCGCGGGGTCGCCGCATTGCGTGACGACACCACGCCGACGACGCCTGCGACATTCAAGGCGGCAAGTACGGAAAGCGCCATATTCCCGCTGGCAACACAGCCATAGCAGCCGAGGCCGAAAACGACCGACCAGACGCCGCTGGCTGCCATCAGGCCCGCCAGCGGCCCTTTCGAGCCGCGCCTGCGGGCCTGCTCGCATTCCCGCATCAGCAGAACGCGGACGGTGAAAAGCATCAGGTCGGCGGCAATCCAGGCGTAGGGCCACCAATCCCCGGTGGCAAGAGCGGCGCTGACCGCAACCAACAGAACGCTGATGGTGCCGAACAGGACCGCGAATTTGCGGTCGAAGGTGGTGTCGAGAAGCCGGGCGCGGACAGATTCCGGTTCCAATTTCATCGGCGAAGAGAACCAGGCAAACAGGCGAGCGGCGGCGCTCCACGTTTTGCGCGGCTCCTTGGTGGTCAGGGATAGGTCGCTTGCCAGTCGAGCGCTCCGTGCCGGTCGACACAGTCTTCGCCGGCATGCTGGGCCAGGGTGATTAACATTCGCTTAGAGCATCCGGCGCAAAACCGGGCTTTCGGAACTCCCCGTTCCGCCGCTCTGGAGTATCCGTGTTGGTCAAGGGAGAGATGGTGTCCAGGTCCGATTGTCCCTGAGTAGTGCGTTTGCGAGGATGATGAGCTTTCGC
>NZ_JAMYSZ010000025.1:0-103686 GCF_040322215.1 Mesorhizobium sp. M0184
TCCGCCATCCCGAATCTCCCTGCTTCGACCATCATCACAGAATCACCAATCGGCTTCTATGCAAAGGTCTCACAAGGGGAGAAGGAAAGGCGAAAAAGAAGCTGAAACAATTGCGCCATGCGCGCGGCATCGTGCCGACACAATCCGGGCCGATAAGCACGCCGAAACAAGGGTTCGGGGCCATGGCCACGCTACAGAAGTTCGACATCATCGATAGCGGCGCACGCGACGCCTCGGTCCGGCTGCGGCCGGCCGATGGTTATGCGCCGAAGACGAAGCAAATCGCAGGACCGTTCGAGATCGCGGCGCAACAGCGCAGCGGACCGACCATGCGCGACGTGCTGATGACCGGACTGCTGGTGATCTATCCGGTGTTCGCCGCGCTGGCGGCCATCCTTGCCGGGTTTTTCCTCGCCGGCGCCGGCGGCGCCTGAGCCGCTATTTCGGCCGCTTGAACGCTTTCCGTTCCGCCTCGACCGGCTCGCGGCAGACGCAGCCCTCGAGATGGTCGTTGACCAGCCCCATCGCCTGCATGAAGGCGTAGACGGTGGTCGGGCCGACAAAGCTCCAGCCGCGCTTCTTCAGCTCCTTCGAAATGCGGACCGAGACGGCCGTCGTCGGATTGGCGCGCAAATGCGCGAGGTCGACGATCTCGGGCCGCTCGTCGTGGCCGGGTTCGAACTTCCAGAACCAGGCGGCCAGCGAGCCGGCCTCGTCGATGAGTTCGCGGGCGCGCTTGGCGTTGTTGATGGTCGAAACGATCTTGCCGCGGTGACGGATGATGCCGGCATTGCCGAGCAGGCGCTCGACATCGGCGTCGGTGAAGGCGGCGATCTTGTCGACATCGAAGCCGGCAAACGCCTCGCGGAAATTGTCGCGCTTGCGCAATATGGTCAGCCAGGACAGGCCCGACTGAAAACCTTCGAGGCAGATCTTCTCGAACAGCCGGCGGTCGTCGGCGACCGGCCGGCCCCATTCGTGGTCGTGGTAGTGCAGATAATCCGGCAGGTTGCCGTGCCAGAAGCAGCGGGCGATGCCGTCGGGACCGGCAAGCAGACCTGTCTTTTCATCCATGGCGGAATTCCGTTCGTGTCTTGGCGTTAACGCGTTTTGACGCGGCCTTTACCGCGGCTTTACCAGATTCCTGAACCGGGCGGTAACCACACCAAAAGCTTTACTGACAGATCGGCATTTTACGCATTCCGATTCATGTTTCGGTTGCCGCTTCGCGCCCAATGTCGGCGAAATCGGGGAGGCTTTGCACCCCGGCATGTTCGACGATCAAGGTGCGTTGCGATGAAGACATTCTTGTTCCCACTGTTCGGCGCCGCGGCCGTGCTTGCGGCCGGCGCCGCCAATGCCAACGACCGCTATGCCGAGAGGCCGCCGGTGGTGGTCAGCCCAGATCTTTCGGCGCCCTGGGTGCTGCAGCTCGGCCATGCGCCGGGCATCGTGCGGCAGAGCCGGCAAGAGGCGCAGACGCAACGGCGCTACCGGCGGCTGGCCGAACCCGATCAGCTGCGCACCGCAGCGGTGCAGGCGCCGGCCAAGCGCATGGTGATGCGGCCGCAGATCGACCCGATCTATCTGCCGCAGGAAGTCGCCTATGACGGCCCGCAGAAGCCGGGCACGATCGTCATCGATACGCGAGAGAATTTCCTCTATCTGGTCGGGAAGAACGGTAAGGCGCGGCGTTATGGCGTCGGCACCGGCAAGCCGGGCTTCGAATGGTCCGGCACCCACAAGATCACCAACAAGCGCGTCTGGCCGGATTGGCGGCCGCCGGCGGTGATGATCGCCCGCGAAGCCGCCAAGGGCCGCTATCTGCCGACCTATCTCGCCGGCGGCATGGAAAACCCGCTCGGCGCACGCGCGCTCTATCTCGGCTCGACCGAGTACCGTATCCACGGCACCAATCAGCCCTGGACGATCGGCGGCGCGGTGTCGTCGGGCTGCATCCGCATGCGCAACGAGGACGTGGTCGACCTTTACGAGCGGGTCAATGTTGGCACGACGGTTGTAGTGATGTAATCTGCGGTTGACCTCACCGATGATTCTGCTCAGAAGCCTCGGGAGCATTGAATAACGGGGGACGGGCCGTGTGGGGATGCGGCCAGTCACGAAAGGGCAGCGCGGCAAGCCGTGCTGCCCTTTTTGTTTCCGCCAGCAGGAATTGACGGGAAGATTTTGCCGGCACGTCGCGCGACCGGCATGGCGGTTCGCTTTTCGCGCTGCCTTTTCGCGGTTGCTTTGCTATGTGGCGGCTAAAATCCAGATAAAGGCCCCATCCCGATGTCCCTTTCCGATGACAGCCGCTATCTCAGAGGCGGCCCGGTTGCCCAACGCATCATCGCCGGCGTGCGCGAGGACGCGGCGATCGCCACCGCCGAAGGCTTTCCGCCCAAGCTGGTGTCGGTCACCGTCGGCGATACCGCCGCGGTCGACGTCTATGTCCGCAACCAGCGCGCCAAGGCCGGGTTGGCCGGCATCGGCTTCGAGGAAAGGCGCTTTCGCGCCGACATCACCGCCGGCGAGCTGGAAGCGGCAATCCACGGGCTTAATGCCGACCCCCGCGTCACCGGCATCATCATCCAGCGGCCGGTGCCGGTGCACATTCCGATCAAGACGCTGCAGGCGGCGGTGCATCCGCTCAAGGATGTCGAGGGCATGCATCCGGCCTCGATCGGCAACATCGTCTACAACCAGCTCGACCTGGCGCCCTGCACCGCCGCCGCTTCGGTCGAACTGCTCAGGGAAACCGGCCTCGACCTCAAGGGGCTCGAGGTGGTGGTCGTCGGCCATTCCGAGATCGTCGGCAAGCCGATCGCGTTCCTTTTGATGAGCGAAGGCGCGACGGTGACCGTCTGTCACCACATGACGCGTTCGGTGGCGGCACACGCACGCCGCGCCGACGCACTGTTCGTCGCGGTCGGCAAACCGCGGCTGATCAAGGCCGACATGGTCAAGCCGGGCGCCGCCGTCATCGACATCGGCATCAATTCGGAAATCGGGCCGGACGGCGAGAGCCGCATCGTCGGCGACGTCGATGCCGAGAGCGTCAGGCATGTCGCGTCGTGGATCACGCCGGTGCCGGGCGGCGTCGGCCCGATCACGGTGGCGATCCTGCTGCGCAACACGATGGTAGCGCTCAGCCGCCAGCGCGCCCGCTACCAGGCCACCTACGGCACGGCAGACCGGCTGGCGGCGGAGTAGGCGACTGGCGCATCACTCGGCCGCGACAACCGCCCTCTCTTCGCGAACGCCTTCCGGCCTCGGCCCACCATAGGCCCAGTCGAGCAGCTTTATCGTATGCACCACCGGCAGCTTGGCGGCAGAAGCGATCTGGGTGATGCAGCCGATATTGCCGGTGGCGACGATTTCGGCACCGGTCGCCTCGATATTCCTGACCTTGCGGTCGCGTAGCGTTGCCGAAATCCCGGGCTGCAGGATGTTGTAGGTGCCGGCGGAACCGCAGCACAAATGCCCTTCGCGCGGCTCGCGCACGACGAAGCCGGCTCTGGCCAGAAGCTCCTTCGGCTGGCGGGTGATCTTCTGGCCGTGCTGCATCGAGCAGGCGGAGTGATAGGCGACGACCGTGCCCGGCTTGCGAACCGGCTCGGGCAGGTCGAGGCTTGCCAGATATTCGGTGATGTCCCTGGCCAGCGCCGACACGCGCGCGGCCTTGTCGGCATAGGCCGGATCGAGGCGCAGCATGAAGCCGTAATCCTTGATGGTGGTGCCGCACCCGGATGCGGTGATGACGATGGCGTCGAGTCCACCCTGCTCGATGGCGCGCGTCCAGGCGTCGACGTTCCGTCGGGCCGACGCCAAGGCAGCGTCCTCGCGCCCCATATGATGCACCAGCGCGCCGCAGCAGCCCTCGCCCTCGGGCACCACGACCTCAACGCCAAGCCGGGTCAGCAGCGAAATCGTCGTGTCGTTGATGCCGGGATCGAGCACGGATTGCGCGCAGCCGGTGAGGATGGCGACGCGGCCATTTTTCTTCGCGCCCTGCCCGGCATGGACGCCAGGCGAGGCCATCGGCGAGACTGCCGGGACCGACGCCGGGGCCAGCTTCAACATCGCGCCCAAAGGCTTCAATGCCTGGATTTTCTCAAACAGGCCGGCGAATGGCTGGCCGAGCTTCGCCAGCTTGAGCGCCGCGCGGAAACGCGAGGGATAGGGCAGCACGAAGGCCAGCATGGCGCGTGTCAGGCGATCGGCCAGCGGACGCTTGTAGGTCTCCTCGATATGGGCGCGGGCGTGGTCGACCAGATGCATGTAGTTGACGCCCGACGGGCAGGTGGTCATGCAGGCGAGGCAGGACAGGCAGCGGTCGATATGGGTGACGATCTGCTTGTCGGCCGGCCGTCCGTTTTCCAGCATGTCCTTGATCAGATAAATCCGGCCGCGCGGCGAATCCAGTTCGTTGCCGAGCGTCACATAGGTCGGGCAGGTGGCGGTGCAGAAGCCGCAATGCACACATTTGCGCAGGATCTTCTCCGATTCCGCGACATGCGGATCGGCGAGCTGGGCAGCTGAGAAATTGGTCTGCACGTAAACGAACCCTTACCGTTTGAGCATGATCTTTTCCCAAAACCGGCACCCACTTTTGGGGATCATGCTCATAATCCCAGAAACCAGCTTTCCGGGTTCTTGACCGCCTCGCCGCGCTGCAGCGCCTGCAGGCCGAGAATGCAGCGGGCGATGAACCAGACGGCGACGGCAACCATCAGCACGACACCGATGACCACGATCATCAGTAGCGCCGAGATCAGTGCATAGAGCAGGCCGATCCAGAAGGTGCGGATCAGGAATGTGTAATGGCTCTCGACGAAGCCGCCGGCCTTGCCGCGATTGATATAGGCCAGGACGACGCCGACAATGCCGCTGACGCCGATGGCTAGGCCGGCGAGATAGAGGATGTAGATGACCAGCGCGTTGGTCGGGCCGGGCTCCAGCCAGCGGTCGGTCTGGCGTGACGTACCGTTTTGGCCTGGATCGCTCATTGTGCTCCTCCCTCGGTTGCCGCGGCGAGAGTAGCAGAGCCTGCGCCCGGGGCCATACGGCCGGGATTGAGGATATTCTTCGGGTCGAATTCGGCCTTCAGCCGCGCCGATAGTGCTGCCAGTTGCGGCGCTTGCGGTTCGAACACCGGCACGGCGGCGCGGTGCGAAGGGGTTGCGCGCACCAGCGTCGCATGGCCGCCGCCATGTCTTCTGATCAGGCCGCGCAACAGGCCAGCCTCGGGATCGTCCTGCTGCATGCGCAGCCAGATCAGCCCGCCCTGCCAATCGTAGAAGGCATCGACCGGGGCCTGCATGCGCAGCGCCAGCACCATCTGGTGGCCCCGCGACGGCGCCATCGAGACGCGCCACACCGGCCTTTCGCTGCCATCGGCGAACGGCGCGCAGTCGCGGACATCGCGCCAGACCGAGTACGAGACCGAACCGGAAATCTCCTGCAGCGGGCCAGCGTTTTTCAGCAGGTCTTTCAGCGCGGCAATGCGGTAAGCGACCGACGGGCCGAAGCCCTCGATGCGCAGCAGCGTCGCGGCATCGCTGCCGAGACTGCCGCCAGCGACCCTAGCTGCGACCCGTTCGGGAAGATGGGCAGCACTTGACACTTCGGCGCTGGAACCCAGCGCCAGCGCCATGGCGGCGGCGGCGTGATCGTCGAGCAGGCCGCGGATGGCGAGCGTGACTTCGGTCTCGGCAGCAGGCAGCACCTTGAAGGTGACGTCGGTGAGCACCGCCAGCGTGCCCCAGCTGTTGGCCATCAGCTTGGACAGATCATAGCCGGTGACGTTCTTGACGACGCGGCCGCCCGACTTGAAGGCCTCGCCGCGCCCGGAAACGGCCGCTATGCCGAGGATATGGTCGCGCGCAGCACCCACCTTCAGCCGGCGCGGGCCGGAAAGGTTCGCGGCGAGTGCGCCGCCGATCGTGCCTCGCGCTGGCCCACCGCCGAGCAGCGGGCCGTAATCCATCGGTTCGAAGGCAAGTTGCTGGCCGTTTTCGGCAAGCAGGCTTTCGATTTCGGCCAGCGGCGTGCCGGCTTTTGCCGACAGCACCAGTTCGGCCGGCTCGTAAAGCATGACGCCGGAGAGTCTGGAAAGGTCGAGCGTATGCTCACTCTGCTGCCGCCGGCCGATACCGCGCTTGGAACCATGGCCGATGATTTCGAGCGGCGAGTCTTCCGCGGCTGCCCAAGCGATTGTGGATAGGGTTTCCGCGGCTGTGGACGGGGTGAAGGTGGTCATGGGACGGACGCGGCATTTGCAAATGCGGGAACGTCGCGTTCCTTCGCGCCCCCCTCTGTCCTGCCGGACATCTCCCCCTCAAGGGGGGAGATCGGACGTCGCGTCTGGCTTCGCCAATCGTCAATATTGAAAGAAGGCTGAGGCCTGCAAGCTGCCAATCTCCCCCCTTGAGGGGGAGATGTCCGGCAGGACAGAGGGGGGTGTTCAAGCGCTAACATACGCACTCAAAACCTCGGAATGTCCGGAAACGCCACTTGCCCGCGATGCACGTGCATCCGCCCGAGCTCGGCGCATCGCCTCAATTGCGGGAAGACCTTGCCGGGATTCAAAAGATGGTTGGGGTCGAAGGCGCATTTGACGCGCATCTGCTGGTCGAGGTCGATCTGGTTGAACATTTCCGGCATCAGATCGCGCTTCTCGACGCCGACCCCGTGCTCGCCGGTCAGCACGCCACCGACCTTGACGCAGAGCCGCAATATGTCAGCGCCGAAACTCTCCGCCTTGTCGAGTTCGCCCGGCACGTTGGCGTCATAGAGGATGAGCGGGTGCAGATTGCCGTCGCCGGCGTGGAAGACATTGGCGACGCCGAGCCCGTATTTCTCCGACAGCTCGCGCATGCCGGCGAGCACGCGCGGCAGTTCCTTGCGCGGGATGGTGCCATCCATGCAGTAGTAGTCGGGCGAGATGCGGCCGACCGCCGGGAACGCCGCCTTGCGGCCGGCCCAGAAGCTCAGCCGCTCCTGCTCCGATTGCGAAATGCGGCATGTGGTCGAGCCGTTCCTATAGGCGATGGCCTCGACCAGGCCGATCAGATGATCGACCTCTACCCCCGGCCCGTCGAGTTCGACGATCAGCAGCGCCTCGACATCCAAGGGATAGCCGGCCTGGACGAAATCCTCGGCGGCGTGGATGGCCGGGCGGTCCATCATCTCCATGCCGCCCGGAATGATGCCGGCGCCGATGATGTCGGCAACGCATTGGCCGGCCTGCTCGCTGGTCGCGAAACCGATCAGCAGGGCACGCGCCGTCTCCGGCTTCTTCAGGATACGCACGGTGACCTCGGTTACGACGCCGAGCAGTCCTTCGGAGCCGGTCATGACGCCGAGCAGGTCGTAGCCTTCCGCGTCGAGATGGCTGCCGCCGAGGCGCACCACCTCGCCATTCATCAGCACCATCTCGATGCCGAGCACATTGTTGGCGGTGAGACCGTATTTCAGGCAGTGCACGCCGCCGGAATTTTCCGCGACATTGCCGCCGATCGAGCAGGCGATCTGGGAGGATGGATCGGGGGCGTAATAAAAACCCTCCTGCTCGACGGCGGTGGTGATGCCGAGATTGGTGACGCCGGGCTGGGCGACGACGACGCGGTTCTGAAAATCGATCTCGAGGATGCGGTTGAAGCGGCTCATTACCAGCAGCACCGCGTCTTCGAGCGGCAGCGCGCCGCCGGAGAGCGAGGTGCCGGAGCCGCGCGGCACGACGCGGATGTTGCGGTCGCTGCAATATTTCAGCACCCGCGAGACCTGGGCCACGGTTTGCGGCAGTACCACGACGAGCGGCAATTGCCGGTAGGCGGTGAGCCCGTCGCTCTCGAAGGCGCGCATGGCATTGGCGGCGTCGACGACGCCCTCGCCCGGCACCATGATGCGCATATCGGCGACGATCTCGTCGCGCCGGCGCATCGTGGCGTCGTCTGGTTTCGGCATGGCAAGGCCGGACATCGACAGCCTCCTTCGATCGACTGGTAAAAATCTTTTACCAGCGACAGTGGTCGCTTGCAAATGCCGCGTTGGCCGCGATGAGAGGCCTATGGCCGGGACAGCCTTCCGCAGCGGCAATCTGCCGCTGCGCCCCACATTACTCGCCCGGCTGCTTGCCTGGTTCGGAGTGCATGCGGCGGACGCGGCGCACGCCCCACCAGACGAGCACGACGGCGAGCGGCACCGAGGCGGCGGTGACCATTTCCGGCGCGAAGGCATGGCCGAAGATCGAGGCGCCCTTGGCGACGTAGCCGATGAGGCCGACGACATAGTAGGAAACCGCGGCGACCGAGAGCCCCTCCACCGTCTGCTGCAGCCGCAATTGCAGGCGGGCGCGATTGTTCATCGACGCCAAAAGATCGCGGTTCTGCTTCTCGACCTCGACGTCGACCCAGGTGCGCAGCAGTGTGGTGGCACGGGTGAGCTTCGTCGACAGGTTGGCCTGACGCTCCTCGACCGAACGGCAGGTACGCATCGCCGGCGCCACGCGGCGCTGCAGAAAACCGCCCCAGGTGTCGTAGCCGGGCACCGCCTCTTCGTCGAGCGCCTCCAGCCGTTCGCGCACGATGCCGTCATAGGCGCGGCTGGCGCCGAAGCGGTAGAGGCTGGAGGCGGCATCGGCCTCCAGCTCGGCGGCCAGTTCGGTCAAGTCGGCAAGTAGCGTCTGGCTGTCGCGGGTCTCGGCGACCTTCATTTCCAACGTGGTCTGGGCCAGCCTGTCTTCGATGCGGCGGGCGCGACCGGACAGCGTCAGGGCCAGCGGCAGCCCAAGCATGGCCAGCGTGCGGTAGGTCTCGATGTCGATCAGCCGCTGCGACAGTGCCCCGGTGCGCGCCGGGGTCAGGCCGCGGTCGAGCACCAGCATGCGGGTCAAGCCGTCGCCATCCTGACGGAAATCGGTGACGATGGCCGCGTTGCCGCGCTCGACCAGCGAATAGCACAGGCTGGTCGGATCGAAGCCGGCGATCAGTTTTTCGTTCGCCGGCGTCCATTTGCGGATCTCCAGCCTGATGCCGGAAATCACCGTGCCCGGCGGCGAAAACCCGTTGCCGAAGGGTGTGTCTTCTTGCCCCCTGCCGTTTTCGGCGAGCGGGCCTTCCCAGAGATAGGTCGAGAATTCCGTGTGGCGTTCCCAGCGCAGCGAGCCCTTGCCCCATTTCATCGCGTGGTGGCGGGCGTGAGGGTCGGGCGCGGCGATGCCGAGGCGTCGCGACAATTCGGAAAGCACGGCCTGATCGATCCCGGATCCAGCTTCGGTCATGAAGGAAAGCTGCACCAGCACGCGCGGCTTTTCGACCAGCGGCTGCGGCCGGGCGTGGACCTCGCCGAGCGCGCCCGGCCGACCTTCATGCGCCGGAAAGCCCATGACGGTGCCGCCCACGGCTTTGGCGCGCAGCTGGAATTCGAGGTTGGAAGGGTCGGCGTCTGGCACGGCTGGTCCCCCGGGCTTCTGTGAGCCCTTTGGCAATGATGTCCCTCTAGAGGCAATCGCCAGGGGACGCAAACGCCCAATTTAGCTGAAGATGATATGGCGCCGCGGCTGTGAAACGGACCCGGCCCCGGCGAATTGGATAAATAATTTGACCAGTTGGCGACGCCGGCTTTATCTTGCGCGACATCGGTTCAACCCCCAGGCATCCCGTTTGAGCGACATTTTCTCCCGGATCGAGCATTCGCGCACCGCCGACGAGGTGGTGCAGCAGATCGAGAGCCTGATCCTCGAAGGCGTCCTGCGCACCGGCGACCGGCTGCCGGGCGAGCGCGAACTGGCGCGCCAGTTCGAGGTGTCGCGGCCGATCCTGCGCGATGCCTTGAAAGCCTTGGAAGGGCGCGGGCTGTTGACGACACGGCCAGGCGGCGGCACCCATGTCGCCGATGTCATCGGCCAGCTGTTCACCAAGCCGGTGACCGACCTGATCTCGATGCATCGCAAGGCGGTGACCGACTATCTGGAGTACCGCCGCGAGATCGAGGCGGTGGCGGCGGAATATGCGGCGCGGCGTGCCACATCGGACGATCTGGCGCTGCTCGACCGCATCATGGCACGTATGGACGAGGCGCACCGGACCGGCAATTTCGACGATGAGGCGGAAATCGACATCGAGTTCCATCACGCGATCTGCGAATGCGCGCACAACATCATCCTGCTGCACACGCTGCGCTCCTGTTATCGGCTGCTGTCGGAAGGCGTGTTCCAGAACCGGCGGCTGGTGTTCAACGTGCCGGGCGCGCGCGAGGCGCTGCTTTCGCAGCACCGGGCAATCTATGCGGCGGTCAAGGCCGGCGATCCGGCCGCGGCGCGGCAGGCGGCGATGGACCACATCTCCTACGTCGAACGGTCGATGGCCGAGGCCGAGCGCAGCGGCGACTGGCAGCGCGTGTCGCGGCTGAGGCTCAGGCAGCGCTCCGAGCCCGGTGACGGTGAGGCGGCAAGAAAACAGCCGTAGGCCCCGCCCAGAAAATTCAACGACGAACCAGCGAAGAACCAGCGGAAAAAAAGATCCATGAGCAGCATTCTCACCATCGCCGACCTCAAGGACCTAGCGCGCCGCCGCGTGCCGAAGATGTTCTTCGACTACGCCGATTCCGGCGCCTGGACCGAAAGCACCTACCGGGCCAACGAGGAAGATTTCCAGAAGATCAAGTTCCGCCAGCGCGTGCTTGTCGACATGGACAACCGCTCGCTGGAATCGACCATGATCGGCGAGAAGGTGACGATGCCGGTGGCGCTGGCGCCGACCGGCATGACCGGCATGCAGCATCCGGACGGCGAGATGCTGGCGGCGCAGGCTGCGGAAGAATTCGGTGTGCCGTTCACGCTGTCGACAATGAGCATCTGCTCGATCGAGGATGTCGCGTCGGTGACCAGGAAGCCGTTCTGGTTCCAGCTGTATGTGCTGCGCGACAAGGACTTCGTCTTCGATTTGATCGATCGCGCAAAAGCGGCGAAATGTTCGGCGCTGGTGCTGACGCTCGACCTGCAGATCCTCGGTCAGCGCCACAAGGATATCCGCAACGGGCTTTCGGCGCCGCCGCGAATGACGCCGAAGCACCTCTGGCAGATGGCGACAAGGCCGCGCTGGTGCGTCGGCATGGCCGGCACCAAGCGCCGGAGCTTCCGCAACATCGTCGGCCATGCCAAGGGCGTCGGCGACCTCGCCTCGCTGTCGTCCTGGACGAAGGAGCAGTTCGATCCACATCTGTCGTGGAAGGACGTCGCCTGGATCAAGGAGCGCTGGGGCGGCAAGCTGATCCTGAAAGGCATACTCGACAAGGAAGATGCGCTGATGGCCGCCAGAACGGGCGCCGACGCGATCATCGTTTCCAACCATGGCGGCCGCCAGCTCGACGGCGCCTCGTCGTCGATCATGGCGCTGGAAGAGATCGCCGACGCCGTCGGCGACACGATCGAGGTGCATATGGACGGCGGCATCCGTTCCGGCCAGGACGTGCTCAAAGCACTGTGCCTTGGCGCCAAGGGCACCTATATCGGTCGGCCTTTCCTGTACGGCCTCGGCGCGCTCGGCAGGGAAGGGGTTACCAAGGCGCTGGAAATCATCCGCAAGGAGATGGACATAACGCTGGCGCTGTGCGGAAAGCGTCTGGTCACCGACATGGGCAAGGATCAGCTTCGGCGCTAAAGTCCCGTGACGGCATGACCACGGAGGCGACGCAGGCATTGACGGAGCCCGGCATCAGTTTCTACGAGGCGCGCGGACCGCAAGGCATGCGCCTTTACGCGATCGGCGATGTGCACGGCCGGCTCGATTTGCTGACCGCCATGCACCGGCGGATCGAGGCGGAGCTCGGTCAAAGGCCGTCGGCCGATTGGCGCGTGATCCATCTCGGCGACTATGTCGATCGCGGCCCGGACTCCAGGGGCGTCATCGATTTCCTGATCGACGCGCAAAGACGCGATCCGCGTCACCTGATGCTGGCCGGAAATCATGATCTCGGCTTCCTCGATTTTCTCGATGTCCCCGATCCGGACGGGCTGTTCATGCGCTATGGCGGCATCCAGACGGCGCTATCCTATGGCGTGTCGCTCGGTGGGGGCAGCGCCTGGTTTGGCCGGGCCGATGCGGCATTGCGGCAAGGCCACGCCGCACTGGTCGAGGCGGTGCCGCAGAACCATGTCGAGTTCCTGCGCTCGCTGCCCTTTTCGGTGACCTTCGGCGACTTCTTCTTCTGCCATGCCGGCATCCGGCCCGGCGTTGCGCTGGAAAGCCAGAGCCGGCAGGACCTGATCTGGATCCGCGAGGTCTTCCACGACCACGCCGGTCTTCATCCCAAGATCGTGGTGCACGGCCATACGCCGGTGCCCAAACCCGAGATCACCGGCAACCGCGTCAACGTCGACACCCTCGCCTGGCAATCGGGAAACCTCACCGCGCTCGTCGTGGACGGCGCTGACAAGCATATCCTGACAGTGACGGGTGAGCGGGCGTAGGGAAGGCGTGGGATTATGAGCAGAGAGGCTAGCGAAGCGCGGCGGTGACGCCGTAGCCGTCGACGGCATTGTGGTCGTTGGCCGCGTCGGCGGAATAAATGCCGAGGCCGCACAAGACGATGGCCGACAACATGACAAAGGACAAAAAGGCTGCTTTCACGGACGTCATCTCTTGTTGAGCTTCCTGCATCTATGCACGAGCGGGTTACCAATGCGTTGAAACGCGAAATACGTCGCAAATGTCTGACGGTTTCGCGCTTCTAGGCATGTTCTGTATCGGCGGTGTGTCGCGCGGGTCACAGGAAAGGTTCATCGCGGTTGCACTGAAGATGCAGAGCGGGCGCCTTTTAGGCTGGCGGACAGACACAGGCCAAGGATGAAACGCGTTATCCCCGGCGGATTTGCCGCCGCGTGCCAAATATGCAACGTCGCCAAATACGTTGACTATATGGGCCGTCAGATCGTCGCCACCCAGGCGCGGGCGATGGCCAGGCCGGCGGCATCGGCTTGCGGTCCGTTGCGGGCCATTTCGTCGTCGAGCCGGACGGCCCAATCCGGATGGCGTTCGGCGATCAGCGGTGCGAAGGACGTGCTCCAGTCGCGAACCATCGGCCGGTCCGCCTCGAAATGAAACTGAAAGCCATAGACGGCGCGGCCGATGCGGAACGCCTGGTTCTCGGCCACGGCATTGCCGGCCAGCCGCACGGCAGTCTCGGGCAAGACAAAGGTGTCGTCGTGCCATTCGAAGATCGGGAATTTTTCAGGCAAGGCGGCGAGCACCGGATCGGCCTGCGCCGCCGCGGTGAGCGCGACCTCGTGCCAGCCGAACTCCGACGCGCCGCCGATCTGGTTCTCGCCGCCAAAGGCGCGCGCGACCAACTGGCTGCCGAGGCAGATACCAAGCACCGCGCGATCCCTCTCGGCAAAGTCGCGTGTCAGATCGAGCAGACCCGGAAAATAAGGACAGAGCTCGTCCTCCAGCGCATTCTGGGCGCCGCCGAGCACCACCATGGCGTCATGCCCGCCGCTATCTTGCGGCAGCGCGTCGCCGCGGTAGGGACGGCGCAGGTCGATATCGGCGCCCGCCTCGACAAGGGCCGCGCCGATCTGGCCAAGGCCCTCATTGTCGAAGTTCTGGACAACCAAGACCCGCATCGAAACCTGCTGACATGAAATTGATGCAACGAGCGATATCATGGCACCAGCATTGCAGCCAACAGGGAACGCCTATGCCACTGCAAAACCGGGTCGACCCGTTCGGCGCCATCCATGCCGTGCCGGAGCGCGGCCTGTTCATGGGCAATCGCGGCATCATTCACGACCCCGAGACGAGAACGCTGTTGAAGAAGCGCTGGGCGCTGCAAGCCTGGATCATCTGCGTCTGCGAATTCGGCAACGTGCGGCGCGAGCCGATGGGGCGCAACCGGGCTGGCGGCAAGGCCGGCTGGACCGAGCTGTTTTTCCTCGACGAGGTGACGGCACTTGCCGCCGGCCACCGTCCCTGCTTCTTCTGCCGGCGCGAGCGGGCCAGGGATTTTGTCCGGCGTTTCGGCGACGCCTTCGGCATTGCCGAGCCACGCGCGCCGCAGCTCGACAAGCGCCTGCACAAGGAGCGCCTGGCATCGGGCGGGCGGGCGACGAGACTGGAAGCGGAAGCGCTTGCGGACCTGCCGGGCGGCACGATGATCTCGTCAGGAAAAAGGGCGTACGCCCTGTTTGATGGCGCCGCGCTGCCCTGGAGTTTCGGCGGTTATGGCGAACCGGTGGGGTTCGGCGGTTTTACCGACAGTCCAATCGGCCTGCTCACGCCAGCGACAACTGTTTCGGTGCTGCAGAAAGGCTACGAGCCTGTCTGGCATCCTTCCGCCGAGGCTTGACGCCGAGGGTGACGTTGCCGCATTCCTCGGCGATGCGCGCCAATTACAAGATGCAGCGGCTGTTCGTGCCGGACGGGCTTGGACCGGACATCGAGTTCGACATCGGCCCGCAGCAGAGCCATTATCTCTCGCACGTGCTGCGGCTCGGCGAAGGCGCCGAAATTCTGGTCTTCAACGGCCGCGACGGCGAATGGTCGGCGGCGATCGCGGCAAAATCGAAGAAAGCTGTACGCCTGAAGGTGTTGGCATTGCAGCGGTCGCAGCCGCCGCTGTCCGATCTCGTCTATTGCTTCGCGCCGCTGAAGCAAGGACGGCTCGACTACCTCGTGCAAAAGGCGGTGGAGATGGGCGCCGGCATCCTGCAGCCGGTCATCACCCAGCATACGCAGGTGGCAAAACCCGGCATCGAGCGCCTGCGCGCCAATGTCGTCGAGGCGGCCGAACAATGCGGCATATTGGCGGTGCCGGAGCTGCGCGAAGCGGAAAAATTCGAGCGCCTGCTGGCGGGCTGGGACCGCGAGCGGCGGCTGATCTTCTGCGACGAGCATGCATCGACCAACAATCCCCTGCGGGCATTGCAGGCGGTGCGGGAGAGAAAGCTCGGTCTGCTGGTCGGGCCGGAGGGCGGCTTTTCCGACGAGGAACGCAAGATGCTGAGAGCGCTGCCCTTCGTTACCGCCATTCCGCTCGGGCCGCGCATCCTGCGAGCGGATACGGCGGCGGTGGCGGCACTGGCGCTGATCCAGGCGACAATCGGCGATTGGTGATCAATTCCAGTTACCCTCTGGCTCAGGATTTTTCGCTTGATCGGCTACTGACATTTCGTCCATCTAGCGCCGGCAGTGGCCGCGCGTCCTTTCGGGCGCGCAAAGGACGCTGTAGCATATTGATTGGGCACATGATCCTTTCCGAAAATCGAAGCCGGTTTTCGGGGTCGTGTGCGGAGGGCTATTATGGCGCGCGATACTACCGATTTCCGGCCGATCGAAGGCGTCGACGAACTCGTCGAGCACCTGGCCGAAGGCAACAAGCCGCGCGACAAATGGCGCATCGGCACCGAGCATGAGAAATTCCCGTTCTATGTCGACGGCAATGCCCCGGTGCCCTATGGCGGCGAGCGCGGCATCCGCGCCATCCTCGAAGGCATGCAGGACAAACTCGGCTGGGACCCGATCATGGATGCCGGCCGCATCATCGGCCTGGTCGAGCCGACCGGCCAGGGCGCGATCTCGCTGGAGCCAGGCGGCCAATTCGAACTGTCCGGCGCGCCGCTGGAGACGATTCACCAGACCTGCCGCGAAGGCAATGCGCATCTGGCGCAGGTACGCGAGATCGCCGAACCGATGGGCATTCGTTTTCTCGGCCTTGGCGGCAGCCCGAAATGGTCGCTGGCCGAGACGCCGAAAATGCCGAAATCGCGCTACGAGATCATGACCCGCTACATGCCCAAGGTCGGCACCAAGGGCCTCGACATGATGTACCGGACCTGCACGATCCAGGTGAATCTCGACTTCGAGAGCGAAGCCGACATGCGCCGCAAGATGCAGGTGTCGCTGAAGCTGCAGCCGCTGTCGACGGCGCTGTTTGCCAACTCGCCCTTCACCGAAAGCCGGCCGAACGGCTTGCAGAGCTGGCGCGGCGAGATCTGGCGCGACACCGACAATCAGCGCTCCGGCCTGCTCGAATTCTGCTTCTCGCCCGATTTCGGCTTTGCCGATTATGTCGAATGGGCGCTCGACGTGCCGATGTATTTCGTCATCCGCGACGGCCAATACCACGACATGACGCACATCACCTTCCGCCAGTTCATGGCGGGCGCCGCCCGCAACGAACTGCCGGACGGGCTGCCGACGATGGGCGACTGGGCGAACCATCTGTCGACGCTGTTCCCGGACGTGCGGCTGAAGCGCTTTCTCGAAATGCGCGGCGCCGATGGCGGGCCGTGGCGGCGCATCTGCGCGCTGCCGGCCTTCTGGGTTGGGCTGCTCTACGATGCGGCTGCGCTCGACGCCGCCGAGGCGCTGACCTCGAGCTGGAGCTATGACGAAGTGCTGGCAATGCGCAACGCGGTGCCGGAACAGGGCATTTCGGCGCCGTTCCGCAACACGACATTGCGCGAGATCGCCCGCGACGTGCTCGTCATCTCGCGCATGGGACTGAAGAACCGCGGCCGCAAGAACCGCGACGGCTATGACGAGACCTCGTTCCTCAACACGCTGGACGAGGTCGTCGCGCGTGGCACCACCAGCGCCGAAGAGATGGTCTCGGCCTACCACACACGCTGGGGCGGCTCGATCGAGCCGGTGTTCATGGAATACGCGTATTAACGCTTCGCTATCCGCTTGGCCGATGGTCCGGCAAATTCGCTTCAATCAGTGATGGAAACGAATTAGGCTTCTCCAACGAGGATTTTCCCGGAGGAGAAAACGATGCCTTCATTGTTCGATATTCTGGCACAGGCCCAGAACGGCAACGGCATGCAGGCGCTGGCCCAGCAGTTCGGGCTTTCGCAGCAGCAGACGCAGGCGGCGGTCGCGGCGCTGCTGCCGGCCTTTTCGCAGGGGCTGAAGCGCAACACGGCGGACCCTTATGGGCTCGGCTCCTTCATGACGGCGATGGCAAGCGGCCAGCACGCCAAATATTTCGAGGATGCAAGCCGGGCCTTCTCGCCGCAGGGCCTCGATGAAGGCAACGGCATTCTCGGCCATTTGTTCGGCTCGAAGGACCTGTCGCGGGCCGTCGCCAACCAGGCCGCGCAGGCGAGCGGCGTCAGCCAGCAGGTGTTGCAGCAGATGCTGCCGGCAATCGCCTCGATGATGATGGGCGGGCTGTTCAAGCAGACCACCAACCAGTTAGGCGGGCAGATGCATGCGGCAGGCGGCGGCAATCCGCTCGGCGAGCTCATCGAGCAGATGATGCGGCAGGCGGGCGGCGGCGGCCAGGCGCCGGCCCCTCAGCCTGCAGGCCCCACGGATAACCCGCTCGGCAAGGTGCTGCAGGACATGTTCGGCGGGCAGCAGCCGCAACAGACGCAGAGCCCTTACGGCGACAACCCGCTCGGCAAGGTGTTGCAGGACATGTTCGGCGGCGGGCAGCAGCCGCAAAGCCAGCCGCAGCAGACGCAGAACCCTTATGGTGACAATCCGCTCGGCAAGGTGCTGCAGGATATGTTCGGCGGCGGTGCACCACAGCCGCAGCAGCCGCAGAACCAACCCCAGCAAACACAGAACCCTTATGGTGACAATCCGCTCGGCAAAGTACTGCAGGACATGTTCGGCGGTGGTGCACAACAGTCTCAGCCGCGTCAGGCGCCGCAGCAACCTCAGGCGCCGCAGCCGCAGGCCAATCCGAGCGGCAGGCCGAGAAATCCGTTCGACGACCTGTTCGGCAAGATGTTCGAGACAGGCGCCCAGCAGCGCGACGACTACCAGAAAGGCATGGAGTCGATCTTCGACCAGTTCAAGCAGGGCATGGGCCGGCGCTAGACCAGACACCGCAACCAATCATCAGTGCCGCCCAAAAAGAAAGCCCGGTCCTGGGAGGACCGGGCAGCGCGCAGGCTGGCCGGGGGGATCCGGCAGGGAGTGGGGAGCCTGCGTAACTTGGTGGCGTCGTGCCTCAAAAAGGTTCAATGCGACCAAAATCGCGAATTTATGCGATCACACCACCTTGCGGGCAATATCCTCGATCGTTTCGGCGCGCTCGACCGCGATGACGCGAAGCCTTTCTGTCGGATCGCGGCCAAAGGGTACACCGACAGCGACGTGCAGGTCGGCGCGGGTCAGGCCGATGTCGGCGAGCTCGGCATCCGACATCTCGCCGAGGGGATAAAAGGCGCGGCGGTTTCTCCAGGCGCGGTAAACATTGGCAGCGGCATTGGCCACGCGCGTCGCAACGGCCGGACGCGAGGTGATGCGCGAGGTCTCGGTAGCGAAATCAAACGTAGCCATGTCGGTCTCCTTCACATTCGAACGGGCGAAACCGGTCGATCGGGCGCTGGCGACAGCGGCCGTTCCGGCTTCGATTCATCTAAGATGATGCATGTCGTCGCCCCAAAACCGGTGCCCACTTTTGGGCGACATGCATTCGCTTCATGTGGACAATCGGAATTTGCCATGGCCCGATTGATTAATCCAACGAATGTTTCTAATCTTTAGCATCAGCATCAATGATGGATTAGGCCAATGAAAGCGCCGCTCGATCTCGATCAGTTGCAGACCTTCATCTCGATTGTCGACACCGGCAGCTTTACCCGCGCGGCGGAAGCGGTGCATCGGACCCAGTCTGCGGTGTCGATGCAGATGCGGCGGCTGGAGGAACGGATCGGCAAGCCGCTGTTCGAAAAAGACGGCCGCACCAACAGGCTGACCGAGGAAGGCGACAGACTGCTCTCCTACGCAAGGCGGCTGCTCTATCTCAACAAGGAAACACTGGCCGCCTTCGACGACCGCCGGCTCGAAGGCACCATCCGCATCGGCACCCCGGACGATTATGCCGATCGCTTCCTGCCAGAGATCATGGCGCGGTTTGCCCGTTCCAACCCGCATGTCGAACTGACCGTTATCTGCGAACCGACGCCGGGACTGGTCGAACACATCAAGCGCGGCAATCTCGACCTGGCGCTGGTGACGCACAACGACGCGCGCGGCCAGTCGGAAGTGGTGCGGCGCGAACCGCTGCTGTGGGTTACCTCGGCCAACCATGCGACGCATGAGCAGCCGATCCTGCCGATGGCCTTCGGCCGGCCGAACTGCATCTGGCGGCGGGCCGCCGCCGACGTGCTCGATCAGCAGAGCCGCGACTATCGCATCCTGTTCACCAGCTTCTCTGCCACCGTCATCGCCGCCGCGGTGCTTTCCGGTCTGGCGATCTCGGTGCTGCCGGAATGCGCCCTGCGGCCCGGCATGCGGGTGCTGGGCGAGGCCGACGGTTTCGGCGCCCTGCCCGATTGCCGCATCGGCATCATGCGCGGTCAGACCTCGCGGCCGGAGATCGTCGACGCGCTTGCGCGCCACATTTCGGAGAGCCTCGACAATATTTCCGTGCCACTCGGCGAGGAGACCGGCACGTTCGATTTCGCCGCCCTCGCCTTCGCCAAGATGAAGCGGACCAAGCCGAACCAGATCCTGCCGGGCTGGTGATCGCGCGATTGGGGCGGACATCGAACGCGGCCGCCTTGACGCCGGCCAGCAATCGTCCCCCAATCGGCCGATGAGCGACGCAGCATCCGAATCACGCACCAACGCTACCGAATATACGGTGAGCGAGATTTCCGGCGCGCTGAAGCGTACGGTCGAGGACGTCTTCGGCAATGTACGGGTGCGCGGCGAGATTTCCGGCTATCGCGGACCGCATTCCTCCGGCCATGCCTATTTCTGCCTGAAGGACGATCGCGCGCGGCTCGACGCCGTGGTGTGGAAGACCACGATGAGCCGGCTGAAATTCCGTCCAGAGGAAGGCATGGAGGTGATCGCCACCGGCCGGCTCACCACCTATCCCGGAAAGTCGAACTACCAGATCGTTATTGACAATCTCGAGCCGGCCGGTGCCGGTGCGCTGATGGCGCTGCTGGACGAGCGCAAGCGCCGGCTGCAGGCCGAAGGCCTGTTCGACGCGGCGCGCAAGCGGCGTCTGCCGTTCATGCCCTGCGTCATCGGCGTCGTCACCTCGCCGACAGGCGCCGTCATCCGCGACATCATCCACCGCATCAAGGATCGGTTTCCACTGCACGTGCTCGTCTGGCCGGTGCGGGTGCAGGGCGAGACGGCGGGTGCGGAAGTGACTGCTGCCGTCAACGGCTTCAACGCACTGCCATGGGACGGCGCCATCGCGCGGCCCGATCTGTTGATCGTGGCGCGCGGCGGCGGCAGCCTGGAGGATCTGTGGGGGTTCAACGACGAAGCGCTTGCCCGGGCCGTCGCCGCTTCGGGCATTCCGGTGATTTCCGCGGTCGGCCACGAGACCGACTGGACATTGATCGATCTGGCGGCGGATGTGCGGGCGCCGACGCCGACAGGCGCCGCCGAGATCGCCGTGCCGGTCAAGGTCGACCTCGAAGCGACGCTTGCCGGCCTTGGCGCGCGGTTGAAGACCGCACTGTCGCGCAATTTCGAACGCAAGCGGCAGGCGGCACGCGCGGCCGCCCGTGCGCTGCCCTCGCCCGACCAGTTGCTGGCGCTGCCGCGGCGGCGCTTCGACGAGGCGACGAGCCGGCTCGGCCGGGCGCTGTCGGTCAGCGTTGAGCGCAAGCGGGCCAGGCTTCTGGGGCAGCGGCTGACGCCGGCGACTTTGTCGCGGCGCATGAACGAAGCCCGCACTCTGACCCGCCGCGACCTCGCCCGTGCGCAAGCGGCTTTCTTCGCCATCGTGCGCGAGCGTCGGGCGCGGTTTTCGCGCACGGCGACCAGACTGTCACCGGCGCCGATAGCAAGACGGCAGAAACTGCAAGGCGATGCCCTGCTGGCACTGACACGGCGGCAGGACCAGGCGATTTCAAGACGGCTGGACCGCCTGCGTGGAAAACTGACGCAGGCAGACCGGCTGCTGGCGACGCTCTCGCACAAGGCCGTGCTGGCGCGAGGCTTCGCGCTGGTCAAGGATGCGGACGGCGCGGTGGTCAAGCATGCGGCGGAAGTGGTGTCGGGAATGGCGCTTTCGCTGGAGTTCGCCGACGGCACCGCCGATGCAGTCGCCATCAGTGGCACGGCGCGGCCGAAGACGGTTGCCAAGCCCGCGGCCAAGCTCAAGGCGCCGGGCGGCCAAGGTTCGCTTTTCTGAGGAAAAAATGACCGACCCGCATCTTGCGACGCCCTCGGGCAAACTGCGCGCCCGCGCCTTCGCGATCCCATTCGATGGCACGCCAGGCCGCTTCAATGCCATCACCGATGTGCCCGGCGTGACGGTCGGCTATACGACGCTGATCTCAGGGGACGGGCCGCTCGTCGTCGGCAAGGGTCCGGTACGCACCGGCGTGACCGCGATCCTGCCACGGCCCAGAGACGAGTTGGCCGTCCCTGCGTTTGCCGGCGTGTTCAGCGCCAATGGCAATGGCGAACTGACCGGCTCACATCTGATAGAGGAACTCGGAGCGTTCAATCTTCCCATCACCATCACCAACACGCATTCCTGCGGCGTCAGCCGCGACGCAACGTTGCGCTGGATGCAGACAGTGCTGCCGCAATCGCTCGACAGCGCCTGGGCTCTGCCGGTGGCGGGCGAGACTTATGATGGCTTCCTGAATGATATCAACGGCCACCATGTGGGCTTCGAGCACGTGTTTTCCGCGCTCGAAACGGCTGAAAGCGGGCCGATCGAAGAGGGCAGCGTCGGCGGCGGCACCGGCATGATCACCTTCGGCTTCAAGGCGGGATCGGGCACATCCTCGCGCAGCGTCGACTGGAATGGAGAGCATTTCACGATCGGCTGCTTCGTCCAGTCGAATTTCGGTACACGGCGAAACCTCGTGATCCGTGGCATCAGAGCCGGAGCGGAACTCGCCGAACCGGCGACCCGGGACAACACGCCGCGAGCGGAAAAGAGCTCGATCATCGCGATCGTCGCCACCGATGCGCCATTCATGCCGCATCAGTTGAAAAGACTGGCGAAACGCGTGCCGCTCGGCGTGGCGCTGACCGGCGGCTATGGATACAATTCGTCCGGCGATATCTTTCTGGCCTTCAGCACGGCCAATCCCGACGCGGCGCGCGGCGCGGCCGGCAAATTGGTCAGCGCCGGCTACATACCGGATGCCGACATCAACCCGTTCTTCGACGCCGTCGTTCAGAGCGTGGAGGAAGCAATCCTCAACGCACTGGTCGCCAATGAAGACATGACCGGGCGCGACGGCAATTTCGTGCCGGCATTGCCGAAAGAGTGGCTCAAGGAGAGATTTGGCAAGGCTGCGCGGCGATAGGACCGCGCAACTGCATCAGACAGGCATTGTTCGCCCGGCAGGTTTTGCCGGGGCGGTCCGTCAGCCGGCAGGCTTGTTGGAATTCTGCTCGTCCTGGTCGGCCTCGGCCGCCTCTTCGAGCCTCGAAGCAATGAGCTCCTGAATGTCGCCGACCTCTTCCTGGATATCCTCCAGGGGTATGCCGGCTTCGGCAGCCTTGGCCGCACATTCCCTGGCGAGGGTCTCGGCCTGCTTCTCGATTCTGGCTGGCGAGGGCTGGCAGTGGACTTTTTCGCCGATCCACCCGCGCAAGAACTCGATCGCGTGTTCACTCATACTGCTGTTTCCCTAGCGGCTATGCCGGTTGGTAATCATAAACGTCGGCATCTTCGAAAAGATGCGTGCTGCCATTCGAGCCGAGTCGGCTTCGCCCGGCAAGCCGAACTTGTCCGAGGTCCACAGAGCTGAAGGGAATGGAGGGTTCAAGGAGCACGTTCTAGTTCTTGAGGACTGATTCTCTCGACGAAACTCGTTCGACCCGCGCTATTGTTTCTATTCGCTTTTTTTCGGTTTTCAAGCCGTTTTAGATCACAATAGATGTCGCAATGACTAGCACATTTACCGCGCTCTCGCCGGCACCATGTAAGAGGCGAGCCGTCAAAGCCGCCGCTATATAGTGACAACCATTTGCAATGTCGACTCTGCTCGCGATCCTGCTTCTTTCCGCCGCGCTTGCTGGGACATATGTGGTGGTGGCGAGGCTTGCGGTGCAAACTGCCGAGCGCCTCATGCAAGGCGTGCAATAGCGCCTTGTGGAACCCTGAAGTGCTTTTCTCAGGGTGGCTCTCTACCGCTGGCGGTAAAGGATCATGCCGGCATGATAGAGGACGCCTTCGACGAACTCACCATCCGCGGTGAAGCCCGTATCGTCCCAGTATTCTATGTGGCTGCCGTGCACTTCATAGCGTCCCCGATAGGCGCTCTCGCGGTCACCGCGCGCTTCGTCATAACGGCCGTTCGGCAGGAGTTCGTGCCTGATATGGCGATCCTCGGTGACCCACATTCCGACATAGGGATGATCTTGGTGCGGCATTGGTTCCTCCGCAAGGATTGGAGTTGAAGGAAGGGTCAGGCCGGTTGGAGCTACAGCAACGGCAATACCCGTAAGCACTGCGGCCAAAGTGGATCGCATCAATGCGCCGCCTTCGTCGGACGCACGACGATCTCGTTGACGTCGACATCGTCGGGCTGTTCGATTGCGTAGCGCACTGCCCTGGCGATTGCATCGGGTTGCAGGGCAATAGCACGCCAGGTTTTCATGGCGGCGGCAGCGGCTTCGTCGGAGATCGTGTTCGCCAGCTCGCTTTCCACCACGCCAGGATGAATGCAGGTTACGCGGATATCGTCACTCTCCTGGCGGAGCCCATCGGAAATCGCGCGGACAGCGTATTTCGTTGCGCAATAGACGGCAGCCGTGGGCGAGACGGCCAGTGCGCCGATGGAACCGATATTGATGATGTGACCGGAGCCGCGTGCCGTCATCTCCGGCAGAACCGCCGCGACGCCGTACAGAACACCCTTGATGTTGACGTCCACCATCAGCTCCCATTCGTCGATCTTCATGGCTGCGATGGCCGACAGCGGCATGACGCCCGCATTGTTGACGATGACATCGACCTGGCCCCATTCGGCCCGGGCGGCATCGGCGAATGCTGCGACATCTTCCCTCCTGGTGACGTCGAGCGCTCGCACGCGAACCGTTCCACCAGCTGCCTCGATTTCGGCCGCAAGCGCTTCAAGGCGGTCGGTGCGGCGTGCGCCGAGCATCAGCTTCGCACCTGCCGCGCCAAGCTCGCGGGCAATGCCAGCGCCGATGCCGCTGGAGGCACCGGTGATCAGAACAACTCTGTTCATGGTCATCGAGATGATCCTTTTGGTTCTGTGATTATTTTCACGATGTGAAGGGATGGCGTGCGGTGCGTCAGCCTTATTTGGGCTCACTGGGCGGTGTAGCCGCCATCGACCAGAAGCAAGGCCCCGGTGATGAAGCTGGATGCCGGCGAGGCAAGAAAGGCGATGGCCTCGGCAACTTCTTGCGGCTGGCCGATCCGGCCGATTGGATGCGCGCCGCCGAAGCTGCGCAGCATCTCCCGGCCATTCTCCACCACGCCTTCCATGATGTCGGTTTCGATCACGCCAGGGGCAACGGCGTTGCAGCGAATGCCCATGCGCCCGTATTCGATCGCGATCACCTTGGTCAGCTGTGCGACAGCCGCCTTGGAGGAGGCATAGGCCGCCTGCGTCTCGAAGGCCGCGACGGCCGAGATCGACGAGACATTGACGATCGCGCCGGTACCGCCGGCGGCCATCAATTCCACTGCGGCACGGGCAGTGACGAAGCTGCCGCGCGCGTTGATCTGCAGGATGCGGTCATAGTCGTCGACCGAGGTCTCAGTCAGTCGTTTGTTGAGCGTGCGACCGGCATTGTTCACGACGATGTCGAGTCGACCGAAGCGCTTCGCGGCGAGTTCGACCGAGCGTCTGGCCAGATCCTCGTCGGCGACATCGCCGACCAGGGTCGCCACATCCTCGGCTTCCAATTCGCGTACCCTGTCGCTGAGATCGCTTGCCACGATCCGGGCGCCCCGCGCCCGCAGCAGTTCCGCCGTGCAGCGGCCGATGCCGCGTGCCGCGCCGGTCACGAGGGCGACTTTTCCATCCAGGTCCCAGGAGGAAGGGAGTGATGTCATGGGATATCTCCTTGTCGGTCGGCTTCGGCTTGGATCGGGAGGATCAAGCCTTCTTGCCGTTGCGACAGAGATAGAGCCATGGCATTGTCGCGATAACCCGCCTGCCGTTAACCTCGATGGTAAGTTTGACTAACCAATGGGACATCGATCTCAATGCAATTGTCGTCTTCGTCGCCGTGGCCGAGGAACGCAATTTTCGCGCTGCGGCAGACCGGTTGGGCGTGACGCGCTCAGCGGTCAGCCAGAGCATCCTCAGGCTTGAACAGCGCCTTGGCATCGCATTGCTGCAGCGCACGACACGCAGCGTCAACCTGACCGAAGCGGGCGAGCGCCTGCTGGCGAGCGTCGCACCGGCGATCGCCGACGTGAACGCGGCAATCGAAGCCACCACGGAGTTTCTGGACCGCCCGCGCGGCCGCCTGCGGATCGCGGTTTCGTCGATCGCAGAGGCCTTTCTGTCAGGACCGTTGCTGGCGTCCTTTGCAGAAAGGTTTCCCGAGGTGCATCTGGATATTGTGGTCACCGACGAGGAATTCGACATCGTTGCCGAAGGCTATGATGCGGGAGTGAGGCTCGGCGAAGTGATCGAGCAGGACATGATTGCCGTGCCGGTATCGGGCGATCAGCGGCAGATGGCCGTCTGCGCCCCGCGCTATCTCGAAAAGTTCGGAGCACCCGCCCATCCGCGCGAGCTTGTGGCACATCGATGTATCGGCTGGCGGCCGGCGCCGGGAGTTTCGCCCTATCGGTGGGAGTTCGGCGAGGACGGGCGCGAGTTCGACGTGGCGGTTGCGCCCGAGATCACTACCAACGACATGTGGCTGATGATCCGGCTGGCCGTTGCAGGCGCCGGGATCACGTTCGGCATGGCCGATACATTCCGCCCCTGGCTCGACCGCGGCGAGCTCGTGCCAATCCTCGACGGCTATTTTCCGCCGTTTGCGGGTTTCTATCTTTATTTCCCCAGCAGACGGAATATCGCGCCGAAGCTGAGAGCCCTCGTGGATCACCTGCGCGGCGCGCGTCAGGCGCGGGACCGTGGGTGAGCGCTACGGGATCGTAGTGAACGCTCGGCGCTATTGGTCAGAAGCCTGGCTGAAAGCTGAATGGTACCGTTGGCTGGGATCGAACCAGCGACCTCCGGATCCACAATCCGGCGCTCTAACCATCTGAGCTACAACGGCACGTTTGCCTGAGCGGGATCGAGATGAAACGTTCGGGACCCGCTCTGTCGTTCGGCGATGCGTCCATACGGGCTATCGGAGTTTAATTCAAGGCTTTTGGCAAGGCAAAAGACTGCTTCCCAGCGCAAGCTTTCGCCGGACAAAGAAAAGGCCGGCGGGAGGAGGTGCCGGCCTTTTCCTGTTACGAGCCAGCGGGAGGAGGTGCTGGCTGGTCACCCCGGTGAGCAGAGGGAGGAGGTTCCACCCGCCGGGTATTCACTTAAACCACTATATCGCACATCTATTTGTCTGACGAAATGCGACCTTTTGATGCATCGTCAAACTGTGCGCAAATATTAGGCGATCTTGATTTCTTTCACGGCCTTCTCGAAGGCGGTCTTGATCGGCTTGGATACGTCCTCGGCCGCCTTGGCAGCAACCGCCTGGAAGTCCTTAGCCTGCTCGACGGTCATTTCGACGCGCTTGCGCAGGAAAGCGGTCTGCAACTCGACGACTTCCGACAGCGACTTGGCGCCGATCAGCGCTTCGAAATGCGAGAAGCCGGCTTCGGCATTGGCGCGCAGGGCGGCGATGGTCTTGAGCGACAGGTCGCTGGAAACGGACTTGGCGGTCTCGTAGGTCGATTCTAGAGCCTTCTGGGTCTCCTCGGCGCCGGTCTTCAGCTTGGCGTAGGCCTCTTTCGACTGCTCAACGCCCTTTTCGGCGAAGGCACGGATCTGGTCGGTGGCCTTGGAAGCGTCGAAGCTCGGGAATTCAACGTTTTCGATCGTTTCAGCGGTCTTGGTCCTGGACATTTTCCATCCTTTTCAGCGGCAGCGGCTTTGACAAAATGCCGTCTCGTTCATCTATCATGGCAATATAAAGGCAAATTTTGTGCATTGCAACATGTTTGTTGCATCGCACCATAAAATATTTGGTTCGCGGCGTTAACCACGCGCCTAGAGATTCCGCTGGTTGCACGCTATGACTTGTGGACCTTCGCGCCGTCGGCTTTTATTAACAAAGCGTTAACCGCAAATTGCCCGCTCTGTGAGGGTCGCCAAGCGCATGCCGGCTGAAAACTACTCCTTCCTTGACGTCGCCGTGCTCGATGCCGTCCGCCGGCGCTTCGCCGCAGGCGACGCGATCGCCATTCTGTCGGCAGACCTCGAACAGGTGATCTGGGCCAACGGGCCCGGCGCGGCGGTATTCGGCTATCCGGACATCGGCGCTATCATCGGCGCCTCGGCAGGTTTGCCGCTGATCGCCCGGCGCCAGATCATGGCAACCAGCGGTTTTCCGCAGATCGGCCGCGACCGTGCCATCACGGTCCGGCTGGCGACCGGCCTGACCAGCCGCGCCGTCGGTTTCCTGGCCAGCGCGGTGACCATGCCCGATGGCGAGGAAGCAATCATGCTGGCGCTGCCGGCGGCGCAGACCGGCTCGCGAAGCGCCGCCGAGATCGCCGACCGCGCCATCGGTGGCTTTACGGAAGACGGCCACTACATCGCCTTTGTCGATGCCAAGGGCAATATCGACGCCGCATCGGACGGCTTTTCGGCGCTCGGCATCCGGCCTGAGACGCTGGCCGCGCTTGTCGCCGACGTGGCGAACGAGAGCGACCGCATCGTCAAGCGCCTGGTTCCGGGTGGGTCCAGCTCCTATCCCGCGGGCCTTGCCCGGCTGACGGAAGAGCGGCACCTGCTGGTGGTGATCGACGAGGACCGGCTTGACGGCGAGGCCCCCGATGGCGAGCGCGCCGGCGGGGAAACCGAGGCGGCAGCGGCACTGAGCGGTGGCGATCTTCCCCAGCCAACGGACCAGGACAACGAGCAGCCGATCGCCAGCACCGGCGCGGCGGAGATCGACCTTGCAGCGATGGAAGGCACCTCGGCATCGGCGGAGCACGAACCTGCCGACGCGGCCGACGATCACCGCACGGTAGGCGAAGCGCCGACGCAGCATGACCATTGGTACTTCAATGCCGGCGACGACGCGCAGGGGCCGCCCGGGGCAGCTGCGTCCGGCAAAGTCGAGACCAGCCCGGACGCTTCGCAGGCCGGCGCGGATACTTCGCCGGAAAGCGCCGCAAAAGCCACCAAAGCCGCCTCCCCGGCCGAACACCGCGCTTCGGCGATCGATCGCACCGCCGCGCCCATGCGTTTCGTCTGGCGTACCGACGCGGAGGGCCGGTTCAGCGCCCTGTCGCCGGAATTTGCCGAGCTCGTCGGCAAGCCTGCAGCCGACGTGATCGGACGTCGCTTCGAGGATGTTTCGGCCGCCTATGGCCTCGATGCTTCTGGCGAGATTGCCGGCCTGCTTGAACGGCGCGACACCTGGTCCGGCCGCTCCGTGCTGTGGCCGGTCGCCGGCACCGATCTGAAGATACCCGTCGATCTGGCGGCGCTCCCGGTTTACAGCCGCAGCCGCGTTTTCGAAGGTTTTCGCGGTTTCGGCGTCGCCCGCAGCGGCGATGCGGTGGTCGATCCGGACGCGGCCGGCATGGCCCTTGTCGCCGAGGAGAAGCCCGCCGCGAGCGTTGGGCCGGAAGCCGTCGAACCTCTCCCCGAGACACCTAAATCCGCCGATCCGTTCAGGGGCGAAGTGCCGGCGTTGACCATCGTGCCAAAGCCCGAGCGGCGCTTTGCCGACAAGGTGATCCGGCTGGCCGAGCACCGGCAGCCGGCCAACGACAAAGGCCTGTCGACGCTGGAACGCAGCGCGTTTCGCGAGATTGGCGAGCGTCTCAAGAAGGACAGCACCCCGGCCGAAAAACAGCCCAGCGCCGGAAAGCAGAAGCCGGTTGAGAAAGTCGAGGCAGCAGGCAAGGCCGACGAGCCAAAGCTGAAAGAAGCCGGCCCGACGGACAAGGGTGAGATGCCGGCGCAAGGTCCGGAAAGCGGGGCGGCTGCCGCCGAACCGCCCGAGGCCGATGCCGAAGACCAGAAGGATCTTGCCCGGCTCGACGGCGAGCAGCCGGATGAGGCGGTAGCAGAGGCGCAAGCCGGCGAACCCGTCACACGCCCTGTTTCCGGATCGCTGCTCGACTATGCCGACCGCGAACCCAGCGATGAAGCGCAGGAAGGCGTTGAGCCCAGCACGAACCGTCGAACGATCGTCGCCGAAGCGCCGCGGGATGGCGACGACGATAGCATGACGGCCGAAGATTTCCGTGACGCCGAGGACAGCGAGGATTGGTCCGAGGACAGCGCAGCCGCAGCCGACGTTGCCGGCCAGGTGCCGCCCATCGCGCGGCCGCAGGCATCACCGCTCAAACTCGACGGCTTCGTGCCGTCGGCGTTTGCCGGAGAGGACAACAAGGGGCCGGATACCTCGATCCTCGGCAAGCTGCCAGTGCCGGTGCTTATTCATTCCGGCGACCAGCTGCATTACGCGAACGACGAATTCCTCGGCTTGACCGGCTATGCGACGCTCAATGCCCTGGACGAGGCCGGCGGGCTCGGCGCGCTGTTTGCCGACCCTTATGCCGACGACGGCAGTTCGGACGGCGGCGACCGCGCTCTGCGGCTGAAAACGCGCGAAGGTCAGGAGTTTCCGATCGATGCGATTTTACGCTCCGTGCCCTGGGGAAACGGCAAGGCGCTGATGCTGGTCGTACGTCGTTCCGGCGACGACGAGGCAGCAGCCATTCCACGTGGCGCCGCCGAAGACCAAACGCAGCCGGATGTTTCCGAGCTCAAGGCACGCATTGCCGAAATGCGCACCATCATCGACACCGCCACCGACGGCGTCGTGCTGATCGGCCGTAACGGAACGATCCGTTCAATTAGCCGTCCGGCGGAAGCGCTGTTCGGCTTCGACAGCGACGAGGTGACCGGCAAACCGTTCGTCTCGCTGTTTGCGATCGAAAGCCAGCGCGCGGCGCGTGACTACCTCGAGGGGTTGTCGGAGCCCGGCGTTGCAAGCGTGATGAACGATGGCCGCGAGGTGATCGGGCGCGAGGCGCAGGGGCGTTTCATTCCGCTGTTCATGACCATCGGCAGGCTGCCCAACGACAGCGGCTTCTGTGCGGTGGTGCGCGATATCACCCAGTGGAAGCGGGCCGAAGAGGACTTGACCCAGGCGCGCGCGGTCGCCGAACGCGCCTCGTCGCAGAAGACCGATTTTCTGGCCCGCATCAGCCACGAGATCCGCACGCCGCTCAACGCCATAATCGGCTTTTCCGAGCTGATGGTCGACGAGAAATTCGGGCCGGTGGCCAATGACCGCTATCGCGACTATCTGCGCGACATCAACCGTTCGGGCAACCACGTGCTCGATCTGGTCAACGACCTGCTCGACATTTCGAAAATCGAGGCCGGCCAGCAGGAGATGGCCTATGAGGCGGTGTCGCTTAACGACACGCTGGCCGAAACCGTGGCGATGATGCAGCCGCAAGCCAACCGGGAACGCGTCATCATCCGCTCCAGCTTCGCCTCGCGGCTGCCGGAAGTGGTGGCCGATCTGCGCAGCGTGCGGCAGATCGCGCTCAACATCCTGTCGAACGCCGTCCGCTACACGCAGGCCGGCGGCCAGGTGATCGTGTCGACGGCTTACGAGATCTCCGGCGATGTCGTCATGCGCGTTCGCGATACCGGCATCGGCATGAGCCAGTCCGAGATCGAGCAGGCGCTGAAGCCGTTCAAGCAGATCAATGCGCTGAAGCGCGGCCGTGGCGACGGCACGGGTCTTGGGCTGCCGCTGACCAAGGCGATGGTCGAAGCGAACCGGGCCCGGTTCACCATCAACTCGACGCCCGGCGAGGGAACCCTTGTCGAAGTCGCCTTTCCCTCGACCCGAGTGCTCGCCGGTTAGCTATGGTTGCGCAAAGAAAAAAGGCGTCCAACAGGACGCCTTGAGAAATTGGAATTGCTGTCACAACGGGGCTTGAGCGAATCAGATCCTCTCGGGGCTAAGAGGAACGGGATTTCTCCCTCAAGTTACGCACGACTATCGATGCCGGGCCTTAACAAATCCTTACCGGCACGCCGCAAAATTTACCAATGTGTACCACTCATGAAATCTAGGTAAATTCCGAAGAGATAATTTGTTAACGATACCTGAGACCTCAAAACGGCTCCCACCTTGGATCCCGGGATCAGTCGGCAAGCTGCGGCAGGTTGCGGAACAGCTCGAGCGCTTCGGGATTGGCGAGCGCTTCCTTGTTCTTGATGGCGCGGCCGTGCACCATGTCGCGTACCGCGAGCTCGGTGATCTTGCCCGATTTGGTTCGCGGAATATCGCTGACGGCGACGATCTTGGCCGGCACGTGGCGCGGGCTCGCCCCGGTGCGGATTTTCGCGCGGATGCGTTTTTCCTGCTCGGCATCGAGCTCAACGCCGGCCGCCAGCCGCACGAACAGCACGACACGCACGTCATTGTCGAAATCCTGGCCGATGCATAGCGCTTCGAGGATTTCCGGCATCTGCTCGACCTGATTGTAGATCTCCGCCGTGCCGATCCTGACACCGCCCGGATTGAGCGTGGCGTCAGAACGGCCATGGATGATCAGGCCGCCATGGACGGTCCATTCGGCGAAATCGCCGTGGCACCAGACATCGTCGAAACGTTCGAAATAGGCGGCTTTGTATTTCCTGCCGTCAGGGTCGTTCCAGAAGCCGATCGGCATCGCCGGAAACGCCTTGGTGCAGACGAGCTCGCCCTTCTCCTGGCGGAGCGGGCGGCCGTCATCGTCCCAGACATCGACGGCAAGGCCGAGCCCGGGCCCTTGGATCTCGCCGGTCCATACCGGTTCGATCGGCACGCCGAGCACGAAGCAGGAGACGATATCGGTGCCGCCGGAGATCGAGGCGAGATGCACGTCCTTCTTGATGCCTTCATAGACGAAACGGAAATCTTCCGGCGACAGCGGCGAGCCGGTCGAGGAGATGGTGCGCACGCTGGAAAGATCATGCGTGCGGATCGGCTTGAGGCCGGCCTTGCGCACGGAATCGATGAATTTGGCCGAGGTACCGAAATAGGTCATCTTCTCGGCATCGGCGAAGTCGAACAGCGCATTGCCGTCCGGGTAGAAAGGCGAGCCGTCATAGAGCAGCAAGGTGGCGCCCGACGCCAGGCCCGACACCAGCCAGTTCCACATCATCCAGCCGCAGGTGGTGAAATAGAAGAAGCGGTCGCCGTCGAGCAGACCGGCATGCAGCCGTTCTTCCTTGACGTGCTGGATCAGCGTTCCGCCGGCCGAATGGACGATGCATTTGGGGATGCCGGTCGTGCCCGACGAAAACAGGATGTACAGCGGATGCGAAAACGGCAGCCTTTCGTAGGCGACCGGCCTTGCGGCAAAGGGTGACAGCGCCTCTTCCAGCGCAGCCGCCTTGCCGATGGTCGCGGCGACGTCGAGCGAGGTGCCGAGATAGTCGACAATGAGGACTTTGCGGACGGTGGCGAGCTTGCCCGCCACGGCCGCGATCTTGTCGGCGACTTCGATCGCCTTGCCATTGTACCAGTAGCCGTCCGGCGCGATGAACACGACAGGCTCGATCTGGCCGAACCGGTCGAGAACACCCTGCTCACCGAAATCTGGGGAGCAGGACGACCAGACGGCGCCGATCGAGGCGGCCGCCAGCATTGCAGCAACCGTCTCCGGCATGTTGGGCATCATCGCGGCGATGCGGTCGCCCTTCTTCACCTTGAGCGACAGGAAAAGCTGCTGCAGGCGCGAGGTCAGCGCATGCAGCTCGTTCCAGGACAGCCGCCGCTCGACCTTGTCCTCGCCGCGAAAGACGATTGCGTCGCCAAGCCCGGTTTTCTTGAGGAGATTCTCGGCGAAGTTCAGCTTCGCATCAGGGAAGAAGGTCGCGCCGGGCATCTTGTTGCCATCGACCAGCACGCGTTCGCCCTTGTCGCCGACGATGCCACAAAAGTCCCAGACCAGGCTCCAGAAGGTCTCGCGATCATCGATCGACCAGCGATGCAGGTCGGCATAGGAGGAGAAAACCTTGCCGGCCATGTTCGCCGCGGCGTTCATGAAGGCGGTCATCGGCGCTGCGTCGATCTGCTCTTGCGTCGGGATCCAGAGCGGTGCGTCGTCAGCCATCATTGTTCCTCCTTAAAGCACGTCACGTTTGAAGAAATTCACGCGACGCGCTTTAAACTTTTGTCTTTATGCATGTCGTTTATCCCAAAACCGCTGCGCACTTTTGGGCGACATGCATTGGCATCGCTTATGCATATCGCGATGCAGCAGAGCAAGATTTTGTTGGACCGCGCCGGTCAGGGTGTGCGCAAATGCCATCGCCGGGCCATAAAGACTTGAAATGCGTCAGCCGTCGGTTACACCCGTCGGGCGATTTTGTCGGAATGGAAGCATACGGGGCGATATGCCATCACCTTTGATCCGACGCGGAATATGGGCGATCGGCGCAGCCGTCATCGTCATCGCGCTGGTTGTCGCAGCCTTGCCGTTGATCGCCTCGACCCGCATCGTACGCGACCGTATCGCGTGGGAAATGAGCGCGTGGAGCGGTTTCCGGGTCACCATCGACGGCGCGCCGCGTATCGAGGTCTGGCCGAATTTCCGGGCGATCCTGAGCGACGTGACGCTGTCGCAATGGACAGAGACGGATGCGCCGCCCGTGGTCGAGGCCGAACGGGTCGAGGTCGACCTCTCAGCGATGGCGGCGCTGCGTGGCGATGTGGTGTTTTCGACGGCGCGGCTGGTACGACCGACGATCCGGGTTCAGCGTACTGCGAGCGGGTTTTTCCTGCCTGCGATTCCCAGCGGTGGGCGCATTACGCGTTCGATCGATGCTGCCCGCGCGGTGATCAACACAAATCCCGCCAAGCCGGATCTCGGCAAGCTGCCGACAGATCCGTTCGGCACAGTCGAGTTCAGGGACGGCCGCGTAGTGGCTGCCATCGGCGGCAAGGACCAGGAGATATTGAGCAGCCTGAGCGGCCAGGCGAACTGGGCCGCGATGAACAGCAATGCGACGCTGTCGGCGACCGGGATATGGCGCGGCGAAAGTGTTGCCATCGACGCCGCATCGCCGAACCCGCTCGTGCTGTTTGGTGGCGGCACAGCACCGGCCACATTTTCCTTCAAGGCGGCACCGGCCAGTTTTTCGTTCGACGGCCGCGCCAGCATGTCGGAGAACGGCTATTTCGACGGCCAGGCAAAATTCGCCGCACCTTCGCTCCGACGCGTGCTCGAATGGTCGCAGGCCGGCATCGCGCCCGGTGCCGCAATCGGCTCGATCTCGGTTTCAAGCAAGATCACGGCGACGGCCGGGCGCGTCAAATTTGAAAACACGGCCCTGACCCTCGACAACAACCCGGGAATGGGTGCGCTGGACTTCACCTATGGTGAGGCACTGCCGGTGATCTCCGGCACACTTGCCTTCGATACGCTCGACCTCAGATCATTTCTCTCCGCCTTTACGCCGGTACCATCCGCCGGCGGCACCGGCCCGGGCGAGATCGACACAAGCTTCGCCGACCGGATCAATCTCGATCTCAGGCTGTCGGCGGCGCATGCCACCGCCGGCGCCATCCAGCTTGCCGACGTCGCTGCCACTGCCCAGGTCAAGAACGGCCTTGCCGTCTTCGACATCTCGGATGCATCCGCCTTTGGCGGCAACGTCCAGAGCAGCGTCCGTTTCGACCGCAAGCCCGCCGGCACGGAAGTCGAGATCCGGCTGCTTGCTTCCGATATCGACGGCGGCGCTTTCGGCACCGCGGCCGGGATGACGCGGCTGGTGCCGATCGGCACTGGAACCGTTTCGGTCATCCTCAAAGGGCCTGGCAGAACCTGGGACTCGATTTTCGAAAACGCCAATGGCTCGCTGTCCGCGACGTTCGGCGCGGGTGCGCTGAGCCGGCTTAACCTGCCGGCGTTCCTCAAGCACACCGAACAGGGCGGATTCTTCGCGCTGGACGACGTCTCGGACGGAACGCTGCCGATCGACGGGGCCGAACTCAAGGCGAGCGTTTCGAACGGCGTGGCGCGCATCGACAAGGCCGAGGTGAATTCCGCGCAATACAAGATCTGGCTTTCCGGCATCGCATCCTATGCCGGACGCGGGCTGGCGCTGTCCGGCGGCATCGTCCAGCCGAGCCAAGCTGCCACGCAGACGAACGGCCAGGCGCCCAAGCAGTCGTCGTTCTTCGTCGGCGGCACGTGGAGCACGCCGTTCATCTCGCCGATAAGCCGCGGCGTTTCGGGAGAGTAGCGAGGCTTCAACCTCGCTGCGCGGCCTGCTCGTCGCGCTGGCGCTGCACCTCGCGGCGTTTGTTTGCGAGCGAAGCGATGATCACGCCAACTGCGACGACCGCGATCAAGATGGTGCAGGCTGCGTTGATTTCCGGCGTCACGCCAAGGCGGACCTGGCTGTAGATCTTCATCGGCAGCGTCGTGGCGCCGGGTCCCGAGGTGAAGCTGGCAATAACCAAATCATCGAGTGACAGCGTGAAGGCCAGCATCCAGCCGGAGACGATAGCCGGCATGATAACCGGCAGCGTGATCTGGAAGAAGGTATTCACCGGTGGCGCACCGAGGTCCATCGCGGCCTCTTCCAGCGAACGATCGAAAGTGATCAGGCGCGACTGAACCACCACCGCAACGAAGCACATGGTTAGCGTGGTGTGGGCAAGCGTCACCGTCAGAAAGCCGCGGTCGAGGCCGACGGCGACGAAGAGCAGCAGCAGCGACAGGCCGGTGATGACTTCCGGCATGACCAGCGGCGCAAACACCATGCCGGAAAACAGAAGCCGGCCGCGAAAGCGCGTGTAGCGTGTCAAGGTGAGCGCCGCCAGCGTGCCGAGCACGGTCGCCACGCTTGCCGAGATGACGCCGACGCGGGCCGTCACCCAGGTGGCGTCCATCAGACCCCGGTTGTGGAACAGCGACACGTACCATTTCGTCGAGAAGCCACCCCAGACGGTGACCAGCTTCGATTCGTTGAAAGAGAACACAACGAGCAGGACGATCGGCAGGTAAAGAAAGGCAAAGCCGAGCACGATCGAAATGATGTTGAAGCGGCTCCAGGTCGCGTTCATTGGTCCTGCTCCTGGGCGCGCGCCTGGGCTCGCTGGAAGAGCATGATCGGCACGATCAGCAGCAGCAGCAAGATGACGGCAACCGCGGACGACACCGGCCAGTCACGGTTGGCGAAGAACTCGTTCCACAGCGTTCTGCCGATCATCAGCGTCTGCGAGCCGCCGAGCAGGTCGGGAATGACGAACTCGCCGACGGCGGGAATGAACACCAGCAGGCAGCCAGCGATGACGCCGGGCAGCGACAGGGGGAAGGTGATCTTCCAAAAGGCGCTGGTCGGCGGACAGCCGAGATCCTTGGCGGCCTCGATCAGAGAATGGTCCATCTTCTCCAAGGACGAATAGAGCGGCAGCACCATGAACGGCAGATAGGAGTAGACGATGCCGATGAAGATCGCTGTATAGGTGTTGAGGATGATCAGCGGCTGGCTGATGATGCCGGTGGCGAGCAGCAGCTGGTTGAGCAGGCCCTCGGGCTTGAGGATGCCGATCCAGGCGTAGACACGGATCAGGAACGAGGTCCAGAACGGCAGGATCACCAGCATCAGCAAGGTCGGGCGAATCGTCGCCGGGGCGCGCGCCATGCCATAGGCTATGGGATAGCCGACCAGCAATGTCAGGACCGTCGAGATGGCGGCGACAATGACGCTCGTCACATAGGCATTGAAATACAGCGCATCCTGCGTCAGCCAGGTATAGTTGTCGAAATTGAGCGCGCCGAATTCCGAGATAAACCCGGAAATGCCGCTGCGGAAGTCGAGCACCGGCGTGTAGGGCGGCATGGCGATCGCCGTCTGCGACAGCGAAATCTTGAAGACGATGATGAAAGGCACGAGAAAGAAGAACAGCAGCCAGAGGTAGGGGACGATGATGACGAGCCGGCTAACGAAGGCCGCTCCCAGCCTGACCAAGGCGGATTTGCCGGCAGCGCTTGCCGGAGAGCTTGTTGCGGCGGTGACAGCGGACATGATCAGTCCCTACCGTGTCAGGACGACGCCGGCGTCGGGGCGGAAAGAAACCCAGGCGCGGTCGTTCCAGGTCAATGGGTCCTCGGTGAGGCGTGCCGCGTTCATGGTGCTCGCCCGCACCACCTGACCGTCGTCCAGCCTGACGTGATAGACGGTCATGTCGCCGAGATAGGCTATGTCGTAGACCTCGCCCTCGATGGCGTTGACGGCACCGGCCGGTTTCGTGGAGGACACCTTGATCTTCTCCGGCCTGATGGCGAAGGTGACGGATGTTCCGGCGGCGGCACTGCTGGCATTTTCGGTCCGGATGGTGATGCCGTTGCCGGCATCGATGCTCGCGCTGCCGGCCTCGCCAGCCGCGATCTTGCCGTCGAACATATTCACATTGCCGACGAAGCCGGCGACGAAGCGGGAACCCGGCGCCTCGTAGACCTCGGCCGGCGTCGCCACCTGCATCACCTCGCCCTTGTCGATGATGGCGATGCGGTCGGCCATCGTCATCGCCTCTTCCTGATCATGGGTGACGACGACGAAGGTGAGGCCGAGGTTCTGCTGCAGGTCCATCAGCTCGAACTGGGTTTCCTCGCGCAGCTTCTTGTCCAGCGCACCAAGCGGCTCGTCGAGCAGCAGGACTTTCGGCCGCTTGGCCACCGAGCGCGCGAGCGCGACGCGCTGGCGCTGGCCACCCGACAATTGGTGCGGTTTGCGCTTGGCGAACTGCTCGAGCTTGACCAGCTTCAGCATCTCGGCGACGCGCTTGTCGATGTCGGCCTTGGCCATGCCTTCCTGCTTGAGGCCGAAGGCGATGTTGTTCTCGACCGTCATGTGCGGAAACAAGGCGTAGGACTGGAACATCATGTTGACCGGCCGCCGGTAGGGCGGAATGCCGCGCAGATCCTGGCCGTCGAGCAGGATGCGGCCGGCGGTCGGCTCCTCGAAGCCGGCAAGCATCCTGAGCAGTGTCGATTTCCCGCAGCCTGAGGCCCCGAGCAAGGCAAAGAATTCGCGTTCGAAAATGGTCAGCGACAGGTTGTTGACCGCTGTGAACTCACCGAATTTCTTGGTAACGTTGTCGAACTGGATGTATGGCTTGGCGTTCGGATCGTTCCATGGCGCAAAATCCCTGCGGATGCTGCCAAGCGATTTCATGTCCCACTCCGTCCTGCTGCTTGCCCCATGAGAAAGCGGCCCCGGCAACGGCTGCCGGGGCGTGGTCAGATTGCTATTGGCCGGTGACGATCTTGGTCCAGGTGCGGGTGATGATGCGCTGGGTCTTGGGATCGTAAGGCGATACGGTGTAGAGCTTCTGCAAGGTGGCTGCATCCGGATAGATCGCCGGATCTTCCAGGATCGCCTTGTCGATGAACTGCTGCGAAGCCTTGTTGCCGTTGGCATAGAGCACATAGTTCGACGATTTGGCGATCACTTCGGGCTTCATCATGTAGTTCAGGAACTCATGCGCTTCGGCGACATGCGGCGCATCGGCCGGGATCGCCATCTGGTCGAACCACATCTGGGCACCTTCCTTCGGCACGGAGTAGCCGATCTCGACGCCCTGCTTGGCTTCGTCGGCGCGGTTGCGGCCCTGGAAGACGTCACCCGACCAGCCGACCGCCAGGCAGATGTCGCCATTGGCAAGGGCGTTGATGTATTCGGACGAGTGGAACTTGCGGATATAGGGCCGGACCTTCAGCAAGGTTTCTTCGGCCTTGGCAATCTCATCGGGCGACGTGCTGTTTGGATCGAGGCCCAGATATTTCAGTGCCGCCGGTATGATGTCGGCCGGCGAATCCAGCACATAGACGCCGCAGTCCTTCAATTTGGCCAGGCTTTCGGGATTGAAGAACACGTCCCAACTGTCGATCTTGTCGGTGCCGAGCGCCGCCTGCACTTTTTTGATGTTGTAGCCGATGCCGACCGTGCCCCACATGTAATTGATCGAATATTCATTGCCGGGGTCGTATTTGGCGGTCCGTTCCATGACCGTGTCCCACATATTTGAAATGTTCGGCAGTTTCGACTTGTCGAGCTTCTGGAACACACCCGCCTGGATCTGGCGTGCAAGGAAATTGCCGCTGGGCACGACGACATCGTAGCCGCTGCCGCCGGCGAGCAGTTTCGTTTCCAGGATCTCGTTGGAATCGAAAGTGTCGTAGACGACCTTGATGCCGGTTTCCTTGGTGAAGTCGTCGATGATCGAACTGTCGATATAGTCCGACCAGTTGAAGACGTTGACGACGCGATTCTCGGCATGCGCGCCCAAGGTGAAAACTGCCAGAAACGCCGAAGTCGCCGAAAGCCAGAGCGCTTTGCGGGTCATGCTATTCTCCTTTGATGAGTGTTCCGTCGCCAGCTCGTCGCGGCGTCCGCGCGGCTGGGCATTTGCTTCAAGGTATTGGGCTTGCAGGCAGGCGACAAGCGCGAATTGCCGGCGCCATTATCGTTCGGCGGCGAGCCGACAGCGAAGACCTGGCGTGGCGTTGGTGGTGTTCCGACGCCGTCGGAAGCTTTCGCTACGGCGCGGGCAGGGAGACGACGATATTGTCCGGCCTCGATGCGGCCGGCATGGAGACTTGGCAAGATACGCCTGTCTTGTTGTTGCCGTGATCGCAGCCTGCCCGCGCGGCTGCAACGTTGTCAATGGCTCATCTCGCTTTGACGCGCGCACTGCATCAATTAGGTGACGGCACACCGGTGACGCCCGCTCGCGCGGGCCGCGTCTGACGCTTGAACTCGAGCCCGATATGGACGAGCAGCGCGGTGACCACGACCGCACCGCCGACGATGGTGCGCGCCGACGGCACCTCGGAATGGATGAGCCAGACCCAGATCGGGCCAAGGATCGGTTCGAACGTGCCGAGCAGCGCCGCGACGGCGGCCGGAACAAGCCGGGCTCCGGTGGCGAAGAAGGCGAGACCGAGGCCCAGATTGATCACGCCAAAGGCAAAGAGGAAGCCCATATCATGGCTGGAGACGCCCAGCGCCGACGCCTGCGATGCCGCAAAGGCGGCCGCCAGCATCGTGCCGAGGCAGGTCGCCGGCGTCATGCGCACATGGGCAAAGCGGCGCGTGATGACGGTGGCGATCGAGAACATGACGGCGATGAGCAGCGCCAGCCCGTCGCCGATCGGCGACACCGCGCCATCGAGCGATTCCGACACCATAATGGCGACGCCGACAATGACGGCGGCGATCGCCACCCAGGTCGCCACCGCCACCCGTTCGCGAAACAGCGCCCAGGCAAACAGCGCCGCCAGAAGCGGCACGCCGGCCTGCATCAACAGGATGTTGGCGACGGTGGTATAGGCAAGCGCCACGACGAAAGAGGTCGACGCCGTGGCGAAGCAGAACGCCACCGCAAGGCCGGCCAGGCCCATGCCGCGAAACAGCTTCAGCGTGCCACGCCAGCCGTCGCGCCAGACCATGAAGCAGAGCAGGAAGGCGGCGGCCCAGACCGAGCGCCAGAACACCACCGTCCAGCTGTCGGCGTTGTCGATGAAGCGCGCAATGCTGCCGCCGAAGCTCCACATCAACGCCGACAGGAATACCAGCAGGAAGCCGACGCGTTCCCCTTGCGGCGACACGATCGGCGAAGCGGCAACCGGAGATGATGCGGTATCGGTCATGGGTACGACTGTCGGCGAATTCGGAGCAGCACGATGTGCAATGGACGACAGAGACGTGCCTAATTCGCGTAACGCAAAGCAGAAGGCCGGGCGTGATCCAGTTCGATGTTCCGTTTGGCGCACTGATGAGGGCGCCTCGCCCCTCGCCCGGCGATGCTCCGAGGCGACCTGTCGATGATGCGTTACGAGGTGCTCTTGTTGCCGCGGATAAAACGCCAGAGACCGGCCAGCGGAATCAGCAGGAGCAGGCCAAACTTTTTCAGCGCGATCAGCGCCACGACCAGAAAACCTGCTTTCGCCGCCAGCTTGCCGGCAATCAGGCCACCGACGCCAATCGCCGCAACCGTATCGACGCCCGGCACGAAATCGGCGTATGTCTTGCCGGTATTGAAGTCCGCGAGCCCAAGCACTTCATCCAGGCTTTGCCTTATCTCCGGCAATTGTTCCACCGTCGCGATATAGCTCATCACAAAGACGCCCTCCCTGCCAAGGAAACGGACGTCGTAGTTGAGCGTATGGGCGGCATCGTTGCCAAATTGCAGCTCCTTGGCCCAGTGCAGGCGCTTGTGGGCCGCGTCATAAACCGGCGGCGACGCCCAGCCGATCAGCGTAATGGGCGCATAGCCATCCTTTACCCTCTGATCGTTGCCGGACAGAGTGTCTGACTGCATGTTGCGCAGCAGTTCATTGTAATCGATGGACGCGGCGTCGCTGTCGTCGACGTAACCGATCTTTTCCCAGCGCAGCTCTATCCCCCAATTGTTGTCGGCAATGGGATCATGGGAGACTGGAAAGATCATGCCGAGGGCATCGGAACCAGAGTCGGGCGGATTGCCCCAGGCCTCGGTGAGGACGGAGAGCGTGTCCTTCTTGTCCAGAAAATAGAACTTGTCCTTGAGGTCGAGATGGATACCTTCGGCAAGATTTATCGCGCCGGTCTTCGGATCGATCTTGTCCAGGAACGCCTTGCCGGCATCATTGTAGTGTTGATAGGAATTGAAGAAATCCGAGGACTTTTCAGCCAATGCGGGATCGGCCGAAAACGCGAGCGCCAAGCCAAGCCAAAAAACTGTCCTGCCCATCATTGATCCCCCGACCGTTGCGCAGTTCTTTTTTTTGATACCGTACCGTCAATGCTGAATCAATATTCGGCTGAATCAATATTTTGGCTGAACCAATATTTTGGCCGGCAACCGCGAACCAGCTTACTGGTTGCGGCCGCAGGAACAGATGAGGTCCTTTGGTCGAAGATTCAGCCGCAATATTGCTGGAGCCGAATCACTGGAAATCGAACGCCGACAGTCCCGTGACCATCTCGTCGAGGCCGAGCGGACGTGTAACGGGTGGCTCGGCGCGGGCGAGGCAGCCGATGCGCTCGCACAGCCGGCAGGCAGGGCCGACCGGCGTCGCCAGCGCAGCGGCGCTCTGTCCGGTCTTGCCGATGGCGGCCGGCCCCGGCAATGCCGCTCCATAGACGACCTCGTCGCGAAAACCGATGTCGCAGCCGAGCAACAGCGCGGTGCGCCGCGGGCGCTCGGCAAACGAGCCCTGCGGCCCTTCGAGCGTGCGGGCCATGCAGAGGAACGCCGCACCGTCGGGCATTTCCACTGCCTCGACCAGGATCTGGCCGGGCTGGGCGAAGGCGGCATGGACAGGCAGCTTCGGACAGCCGCCGCCGAAGCGGCTTTGCGGAAAGCCGTGGCTGCCCGCCTTGCGGAACCGATTGCCGGCACTGTCGACCTCGAGCATGAAGAACGGCACACCCGACGCACCCGGCCGCTGCAGCGTGGTCAGCCGGTTCGCCGCCTGCTCGAAAGAGACGCCGAAGCGCGACCGCAACATGTCGATGTCATAGCGGGCACGGACCGCAGCGGCGCGAAAAGGTTGATAAGGCATCATCAGAGCGTGCGCGGCATAGCGGCCGAGCTCGAAACGCGCCAGCCGGCGGGCTTCGTCCGTGGTCAGCTTCAGCACCTGGATCTCGGCAGCTACAGCGACGCTAATGCGGATCAGGCAGGCCTCCATCGCCACCTCGCGCAGTTGATCGAATGGCGACAGCCGCTCGGACAGGAACAGGCGCTGCGAGTGACGGTCATAGCGACGCCGCCAGTTGGGCATGGTGGCGACCGGCAGTACCTTGACGACGATGCCGAATTCACGCCGCAGCCAAGCCTTCAACGCACTGAACAGATCGTCGCCGGGATCGAGCACCGACGTGAATGCCTCGGCTTCCTCTTCGAGCGCGGCAAAATGGTTCGGCCGGCGTTCGAAAATCTCATGCACCTCGTCGATCGGCAGCCTGGCACCGGAGAGGGCGGTGGCCTTGCCCTCACGCGCGAGCAGCTCGTTGATATCCGACAATCGCTCGGCCTGCTCGCGATAGGCGCGAAACAGTTTTATGACAGCTGCGGAAGCGTTGGGCGCCGCCTCGGCAAGCTCGATGAGTTCCTGGTCGCCCGGCAGTTCGCCGGCCAGCAACGGATCTGAAAACACTTCCTTCAAATCGGCGACCGATCCCCGCGCCTCGCCCTGCAGTTCGTGCGGGTCAACCTTGTAGACGGATGCCAGCCTCAGGATCAGTTGCACTGTCAGCGGCCGCTGGTTGCGCTCGATGAGATTGAGATAGGACGGCGAGATGCCGAGCCCTTCGGCCATCGCCGTCTGGGTCAGCCCCTTGGCGTTGCGGATGCGACGAATGCGCGGCCCGGCAAAGATTTTGTGGTCGGCCAATCGAGTTTCCTTGACAGAAATTTACATCCGCCGATGGCATGGCAGTCTTTACAATCATGACAGATTTACAGCTCTCATCGGTCAAACACAACACAGGTTTTCCCTTATTTTATGACTGATCAGGAGGTTTACCTCGCTTGCGTCGTGCCGACGTGTAAATGGTGTCACACATATGGCGCACATATTTTCCCTCTGCGACGCCTTCCCAAACCGGCATCAAAACCGCCTGGAGTGATCAATGACCGACTTTTACAACCTCGTCCCATCGGCGCCGCAAGGCCGCTTTGATGGCATTGAAAGGCCCTATTCGCCGGACGACGTGAAGCGGCTGCGCGGCTCGGTGCAGATCCGGCAGAGCCTCGCCGAAATGGGGGCAAACCGGCTGTGGCAGCTCATCCATGAAGAGGATTTCGTCAACGCGCTGGGTGCCATGTCGGGCAACCAGGCGATGCAGCAGGTGCGGGCCGGGCTGAAAGCGATCTATCTGTCAGGATGGCAGGTCGCCGCCGATGCCAACACCGCTTCCGCCATGTACCCGGACCAGTCGCTTTATCCCGCAAATGCCGCGCCCGAACTGGTCAAGCGCATAAACCGCACCTTACAGCGCGCCGACCAGATCGAGACTTCGGAAGGTAAGGGGCTGTCGGTCGACACCTGGTTCGCGCCGATCGTCGCCGACGCGGAAGCCGGCTTCGGCGGGCCGCTCAACGCCTTCGAGATCATGAAGGCGTTCATCGAGGCGGGTGCGGCCGGCGTCCATTACGAGGACCAGCTGGCTTCGGAGAAGAAATGCGGCCATCTCGGCGGCAAGGTACTGATCCCGACCGCCGCACACATCCGCAACCTCAACGCGGCGCGGCTTGCCGCCGACGTCATGGGCACGCCGACGCTGGTCGTGGCGCGCACCGACGCTGAAGCGGCAAAGCTCTTGACCTCCGACATCGACGAACGCGACCGGCCCTTCGTCGATTATGGCGCCGGCCGCACGGCGGAGGGCTTCTACCATGTCAGCAACGGCATCGAGCCCTGCATCGCCCGCGCCGTCGCCTATGCGCCCTATGCGGACCTGATCTGGTGCGAGACCTCCAGGCCCGATCTGGGGCAGGCCAGGACGTTTGCCGAGGGCGTGCGCAAGCATCATCCAGGCAAGCTGCTTGCCTATAATTGCTCGCCGTCTTTCAACTGGAAGAAGAATCTCGATGACGCGACGATTGCGAAGTTCCAGAAGGAACTCGGCGCCATGGGCTACAAGTTCCAGTTCATTACGCTGGCCGGCTTCCACCAGCTCAATTTCGGCATGTTCGAGCTCGCTCGCGGCTACAAGGAGCGGCAGATGGCAGCCTATTCGGAACTGCAGGAGGCGGAATTCGCCGCGGAAGCCAATGGCTACACGGCCACCAAGCACCAGCGCGAGGTCGGCACCGGCTATTTCGACGCCGTCTCGATGGCGATCACCGGTGGCCAGTCTTCGACCACGGCCATGCAGGGATCGACCGAGCGCGCCCAATTCAGGCCGGCGGCGGAATAGCAGACAAACAGAGGGAACGCCCAAACGGGCATGGCAACACAACAGGCATGGCAACACAGGGAGAAGACCAATGGCATCGATAAGCCGCGTCAAGGAACGGGCCGAAGAGCAGGCCACCAGCATGAATGTCGACCAGCAGGCGACCATCCGCATGCTGGCGAACGATCTGCACAGGCTCAATCAGTCGGTGATGAAGGCGGTCGAGGCAGGCGTCTCGGTCGAACTGGTGCGCTCGGCACGGCACCATGGCGGCGACGGCAACTGGGGCGATCTGCTGATCCCGGTCATCGTCACACAGCGGAGCCACGACAGACAAACTCGATAGCACCGCGCCTCTTTTGAGCGCATGCTATCGCACCTTGCACGCCGCGGCTTTGCCTAATCCGGCAGAGCCGCTAATGCAACGATTTCAATGACAAGATCAGGCTGCGCAAGCGCTGCAACGCCGATAACTTCCGAGGGCGGCGGGTTGTTGTAGCTGCAGTGCTTCGGGCAGTGCACGGCAAAGAATTCGTCCAAGACGTCCAAGCGAAAATTGGGCGAGCTCAGCACGCCGCCATCTGGAAATGGCCCCTTAACAAAGAAGGTCAGCCGGATGAGATGCTCGAGCGCACTGCCAAGCTCCTCCAGATCTGATTTGATATTGGTGAGAATTGCGCGCCACTGTGCCGCTGCATCGCCAATGGCGGCGCCGCCGCTTTTGCCGATCGGATCGTAGTCCTCGGCCGTCGCGGTGTTTCCGGAAAGGTAGACAAACCCCTTTGCGCCGGTAACGACCGTACCCTTTCCCCATGGCATCAACCGGCCATTTTTGAATTTCTTGTGAGTCACGAGTTCCATCGTCATCTCCCGTCGGTCAAAGAGACGTGCTTAGCCAACGAGGAAGGGTAGTCCGGCGAGGCGATACGACAAGCTCGCGACAGGCCTGACTCGCCTTCGTCCAACCTTACGGCAACCCGGCTACGGCTGCGAGTTGGTGCGTTCGCGCTGCAAAGCCAAACTTAGCTGAGCCTGCCCGGTTGTGGTGGCAACTTCTTCTTCGGGCGGCGGCAAAGAAAAGCACTTAATTTTAATTTTAATGTTTCTTGCGATATTCTCCTGATACGCCATTTGAGCTTGACATGAGCAGTGATCTCACGCCAATTACCTCTCGAGTTTCAACCCTGCATTGAAACATTGAACAACGGCCTGCCCCGCCATGTGCCCAGCGAATCGCGATATCGAGACTGCAAAACAGCTGCCTTTTGTTAGCCGGGACATGGAGACGCGGATGCTCCCGGATTTCTCGCGGGTGCTGGTGGTCGGAAAATCACCGATCAACCGCGTCGTGGTTTCAAAAATCGTGGAGCGGTCCGGCCTCAAACCGATCTCGGAAACTCCCGAAACCGCGGCAAAGGCCTTGCACGCGCTGATTCCCGGGACTGTCGTTCTCGACGGCGGTGCGGAGAATGGGGACTGCGACGCCTTGCTGTCGGGTATCGATGCACTGCGAAGGGCGTCAGGCAGATCGCTTCCGTCGGTGATCCTGCTTTCAGTCAAGACCGGCACGCCGGAGAGCCTGGGCCTGTCCAGCGTCATCGATGCAGTGGTCGTCAAGCCGATCACCACCGAACGGCTGCAGCCGGTGATCGACCGGCTGATCGCAATTAGCCGCAATTGACGCCTACCGTGATGCCTCGGCTGCAGACCTGATCAATCAATCTCGCCGATACGCTCGATCAAGCCCGGCAGTTCACCGAGATTGGCTATCTGGCGAAAGCGTGGTGCCGAGACCGGCGGCTCGACATGTTCCAGCACCCAGGTCAGATCATGCGGAACGTGGATGCCCCAACTGCCGGCTTCGATGGCGGGCACGACGTCCGATTTGAGCGAGTTGCCGACCATCATGCCCTTTTCCGGGCCGTCGCCGTGGCGGCTGAAGATGCGGCTATAGGTGGCCGCGCTCTTGTCGCTGACGATCTCGACGGCATCAAACAGCTCGCCCAGGCCGGATTGCGCCAGCTTGCGTTCCTGGTCGAACAGGTCGCCCTTGGTGATCAGCACCAGGCGGTAGGCGCCGGCCAGCTTTTCCACGGTTTCGCGCGCATGCGGAAGCGGCTCGATCGGATGGTTGAGCATCTCGCGGCCCGCGGCGAGAATTTCGGCGATAGTCGAGGCCGGCACCTGGCCGTTGGTGACCTCAATCGCCGTCTCGATCATCGACAGCGTGAACCCCTTGATGCCGAAGCCGTAGACCGCGAGGTTGCGCTTCTCGGCCTCCAGCAATCTTGCTGAAATCCGGTCCTCCTCGGCGTGATCGGCGAGCAGTGCGGCAAAGCGCTTCTCGGTCACGCGGAAGAACTGTTCGTTCTGCCACAGCGTGTCATCGGCGTCGAAGCCGATCGTCGTCAGGTTGCGGCTGTGTTGCATGGGGACCATTAATTGCAGCGTTGCGGGAGGCCGACCCTAGACCAGGAGGCTTTTATCCGGAAGTCGTTGTGTTCGCCCGGTTATAGAGGCGCACGCCAGCCGGCTCCCCTTCCCTTTCGTCGTCGGCAACGGCTATACTCCACAATCTGCAACAAATCTGGTGATTGATGCCGCCTGCAAAAAAGGAAGTCCGTCCGTCGAGCCGCGGAGGACGCGCCCGCACGCCTGCCTTCGTGAAAAACCAACGTGGCGTCAAGAACTGGAAGGAAGTCAGCGCCTGGCTGGAATGGCGCGGCATCGAAGATATCGAATGCATCACACCCGACCAGGCCGGGGTTGCGCGCGGCAAGATGATGCCATCGAAGAAGTTCACCTCCAACACCTCGCTGGCGCTGCCTTCGGCGGTGTTCATGACAACGATTTCCGGCGGCTATCCGGAGGACGGCAAGGGCTTCCACTATCCGGAGGACGACGGCGACCTCAAGCTGATGCCTGACCTCTCGACGCTGACGGTGGTGCCGTGGGAGGAGGACCCTACCGCGGCGGTTATCTGCGACCTCGTCCACCAGGACGGCCGCTCGGTCGAGTTCACGCCGCGCAACGTGCTGAAGCGCGTGCTTGCCGCCTATGACAAGCGTGGGCTGAGGCCGGTCGTGGCACCCGAGATCGAGTTCTACCTGGTGCGCAAGAACCCCGATCCGGACTATCCGCTGACCCCGCCAGTAGGTCGATCGGGACGGCCGATCGGCGGCGGCGCCGGCTATTCGATCGCCGGGGTTAACGAATTCGACGAATTGATCGACGACATCTACCATTTCTCCGAAAGCCAGGGCCTGGAGATCGACACGCTGATCCACGAGGAGGGCGCCGGCCAGCTCGAAATCAATCTGCGTCACGGCGATCCGATCGAGCTCGCAGACCAGGTGTTCATGTTCAAGCGAACCATCCGCGAGGCGGCGCTCAAGCACGAGATCTACGCCACGTTTATGGCCAAGCCGATCCAAGGGCAGCCCGGTTCGGCCATGCATATCCATCAGTCGATCATCGACAAGAAGACCGGCAAGAACGTTTTTTCGGCGGAGGACGGCTCGGAGACCGAGGCCTTCTTCCATTTCATCGGCGGCATGCAGAAACATGTGCCGAACGCGCTGGTGATGTTTGCGCCCTACGTCAATTCCTACCGGCGGCTGACGCAGTCGGCCTCGGCGCCGGTCAACAACAAATGGGGCTACGACAACCGCACCACGGCCTTCCGCGTGCCCCGCTCCGACCCGGCGGCGCGGCGCGTCGAAAACCGCATCCCCTCCTCCGACGCCAACCCCTATCTGGCGCTGGCGGCATCGCTTGCCTGCGGACTGATCGGCATGACCAACAAGATCAAGGCCGAGCCGCCGGTTCTGACGACCGCCAACGAGGACCAGATCGACCTGCCGCGCAGCCTGCTCGAAGCCGTCGACCTGTTCGAGGCTGACGAAGAACTCGGCGCGCTGCTCGGCAAGTCATTTGCCGCCACCTATGCGGCGATCAAGCGAGCGGAATTCGAGACCTTCATGGAAGTGATCAGCCCGTGGGAGAGGGAGTATTTGCTGCTGAATGTGTAGGGCGACTGCATCGAGTGAATGGTGAATGGTGAATGGTGAATGGTGAATGGTGAATGGTGAATGGTGAATGGTGAATGGTGAATGGTGAATGGTGAAATGAAAGACGCTTTCGCCGACGGCAAGGGGCCGCTTCGTTTTCTATTCACTATTCACCATTCACCATTTCACCGCATAACGGCGCGCCTATGATTTACCAATCCCCAATCTCCCCCGGCCGCTCCTGGTACGAAGACACGGCCGGGCCAAGGCCCGAATATCCGGCGCTCGACGGCGACCGGACATGCGATGTGGTGATTGTCGGCGGCGGCTTTACCGGTCTGTCGGCGGCGGCTCATCTCGCCAAGACAGGCGCGGATGTCGTGCTTATCGAAACGCATCGTTTCGGTGACGGCGCATCGGGCCGCAATGGTGGCCAGCTCGGCACCGGACAACGGGCCTGGGCAGAGGAACTGGAAGCGGAATACGGCTTTTCCCGCGCCAAGGCGCTGTTCGACCTTGCCGAAGAGGCCAAGGCGCATCTGCTCGACTTTGCCGCGATGCACCAGATCGAGATCGACTATATGCCCGGCCAGATGTCGGTGGCGCACAAGAAGCGCTATGTCGACGACTACAAGGCGCATGCCGAGATCATGGCAAACCGGTTCGGTTATCCGCACATCTCATTCATGGATGCCGCGGAGACTGCCGAGCGGCTGGGCTCGACGCATTATTTCGGCGGCACCCGCGACACCGGCACCGGCCATGTCCATCCGCTGAAGCTGGTGATCGGCACCGCGAAAGTCGCGGCAGAGGCCGGCGCAAAGCTTTTCGAGCAGACGCCGTCGACCGGCATCACCTCCGGCGGCGGCAAGGTCAGGATTGCGACGCCGAAGGGCACGATCACCGCCGCTAAATGCCTGATCGGGGTCAATGCCTATGGCGGCACGCTCGAACCGGTGAGTGCCGCACATATCATGCCGATCGGCTCGTTCATCGGCGCGACGGTACCGCTGGCAGCCGATTCCAAAGTGTTGCCGGGTGGCGAGGCGGTCGACGATTCGCGCTTCGTCGTGCGCTATTTCCGCAAATCGAAGGATGGGCGGCTGCTGTTTGGCGGGCGCGAGATCTATGCGGTCAACGATCCCAAGGACATCCACATCCACATCCGCCGGCAGATTGCCGAGATTTATCCGGCACTGAAGGACGTCGAGATCACCCATGGCTGGGGCGGCTACGTCGGCATCACCGTGCCGAGAAAGCCGTTCGTGCGCGAAGTGATGCCCAATGTGACCTCGATCGGCGGTTATTCCGGCCACGGCGTCATGCTGTCGAACTTTTTCGGCAAGCTTTATGCCGAGACGGTCGCCGGCAACCGCGACCGGCTGAAGCTGATCGAGGACCTGAAAATTCCACCCTTCCCCGGCGGCCGGCGTTTGCGCGCGCCACTGCTCTTTCTTGCGCTCAACTGGTACGCGTTGCGGGACAGGATCTAACCAGACGTTGCAGAATCCTTAACCAGGGCGCAGAATTCCCGCCAAGGGCGCAGTGATGCCACAATCGCGGGCGAAAGATGATGCTCGTGGGCAGATGAACGGGGAATTTTTGCGGGCCTGCCCGCTTTTGGTTTGGGACCGATGCCGATCGAAATGCCGGCTCTCCGGCATGGGTCGTAAGAACATCGGCCCGCAAATGGAGGTGGCAAGTGTGAGAGAGCCCTTCAGTTTCGGCGCGCCGGAACGACGGCGCCTTGCGATGCAATTCGGTTACGATATGCGGCCGACGTTCTGGCACGGGGTCCGGTCGAACGCGCATCTGGTGATAGCCGCGCTTGGCACGGCCGCACTGCTCGGCGTTGCCGCGGTGGCACTGTGGCTGGCATTGCCGGCAAATGAGCGACAAGCGGCCGCAAGTCCTGAGCAGATCGTTCCGACCATCCCGGTCAAGACGACGAAGATCATGCCTGCCAAGGTTGCTGCGGCGCCGCGGACGACGGGCAAGGCAGATGCGGTTTCCCCAGCGGTGGCCGCAGCGGAAGCCGAGATACCAGCGCTGGCTCCCAACGATCCGCGCTGGACAGGGCCAAAGACGGCATCGGCCGCCGCCACGGCAGCATCCGACCAGCTGGCAAGCCAGACCGAGCAGGCGACCGATAAATCGTCTGCTTCGGTGGCATTCGCCGACCCGGCAGCAAAACCCGACGCTGCGGCATTGTTTGCCAAGGTCGCGGCTCCCGGCAGCTCAACGAAAAACAGCGGGCCCGATGGCGCGCAGACCGCCGCCATCCCCACGCCCAAGCCGCAACTGCCGACGCAGACCGCGAGCGAAGACGACAACAGCACCAAGGCAAATTCCGGAAGAGCCAATACTGCCGGTACCGGACGCATCCTGAGATCCGTCACCATGCGCACCGGCCCAAAAAAGAATGCGGCCGCCATTCTCACCGTGCCGGCCAAGACGTCGGTGCAAGTGATGAGCTGCAAGCAATGGTGCCAGATCGTCTACAACGGCAAGCGCGGCTGGATTTACAAGAGCTACGTCAAAACCGGGGCGTAGGTCCGGCAGAGCGATTGCGGGTCGCTCGCCATCAGCCAGTCCTCCGTCGGAGGCCCCGGCCGTTCAAATACAACGTCCGCCGTCGACTTCCAGCGCCACGCCAGTGATGAAAGCCGCTTCGTCCGAAGCAAGCCAAAGCGCGGCATTGGCTATGTCGAGCGGCGTCGAAAGCCGGCCGAGCGGGATCGACGCGCGGAACTTCTCGCGGATCTCGGGTGTGTCGGCGCCCATGAATTTCGCGAGCATGCCGGTCTCGCCGGCAACTGGGCAGAGGCAGTTGACGCGGATGTTCTTCGGCGCGAGTTCCACCGCCATCGATTTGGTCGCGGTGATCGCCCAGCCCTTCGATGCATTGTACCAGGTGAGGCCAGGCCGCGGCCTGATACCGGCCGTGGAGGCCGTCGTCAGGATGACGCCACCGCCTTGCCGTTCCATGACCGGCACCACGGCAAGCGCTGCGTGGTAGATCGCCTTCATGTTGACTGATGTGATCAGGTCGAAGGTCGCTTCGTCGACTTCCAGCATGTCACCGTTGCGATGGGTGTAACCGGCATTGTTGACCATGATGTCGATGCGGCCGAAGGCGCTCATTGCGGCATGGACCATGTCGTCGAATTCGGACCGCAGCGAGACGTCGGTCTGGGTCCAGATCGCCTTTTCGCCGATCTCGCCGGCAACGCGCTCTGCGCCCTTGGCGTTCAGATCGGCGACGACTACGCGCGCGCCCTCCTCGGCAAAGCGCCTGGCCATGCCCTCGCCAAAGCCCGAGGCAGCGCCGGTGATGATGGCGACCTTGTTTTTGAGGCGCATGCTTTTCTCACTCATCGTTGAAGACGATCGAAAACGCGTTTGGCCAGGGCCATCGAAAGATGTGTGTCCATTGCCGATTTCTCCTTTGGCTTTCGCCTTGAACCCGCTCTATGCTGCACCTGCGAACGCTCCCGGAAGCATCGCTTGCCGACAAGCCTCCGGCCAGCGCCGGTGTCAAGAGCACACGCGGATGTGACGCAATGGCACTGGCAAGTCTAAATCGATTAGATTATATCAGCCGCGTTATCGCGACCGGCGTCAGAGCGGACAGACCATGACCAGCCAGATCATCCCCGTCGACCCTTTCGACTTCATCATTTTCGGCGGCACCGGCGATCTGTCGGAACGCAAGCTTCTGCCGTCGCTATACTACCGCCAGCGCGACCACCAGTTTTCCGAGCCGACGCGCATCATCGGCACATCGCGTTCGAAGATGACAGACGAGGAGTTCCAGTCTTTCGCCAGGCAGGCGATTGCCGACCACGTGAAGCCGGAAGATATCGACGCCACGGAACTGAAGACGTTCCTCGCACGGCTTTCCTATGTCCCGGCAGATGCAACCACAGGTGCCGGCTTCGACAGGCTGAAGAAGGCGATCGGCGACAGCGAACACATCCGCGCTTTCTATCTGGCTGTGGCGCCGGCGCTGTTCGGCGACATCTCGCACAAGCTGAAGGAGCACGGGCTGATCACGCCGAATTCGCGCATCGTGCTGGAAAAGCCGATCGGCCGCGATCTAGCTTCGGCGCGCGCGCTCAACGACCTGGTCGGCGACGACTTCCATGAAAGCCAGATTTTCCGCATCGATCACTATCTCGGCAAGGAGACGGTGCAGAATTTGATGGCGCTGCGCTTTGCCAACGCGCTCTACGAGCCGCTTTGGAATTCCGCCAACGTCGATCATGTGCAGATCACCGTGGCCGAGACGGTCGGCCTGGAAGACCGCGTCACCTATTACGACAAGGCCGGCGCATTGCGCGACATGGTGCAGAACCACATGCTGCAGCTGCTCTGCCTCGTCGCCATGGAGGCGCCGTCGTCGATGGACGCCGATGCCGTCCGTGACGAAAAGCTGAAGGTGCTGCGGGCGCTGAAACGCATCAATGGTAACGAAGCGCCCAAGCACACGGTGCGCGGGCAATACCGTGCCGGCGCCTCGGCCGGCGGGCCGGTGAAAGGCTATGTCGACGAGCTCGGCAAGAATAGCAACACCGAGACCTTCGTTGCGCTCAAGGCCGAGATCGGCAACTGGCGCTGGGCGGGCGTGCCGTTCTACCTCCGGACCGGCAAGCGGCTGGCGACCCGCGTTTCGGAGATCGTCATCGAATTCAAGCCAATCCCGCATTCGATCTTCGGCGACAGCGCCGGACCGATCTTCGCCAATCAGCTGGTGATCAGGCTGCAGCCCGACGAAGGCGTCAAGCAGTTCATCATGATCAAAGATCCCGGGCCGGGCGGCATGCGGCTGCGCCAGATTCCGCTCGACATGAGCTTCGCGCTATCGTTCGGCGCGCGCGCGCCCGATGCCTATGAGCGGCTGATCATGGATGTCATCCGTGGCAACCAGACGCTGTTCATGCGCCGCGACGAGGTCGAGGCGGCGTGGAAATGGATCGACCCGATCCAGAACGCCTGGGAGAACGCCAGGCAGGAAGCGCAAAGCTACACCGCCGGCACATGGGGGCCATCGGCCTCCATTGCGCTGATCGAACGCGACGGGCGGACATGGCACGAGAGCAATTGAGCGACGCCGCCGCCTATACGTGGCACGAATTTGCCGAACGCCAGCAGCTGGCGGCAGCACTTGCCGGCCACGTCGCCGGCCGCCTGTCAAAGGCAATCGCGGCGCGCGGCACGGCATTTCTCGCCGTCTCCGGGGGCACCACGCCGGCGAAATTCTTCACGGCGCTTTCCAACATTCCGATCGCCTGGGACAAGGTCAAGGTGACACTGGTCGACGAGCGCTTCGTGCCGCCCTCATCGCCGCGCTCCAATGCCGGCCTGGTTGCCGCCAACCTGCTACAGAACGCGGCCGCCGCCGCGAATTTCGTGCCGCTCTACCACGCCGCGGCAACGATCGAGGGTGCAGCGGTCTCCGACAGTGAGGCGCTGCAAGTGCTGCCCTGGCCACTCGACGTTGTTGTGCTCGGCATGGGAACTGATGGCCACACCGCCTCGTTCTTTCCGGATGCCGACAACCTGGCAAGATTGCTCGATCCGTCATCGCAAAGGATCGTGCTTCCGGTTCACGCGGCAAGTGCCGGCGAGCCACGGCTGACGCTGTCACTGGCGCGGATCATCAATGCCGCCTTCATCGCGCTGCACATCGAGGGCGCGGAAAAACGCACCGCATTCGAGGCCGCGCTTGGAGCTGGAGCACGAAAGCCCATTCGCGCCGTGCTCGATGCCACTCAAAAGCCCGTAGAGGTTTTCTGGGCACCCTGATCTCAACTTGGCTGCAGGTCCCGGCAACAGCCGGAAGGTGTTTGCGGGACCTCGCCTGAAAGGACCGACCGCCATGACCGCAAGACGCGATATCGAAGTCATCACCCAGCGCATCCGTGAGCGCTCAAAGCCCGGTCGCGAGGCCTATCTCGGCCGCATCGCCGAAGCCTCGAACCGCACCGCCAACCGGGCCGTGCTGTCCTGCGGCAACCTGGCCCATGGCTTTGCCGTCTGCAGCCCTTCCGAAAAGGTAGCGCTTGGCGGCGACCGGGTGCCGAATCTCGGCATTATCACCTCCTATAACGACATGCTGTCGGCACATCAGCCTTTCGAGACGTTTCCGGCGCTGATCAAGGACGCGGCGCGCGAGGCCGGCGGCATCGCCCAGGTGGCCGGCGGCGTGCCGGCGATGTGCGACGGCGTCACCCAGGGCCAGCCCGGAATGGAGCTGTCGCTGTTCTCGCGCGACGTGATCGCCATGGCCGCGGCAATCGGCCTGTCGCACAACATGTTCGATGCCGCCGTCTATCTCGGCGTTTGCGACAAGATCGTGCCCGGGCTGGTGATCGCGGCGCTGACCTTCGGTCATCTGCCTGCGGTCTTCATCCCGGCCGGGCCGATGACGACCGGCATTCCGAACGACGAAAAGGCCAAGATCCGCCAGCTCTATGCCGAGGGCAAGGCCGGGCGGGCCGAACTGCTCGAAGCGGAATCAAAATCCTATCACGGGCCGGGAACCTGCACTTTCTACGGTACCGCCAATTCCAACCAGATGCTGATGGAGATCATGGGCCTGCACACGCCTGGCGCTTCCTTCGTCAATCCCGGCACGCCGTTGCGCGACGCGCTGACCAGGGAAGCGACGAAGCGGGCGCTGGCGATCACCGCGCTCGGCAACGCCTACACGCCGGTCGGGCGGATGATCGACGAGCGCTCGATCGTCAACGGCATCGTCGGCCTGCACGCCACCGGCGGTTCGACCAACCACACCATCCACCTGATCGCCATGGCAGCGGCGGCCGGCATCGCCATTACCTGGCAGGATATTTCCGACATCTCGGAAGCCGTGCCGCTGCTGGCGCGAGTCTATCCGAACGGCCTTGCAGATGTGAACCACTTCCACGCCGCCGGCGGGCTCGGCTTCCTGATCCGCGAACTGCTCGACGCAGGCATCCTGCACGAGGATGTGCAGACGGTGTGGGGCGAAGGGCTGCGCCCCTACGCGGTCGAGGCCAGGCTCGGCGCCGACGGCGGCGTCGTGCGCGAGGCTTCGCCGCGCGAGAGCGGGGACGAGAAGGTGCTGGCGCCGTTCAAGAAGGCGTTCCAGCCGAGCGGCGGTCTGAAAGTGCTTTCGGGCAATCTCGGCCACGCCGTCATCAAGACATCGGCGGTCAAGCCGGAGCGGCGCGTCATCGAGGCGCCGGCCAAGGTGTTCGACAGCCAGCAAGGCCTGAACGAGGCGTTCAAGGCGGGGTCGCTGACCGACGACTTCATCGCCGTCATTCGGTTCCAGGGACCGAAGGCCAACGGCATGCCGGAATTGCACAGGCTGACCACCGTGCTCGGCATCCTGCAGGACCGCGGCCAGCATGTGGCGTTGGTCACCGACGGCCGCATGTCGGGCGCTTCAGGCAAGGTCCCAGCGGCGATCCACGTGACGCCGGAAGCGGCGGAGGACGGGCCTATCGCCAGGATCCATGACGGCGATATCATCAGGCTCGACGCCGAGGCCGGGACGCTGGAGGTACTGGTGCCAGCCGGCGATTTCGCACTGCGCCGCCCCGCGGACAGCGACCTCATAGGCAATGAATTCGGCTTCGGCCGCGAGCTTTTCGCCGGGTTCCGGCAGTTGGTGGGACGCGCCGACCATGGCGCCAGCGCCTTCGGTACGGCGTGACTTTTCGACCATGGAAGAGCGGCTGGTGGCCGCTCTCCAAAAGCGCGTGGCGTTCGATCGGCCTCACGCGACGCGCTTTTAGGATCTTGTTTTTATGCATGTCGTTATCGCAAAACCGCTGCACACTTTTGCGCGACATGCATTAGATCTACTGAACCGTCAGCTCGGCTCGCGCGCCGGCCCTGACCGTTACCGTGCCTTCCCTCGAGCTGTTGTCCGATTTCTCCGAAACCACCGCGTAGTCGCCGGCCGACAGAGTGGCTTGATACTTCTGGTCGTAGGCGTAGCCGACCGACTTGCGGGTTCCGTCGATGGCCTTCCTGGCCTCGAATATCTCGATCCTCGAGGCCCCTGGCGCGGTTATCGTCAGCACGCCGGCGTTCATCGCGATCTTCAGATCCTGATGGTCGCCAACCTTGACGCTGAACGGCTGCTCGGCCACCGCAAGGTCGACCGTCGCGACCATTACATAATCGTCGGGCGGCAGATAGAACTTGCTGTCCGGACCGTAGGCATAAGTCACCTCCTGCCTAGTTCCGTCGACGTTCTTTTTCGCCTGGAGCACTTTGAAGGCGACGCCCGAACCCTCGGCCTTGTCGCCGCCGGCAGCATAATAGGCGTTGGCGACGATACGCCCGACGCCGACGATGATGTCCTTGTCGATGACCCTGCCGGCGGCAAGCGGGATCGTCTCGATAACCATGCCCTGGCCGATCGTGACCGTCACCTTCTGGTCACCGGCCGGCAGCACGACTTTCGTGTCACCGTAATAGGTCGGCGGGGTGTCGACGCCGGGATAGCCGATTACGACAGCCGCGCCGTCATCAACGTCCGCTCCTTCGCTTGGCCGCGGGTGGATGACCAGCGTGCCGGCATTCAGGTTGAAGTGCGGTTTGGCGACCTGGCCAGGCTCTATCTTGATCTTCTGTTCGACCCTGGCCTCGCCGGCACGCGCGACGACGATATAGTCGCCCGGCTCCAGATTGCCCTTGTAGGTGCCATATTGGGTGGTGACGGGATCGCCGCGCATGCCGTCGGAATTCGCCTTGTAGATCTCCCAGGCATTGCCGTCGGTGACGGGATCGCCACCCTCGGCAAGCACGACGGTGGGCACGAAATTGGACTCCGCCGGCTGGGCGGGCGCCGGCTGGGGAGCAGGCTGCGGGGCGGGACTCGGTTCAGGGGCGGGTGGCGGAGGCGCAACGGTCTCGACGAGGGCGTCCTGCAATGCCTTTTCATCCGACGCTTCGATATATTTGCCGCCGGTATTGTCGGCGAGGCAACCGACCTGCTTGCCCTCGGCCGCCGTCAGGCCGAAGCCGACGACATTGACGGTGAAGTCGACGCCAGCAGCCTCCAGTTCCTTGCCGAGCGCACAGAGATCGCCGCTACATGTCTCGATGCCATCGGTGATGAGAACGACCGTCGCCTTGTCCTCGGTGTATTTCAATGCTTCCGCCGCTTGCTTGACCGCAGCGGTCAGCGGCGTCTTGCCCTGAAATTTCAAGCTGTCGGCCGCGGCTGAGATCGCACTTGCCGAGCCTGCCTGCGGTGGCACGATGAGTTCGATGTCGTCGCAACTGGCCTTCTCGCGATGGCCATAGGCCATGAAGCCTATTTCCTCCTCGGCCGGGACCGATTGCAGCACGTTCCGCAGCGATTGACGGGCGATTTCGAGCTTGGGCTTGCCGTCGATCTGCGCCCACATCGAGCCGGAGGCATCGAGAATGACGATGACGCGATCGGCGGCGAAGCCGAACCCCGTCGTCCACAGCAACAGGGCCGCCGCAGCGACGCTCTGCACAAATCCCGCCATCAAAAATCTCCCCCGTCAGTCGCCGCCGCTCGGCGCCGGAAAGCTATTTGACGCCGGGTCCCGACACAAGCCCGGACGGAGTACGAAGCTGCGTCGCCTCTCTACCAAACCCTTAATAGGCCGTGCGGCGTTCCTCGGAAGGCGGCCGGCCGAATTGCAGCCGGTAGCTCTGGGCAAAATAGGAATGCGAGGTGAACCCGGTGGCGATTGCCACGTCGAGGATCGGCATGTTGGTCTGGCGCAGCAATTCGCGCGCCCGCTCGAGCCTGAGCCGCATATAATAGCGCCCGGGCGTCACACTGAGATGGCGCAGGAACAGGCGCTCGACCTGGCGCACCGACAGGCCCGCCGACTTGGCGAGCTGCACCGCCGACAGCGGCTCGTCGAGATGGTCGGCCATCAGCTCGACGATGCGGCGCAGCTTCTCCGACTTGCCGGTCAGGTCGCGTTCCGGGCCGACGCGCTGGCGGTCCCCGGCCGAGCGGATGCGCTCATGCTGGAACTGGTTGGCGACGCCATTGGCGAGGCTCGAGCCGAAATCACCGCGCACGATCTCCAGCATCAGGTCGATCGATGTGGTGCCGCCGGCGCAGGTGTAGCGCTTGCGGTCGATCTCGAAGACGTTGCCGGTGCAGTTGATGTCCGGAAAGCGTTCGAGGAAGCCGGCGCGGTTTTCCCAATGGATGGTGCAGCGATAGCCATCGAGCTGGCCTGCTTCGGCAAGCAAATAGGAGCCGACCGAAAGCGCGCCGAGCGCATTGCCGCGCCGGCCCCAACTGCGCAGCGCTGCCAGCACCTTGCTCTTGCCGGGAAATTCCGTCGTCAGCCCGACCGAGACGAACAGGATATCGACCGGCGGCAGATCGGCAACCGCGTAGTCGATCTTGAGCGGCAGGCCGTTGGACGCCATGACGGCGTCGCCGTCGGCCGACACCGTAGTCCAGCCGTAGAAATCGCGGCCGAGCAGCCGGTTCGCCGACCGGAACGTGTCGATTGCCGCGGCCAGCGAGAACATGGAGAACTTGTCGACCAACAGAAACCCGAACTGCCGCCCGCCTTGAACGGGATCATTGGTGACCGGCCGTTCTAAGGGAACAGTGAGGTTCGGCAAGGACGCTGCTTTCTGGTCAGAAGGAAGGCCGTTTCAACCCGGCCGCGAGATAGGCGGAAGCTAGCGTGTTGGCCATCAGCATGGCAATGGTCATCGGCCCGACGCCGCCAGGCACCGGCGTGATGGCGCCGGCCGCCTTCGCTGCTTCGGCAAAGGCGACGTCGCCGACGAGGCGCGTCTTGCCTTCGCCCTTTTCAGGTGCGGCGACGCGGTTGATGCCGACATCGATGACGGTGGCGCCAGGCTTGACCCAGTCGCCGCGGACCATTTCAGACCGGCCGACGGCGGCGACCAGAATATCGGCGGTGCGGGCAAGCGCCGGCAGGTCCCTGGTCCGGCTGTGTGCGATGGTGACGGTGCAATTGGCGGCAAGCAGAAGATTGGCCATCGGTTTGCCGACGATGTTCGAACGCCCGACGACGACCGCATTGAGACCGGACAGATCCTTGCCGCGCACCCGTTCGATCAGCAGCATCGAGCCGGCCGGCGTGCAAGGCACGAAGGCGGTCTCGAGCTCGCCGGTGCCGAGCTTGCCGACATTGATGAAGTGGAAGCCGTCGACATCCTTCTCCGGCGCGATGGTCTGGATGATCTTGCCGGAATCGATATGGCCGGGAAGCGGAAGCTGCACGAGGATGCCGTTGATGGCCGGATCGGCGTTGAGCTGGCCGATGATCTTCAACAGGTCCGGCTCGGAGGTTTCGGCCGGCAGCGTGTGCTGAACCGAATGGAAGCCGCATTCCTTGGCGGTGCGGGATTTGGAGGCAACATAGACCTGGCTCGCCGGATCCTCGCCGACGATGACCACGGCGAGACCGGGCTGCCGTCCATCCTTTTCCGCCAGTTCGGCGGTCAGGGCCTTGACCCGCCGCACCACGTCTTCGGCGACGCTTTTTCCGTCAATCAACTCAGCCATGAACCACCCTCGACGCCTATCGCGTAAGCCTGCCGCGTTAAAACATCCATGCGGCGCGCTCCAGATATCTTTTATGCAGGCCGTTGCCCAGAACCATGCGCTGCGGGCGGACATGCAGCGCGGCATTTTCACGAAAATCGAGCCGGGCAATCCCGTCAATGCGCCGTCCCATGCCGTTAACTCGAAACCGGCATGTTTTATTCGACGCTCAGAAATAGCGGCGGCGCGCGCGGTTTTCGGTGAGCTCGCGAACGACCTCGCGGAATTCGCGCAGGCTGGCGCGGATTTCCTCGATCTGGCTTTGCTGATCGGCGGCTTCCGAGGCCTGATTTGCCTTCCTCGACCAGGCCTGAGTATGGGCCGAATGCGGCGGCGTGGGTTGCTGCGGATAAGGTGCCCGACCGGCATAGAGCGGCTGCGGGTGGAACGCAGGTCGCATCGCTGCGGTGGAATTTGTCGCGGCGGAAGTCTCACCGGACGCCATCTCCTCCGGCGCTCTGCCAGGCATGAGCCGGCTCAGCGCCGACAACACGGCACCGATCGGACCAGGACGTTTGGTACGCGCGACCTCGACCGGCTGAGCGGGAGGCGGCGCTGCCCGGTATACTGCGTGATCGGCGGAACCGGCATCGGGGCCGCCAAGGGAGCCAGCGGGGTCGAAAAACCCATCGGCAGCTGCAGCCTCTTCCATCAGTATGGTGCCGGCCTTTGGCTCATCAGGATCGGGCTGGCTTATGCCGGCGGCTGCCAACAGGATCGGACTGGCACGCGCTTCGCGGCGCGAGCGGGCAAGACGATGGCGTGTGGCGGCATCCTCGCGCCATGACGGGCCTGCGCGGTCCTCTAGCGAAACCAGCGATGCTTCGTCCTCGCCGCGCACCGCCTCGACGAGCGACAGCAAGGACTGCTCGTTCCTCCAGTGTTCACGATTTTTCCTATAAGCCATGGTTTCTGGAGCCTTCCCCTCGGGCTGGGACGTAGCGACCGCCACTGGTTAAGCGATGCTAAACAGGCATAGGAAATAAAAGGTTAATTTGGTCGCCGCGCGGCAGCGCGACTACATGCGCATCCCAACCGCAAGGTCGGGGTTTTCGCCTGATCACGGTCCCAACAGGGCTTCCCCGCCCTGCCGCGAACGTCTATGGGGAAGCCATCTCTATGGGAGGCTTTTGATGACGATCAGGCTTGTTCTCGCCGGTTGCGGCAATATGGGCTACGCCATGCTCTCGGGCTGGCTGAAAGCCGGCAAGCTCGCTCCGGCTGCGGTGTTCGTGGTCGAGCCCAATGCCGAGTTGCGCAAGCGTGCCGAAGCACTGGGCTGCGCTGCTGCCGCGGATGCCGGCGCCATCCCGGCGGACGCCGTGCCGACCGTCGTCGTCATTGCGGTGAAGCCGCAGGTGATCCGCGACGTGACGGCTGGTTACATCCGCTTCAACGATGGCCGGACCACCTTCCTTAGCATCGCCGCCGGAACGCCGGTGGCCACGTTTGAAGGTATTCTCGGCGACCGCGCGCCGATCGTGCGCTGCATGCCCAACACGCCGGCGGCGATCGGCAAGGGCATGATGGTGGTGTTTTCCAACAGGCTGGTTTCCGACGAGACTAAACGCTTCGTCGCCGACCTGCTTTCGGCGAGCGGGCACGTGGCCGATATCGACGACGAAGCCCTGATGGATGCGGTGACGGCGGTTTCCGGGTCGGGGCCGGCGTATATCTTCCATTTCATCGAAGCGCTGACCGTGGCCGCCGAGAAAGCCGGCCTGCCGACCGGGACTGCCAAGCTCTTGGCCATGCAGACGGTCTACGGCGCCGCATCGCTGGCCGCCGAAAGCGGCGAGGAGCCGGGCGTGCTCAGGCAGCAGGTGACCAGCCCCAACGGCACCACGGCTGCGGCCCTTGCAGTACTGATGGGCGAGGACCGGCTGACGCGCCTGCTCACCGAGGCGGTGGAAGCGGCGCGGCTGCGGTCTATCGAGCTGGGGAAGTAGGGCTTCTGGGGGAGCCGGTCGGCGGTGATGGTCGACCGTTCCTTTCGGCAATAGCAACCGGTAGAAAAGCCGTTACGCGGCGTTCCTTCGCGCCCTCCACTGTCCTGCCGACATCAAAATCGCGATAGCCTAGAATGTCGACAGATATCAGCGATGTCCCCACAAGTCGTCGATCTCGTCCTTGTTCACGGGCCGCCCGTCTTTGCCGGCTTTGGCTTTGAGATCATCGGCAATGGCCGCGAGCCGCTCTGCCAGAGAAGGGCGTCCATTTTCCCGCTTCAACTCGGATTCACGGACCTCAGCCATCACCAAGATTCCCATACAGCATCTCGTCCTGCAGCCGGCGCAAGGCGAACAGCCCGGTCGTCGGGTCGGGCGCGGCATTGTCGGCGGTGAGCAATTCGCCTTTCCTCACCGGTTTCAGCACCTTGCCGCCTTCGAGCAGACCGACCGGCACGGCGCGATGGGCGCGGGCCTGTTCGACGGTCATGGTCCAGGAGCGGTAGCAGGTCTCGCCGATCGCATCGAAAACCTCGCCTGCCGCCAGATCGCGCTTGGCCACGGCGCAGACCTCGGCCACCGGCCGCGGCAGCGGCACCATGTCGGGCTTGCCGTAAAGCGCGATGCGAGCGGCCGTCAGCGGCACTTCCAGCGAGGTCAGATGGTAGGGTCTGAAGAAGCTGTAATAGGGACCGTGGCCGATATGCAGATCGTCCATGCGCTCGATGATGCGCGGATGCGTCGCCTCGACGATGACGAAGACCCCGGGCGCCACGCCCTTGCCGACGGTGTAGTCGACGACGCCCTTCTTCGACAGAATGCCGCCCTGCTCGCGCGGGATCAGCACCTTGACCAGCTCGTCGCGATCGGCCTTGGGCCCGTGCATGCCGGGAACGTCGGGCACCAGCCCGGTGGCGTTGGCAATGGCGCACATCTCGACCATGGTTTTCGAGCCGTCGACGAACTCGACCAGCATGCGCGGATTCATGTTGCGGCGCAGCGCCTCCTCGCGGTAGTCGTCGGGAACGGCGTCGTGGTTGAGAGGGTTGTTCTTGCCCTTGCCGGCGGAGACGATGGTGTAGCCGAGCGCCGAAGCGAACTCGATCAGCTCCATGCAGCTCGACGGCTCGTCGCCAGCGCCGACCGAATAGACGACGCCGAGCCGGTCGGCCTGCTGCTTTAGATAGCAGCCGATGGTAACGTCGGCCTCGACATTCATCATCACCAGGTGCTTGCCGTGCTGCATCGCCATCAGGTCGAAATCGGCGGCGACCCCGGGCTTGCCGGTGGCATCGATGACGACATCGATGAGCGGATTGGTGACCAGCATCTCGTTCGAGGTGATGGCGATCTTGCCGCTTTCGATCGCCTGGCTGACCTTCGAAGCGCTGTCCGCTTCGGCTGCCATCGCCTGGTCGCCATAAGCAATGCGGATGGCCTCACGCGCCGTATGCGGGCGGCGCGTCGAGATCGCGCAAACCGAAATGCCCGGCATCAGCATGCCTTGCGTCACCAGGTCGGTGCCCATCTCGCCAGAACCAATGACGCCGATGCGCACCGGGCGGCCTTCCGCGGCACGCTTGGCAAGATCGCGGGCAAGCCCGGTCAAGGCGACATTGGTCATACTGGAAACGTCCACTGCTTTTTGATTTGAAGCGGGAATAGCAGGGAACGGCAACCCATTGCCAATCGAAACCGGCCGCGGCGGTCTTTTCTTGCGCATGACCCCGGAAACCAGAATTGTTCCTATGAAGACATGCACCCGGCCGAAGGACTAACGAGGGTCCTGTGGCGCCAAAGGCCCGCGTTGAAGCGGCGGAACGGGCCGTTAAGCCCGGATGGATCGCAGCCAAGAAATGTACGGAAATTCTTAGTCATTCTTTTATGCAATCCTGCTTTAATGGGGAAATGGACTGGCGTGCCCGCATTTTTAGGTGTTTTTTCCGCGCTATGCGACCGATCGGCGAGAGCGGCAACGTTGCTACTATTTTTGCTCTGTCTTTGCCGATTGTCGTCGGCGGTGCGGGCCTCGGTATCGAGACTTCCTATTGGTATTACAGCAGCCTGAAGCTACAAGCGGTGGCGGATGCGGCGGCCTATGCTGGCGCTTTGGAAAAGGTTTCGGGATCCGACACGCCAAAGATTGTCTCCGCAGCGACAGCGTCAGCGACCACGAACGGCTGGGGACCGTCAGCAGGTACAATAGAGGTTTTCTCGCCTCCGTCAGCCGGTCCAAATGTCGGAAAAAAGGCGGTTGAGGTAGTCGTTCATCAGAACCTCGATCGGTTCTTTACGTCGATATTCACGCAAAACGCAGTTGGCGCACAAGCAAGGGCGGTGGCTCTTATTACGGATGCTTCAAAAGCCTGCATTTTGACGGTCGATCCTTCCGCTTCGAAAGCGGCGCTCTTTTCCGGCAGTTCGACCACAAAACTGACAGGCTGCTCCGTCATGTCGAATTCGATAGCTCCGGACGCCATCAAACTTCAGGGATCGGCAAGCCTTGATGTCGATTGCCTGATATCGGCAGGCGGTGTTTCGTTGAGCAACGTCGTGAAGACCGTTTGCGCCAGCCTGATAACTCAGGCGCTGCCCGCTGCTGATCCTTTTGCCGACCTGCCGGCGCCGCCGGCCACGAACCCTTGTCAAAACGGCAATCAGTCAACCTTGCAACCTGGAACATACTGCAAGGGGCTCAGCTTGAGCGGCAATGTAACCCTCTCGCCCGGGATATACGTCATTGAGGGAGGCGATTTCAAAGCGAGCTCGAATGCAAATATTTCCGGCGAGGGTGTCGTCATTTATCTGGCCGATACCTCCGGCGTTAGCATGAACGGCACGGCGACCGTCAAGCTCAGCGCACCGACGTCGGGCACCTATTCAGGTGTGCTGTTCTATGGCGACAGAGCCAACCTGGCGGGATCCAACACGTTTAATGGCACGGCGGATTCGCTATTGACCGGCGCTCTGTATTTTCCAACACAGGGCGTCAATTATCTCGGCAATTTCTCGGGCAAAGGTGGTTGCACGCAGGTCGTCGCAAGTACCGTGCAATGGTCCGGCAACGCAAACATCATTCAGGATTGCACGAGCCTTGGAATGCGAGACATTCCGGCCACGCAAACCGTTCAGCTTGTCGAGTAGTTTTCGTGGATCGGCTACAAGTCCGGATGTTCCGGAGTGATTCGGGTGTTGCCGCGGTAGAGTTTGCGCTGGTTCTGCCCATCCTTTGCCTGGTACTTCTTGGCATCATCGACGGCTGGTCTTTTGTCTCGAGCGCATTGTCGATGCGTGCAGGCGTCAAAACCGCGGCGAACCTCGTGATGCAAGGAGCAGTCGAGGATACGACCATCCAAGCTGTCGCTCTTTCGAGCTGGGAAAACCATCCTGATGGCGCGCAGGTGGCAGTGAGCCGGAAATACATGTGCGGGAACATCGTGGCCGATCCATCGGTCCTGTGCGACACTTTGAAAGCCCCCTCGGTCTTCCTCGTAATACAGGCGACAGCCACCTGGTCACCGCCCTTCAGTTTTGGCGCGTTTTCCCTCTCGCGCGAACTCAGTCATCAACAGGTGATTCGTGTCCGCTAAGTCGAGAGCTTTCACGGGGGATGCATCAGGCGGAGCTGCATTAGAGTTCGCGCTGATCGCGCCTTTTCTGATAATGCTTTTGATCGGCATCTTTGCATTCGGCTGGGCTCTGAATGCTATGTCGAGTGTTCGGTACACGCTGGAAACGTCGTCACGTGCGCTGCAAATGAAGAACTCGCTGACTCAGGCCCAGATCCAAGCCATTGCCACGGAAAAATTACTGGATTTGGGATTGAAAGACGTCGACGTAACAATAGCAATCGACGTCGCCAGCGGCGGCTTTCGCATGGCACATCTGACCGCCCAATATGCGTTCGTGATCGAGTTCCCGTATTTCAACCGATATCCGATACATTATCAGACAACTGTCACAGTTCCCCTGATTGCATCGTGAGCACGTCCCCGGCCAGTCGAGCGGCACCTTTCGCAGGATGTTCGCTGCACGCCGCCTTTATAGGCGATCGCCTTGTACAGCGTGCCGTTGCCGGCTTTGTTCCGGCCGAGCCCCCACCCCTCGCCTAGTGCTGCGCCGCCGCTACTTGTTTGTTGACAGGCATGCGAGGCCTACATGTGGAATTTGGCAGCAGAGGGCTGGAGGCTCCTCAAGCAGAGCGTCATCGGCTTCATCGACGACAATGCGCTGAGCCATGGGGCGGCGATAGCGTTTTATGCCACGACCTCGCTTGCGCCGATCCTGCTCATCGTTGTCGCTATTGCCGGCATGGCCTTCGGGCACGAGGCGGCGCAACTCGCCCTTTCGGCACAGATCGCTGGCCTGATGGGGCCGCAAAGTGCCGAGCTGCTGCGAGCTACGATCGAAAACGCCTCGCAGAAGGAAGCCGGAACCCTCGCCAGCATTCTGGGGCTGGTCACGCTGTTCGTCGCCGCATCCGGCGTGTTCGGCGAGATGCAGCTGGGGTTGAACGAAATCTGGAAAGTCAAACCGAGCGGGGCAACGATTTCACGAATGGTTCGGGCACGCATTGCAAGCCTGGGCCTGGTCGCCGCCCTCGGTTTTCTGCTCTTGGTGTCGCTGGTCGTAAGCGCTGCAATTTCGGCGCTCGGAGAAGTCATCAACGCCTACCTGCCGTTCGGCACCATCATCCTGAGCACCATCAACGGGATCGTCTCGTTTGCCCTGATCACGCTGCTGTTTGCCGCAATCTACAAGGTGCTGCCGGACCGCAGCCTGCAATGGCGCGATGTCGGCATCGGCGCCGTGGTCACCGGGTTTCTGTTCACCATCGGCAAGTCGCTGATTGGCTGGTATATCGGAACCAGCGCCATCTCATCGTCATACGGCGCGGCCGGCGCCCTGCTCGTCGTGCTGTTATGGGTCTATTATTCGGCCGAGATATTTCTGCTGGGCGCCGAATTCACGCGAGCCTATTCGGTTCGACACGGCAGCCGGTCCGATTTGAAGAACAAGGTGGAATTGCATGGCAAATGAGTTCACGCCGAAATTCGACCTAGCCGGCAAGGTGGTGCTGGTCCCCGGGGCCTAGCGCGACAGCGGAGGCAGCGGCAGGCGGACTGCAGTGGTCAAACCTGGTGTCCGGCTTCCTCATTCATCGCCGGCGAGCCAACGGACCATGTTCGCCATCAGTCTTCCGTAGAACGGCCATCCGAGGAAATCCTGCGAGAGCCAATGCGGGCCGATATCGGTTGCCCAGGCAATCGTGCGGCCGCGGCCATGGCTACCGACGGCAAGGAGCGGCCAGTCGGTGCCGCGATGGTGGCAGGTCGCCAGAAGCCGGGACGAACCGTCGCGCCTGAATTCCAGCTTGTTCATGCCGAGAATCGGTGGCAAAGGCCCCTCCACCCCGGAAAAAATCGGATGTGACGACTGCAGGATGGAGGCCTCCAGGCCTTGCGGCACCTCCATGCCGTCGCAGTAGGGTAGGCAACGGACCGGCAGAGCGTCCTCGACCGGGGTGTCGTGGAAACGCGCCGTCCCGAACATGCCCTGAAAGCCCATGTAACCGCCGGCCAGCATCAGCCCGCCGCCACCTTCGACATAGGCCTTGAGCACATCGAGGCGGTTGACGCCGACACGCCCGGCGCGGGCATCCGGCGTCACCAGCAATGTCAGGGCGCCGACGTCGGAGATCACCACCGCCTGATATTGGGCGAGCCCATCGAGGTCATAAGGAAACTCCGCGCTGCAACGCTCGCCGCCGATCTGCGTGACCGCGATGCCTTCAGTGGCCAGCGCGGCATTGAAGGCCGTCGCACCATTTGTCGAGGCCGCACTTGTAAGCACGTCGCTGCCGATGGCAACCGAGGTCGTCGCTGCAAAGGTTTCGCCTGCAAGCAATATCTTCATTGCCGCCCCGCACTGTTTTCATTCGAGAGGTTTTTAGGAAGGGCGCCGGATGGGCCGGCGCCCCCCTAGAACTCAAGCTCTATAGGATCAGAATTTGAACTCGGCCAGATTTTCGGGAGTCACGATCTTGGCCGGACCAAGGATCAGTTCGCCGCCGGCGCCAATCGTGTATTCGCCGAGCCTGCCTGCCGTGAACTTCTCACCCTCCTTGCCGGTGATCTTGCATTGCGCAAACGCCTGGGCCGTCTGATAAGTAAGATAGCCAAGATCGGTGACGTTCCACCAGATATCCTGAGCCGCTTCGTCCTTGATGTATTTCGAGATCAGAGTGGCCGGCGCGAGGCCGGTCAGCTTGACCTTGCCGATCATGCCCGCTTCCTCGAGTGCACGCGCGGCCGCCGGAAGGCCGATGCCTGCAGGGACGATTATCACCTTGAGATCGGGAAACGCCTGGACCAGCGCCAATGCCTGCTGCTGGTTGATCTGTTCGCTTTCTTCGCCATAGGCCACCTGCACCAGCTTCATTTTGGAGAACTTCGGCTCGGCCGCCATCTTCGCCTTCATGAAGTCGATCCAGGCATTCTGGTTGGTCGCCGTCGGCGTCGACGACAGGATCGCGAATTCGCCTTCACCGCCGCTGAGGGCGAATGCACTTTCGAGCATCATCTCGGCGAGGCTGTCGCCCTTCACCTGATTGACGAATACCGCACGCGCATCGGCGGCCACATCGGAGTCATACGAAATCACCCTGACGCCCTGCTGAACGGCGCGCTTCAGCGCAGGCGCGACGGCATTGGCGTCGTTGCCGGCAATTGCGATGACTCCGACCTTCTGCGACACGAGGCTGTTGATGAAATCGATCTGCGCCTCGGCGGTCGCCTGCGATGGGGCGACCTGGGTAGCGGTGCCGCCAATTTCCTTGGCTGCCTCTTGTGCGCCTCCGAAGGCCACTTTGAAGTAGGGATCCGTGTCGAGCTTGGGCAGGAAACCGACCGTTACGGGTTCCTTGGCGCACTCCTGGCTGAAGGCCAGCGAGCTTGGCGCAAGCAGAACCGCGGATGCGAGCAGGGCTAATCTAAACGCTTTCATTGTGACTCCTCCGTCAAAATTCGGGCTTGAAGGAAGGGGCCCGAGATCACCCCTTTGTCTCGCGCATTGCGCGGGATCTGCTGAGCATCTCCTGTGTGGAGCGCCAGTAATTGCCGACCAGCAGCGAGCCGATCAGAAGCAGGCCGATGATCATGCCCTGCGCGTCGCCACCGATCTGGTTCAGCGCCAGCACGTTGCGGATGATGGCGATCAGGACCAGTGCCAGCATGACGCCGGTCAGGCGGCCCTTGCCGCCAAAGACGCTGACGCCGCCGAGCAGCACGATGGTGATGACGTCGAGCTCCATGCCGAGCGCATTGTTGGCGCGGGCGTTGGAAAGGCGCGCGGTATAGACGATGCCGGCTATCGCCGCGACGACGCCCGAGACGACGAACAGGTTCAGCACCATCCGGCGCGTGTTTATGCCGGAATAGCGCGCCACTTCGGGGCTGCCACCGAGCGCGTAGATGCGCTTGCCGGTCGGCGTCTTCTGCAGCACGACCGCAAACACCGGCGCCAGCACCAGGAAGGGCACGATGGTCCACGGTATCTCGGTGCCAGGCAGGTTGTTGATGCCGAAATCGACGACCGCGGGCGGCAGGATGTTGACCGAGCCGGTGCCGAGCAGGATGTAGCCAATGCCTCGATAGAGCGCCATGGTGCCGAGCGTCACAACCAACGACTGCAGTCCAAGGCCCGAGACCAGATAGCCGTTGAAGGCGCCGAGCAGGCCGCCGATGACGAGCGTCAGCGGGATTGCGGCAAGTGTCGGCACACCGGCCTGGACCAGCAAGCCAAAGACGACGGACGTCAGCGCCAGCACCGAGGCGATCGACAGGTCGATCTCGCGGGTGATGATGAGCAGCGTCATCGGCAGGATCAGCAATGCCTTTTCCGAGGCGCTGGCGGCCAGTTGCGAGAGATTGAAGCCGGAAACGAAATTCGGCACGAAGATCGCGGCATAGAGGAAGATGGCCACGCAAGAGGTCGCCAGCAGCAGATCCCAGAAGTCGATCGAACGGAGGAACTTTTTCACCGCGCCCTCGCCTGTCTTGCCTGCTCCGCACGCCGCACGATGAAGGTGTCGATGCCGATGGCGACCAGGATCACCAGGCCGTAGACGCCCTGCAGCCACAGCGGGTCGACGCGCACCAGCGTCAGCCCGTTCTTGATGACGAGCAGCGTGAGCGCGCCGAGGATGATACCGAGCAGCGTGCCCGAACCACCGCGGATGGCGACGCCGCCGACCACCGCCGACGCGATCACGGTGAGTTCGAAGCCGAGCGCGACGCGGGCATCGATGGTCGCATAGCGCGATGCCCACAGCGCGCCGCACAGGCCGCCGAGCAGGCCGGCCATGCCAAAGGCCAGCAGAATGCGGCGGTCGACGGGGATGCCGATAAGACGCGCGCCGTCGGGATTGGAGCCGGCGGCGAACAGTTCGCGCCCGATGGCCGTGCGATAGAGCAGCACGTAGCCCAGGCACAGGATGACGATCGCGATGACGACGATCAGCGGCACGCCGGCGATCTTCAGGCCGGTCATGTCGAGCCAGGCTTGCGTGACTTCGTCGGCGCTGATCTGGTCACCGGCTGCCCAGATCGAGTTGAAGCCGCGGAAGATCGACATCGAGGCCAGCGTGACGACGATCGCCGGGATCTTTCCCCTGGTGACGACGAGGCCGTTGATCAGGCCGGCGACGCCACCGACGGCGCATGCGGTTATCAGGCCAATGCCGATGTCTAGCCCTGGATAGGCCTGGACCATGCTGGCCGCCATGTAAGCCGACAGGCCGATCACCGCAGCGATCGAAAGGTCGATGTTGCGGGTGATCAGCACCAGCATCTGCGCGAGTGCTGCAACGACGAGCAAGGCGGCATCCATCGACACGGCGGTCAGGTTTGCAGCGCTCACCATGCGCGGGTTGATGACGGTGACCGGGATGGCGACCGCCAGCATCGCGGCGAGCAGACCGAACTCCCGCCGCTTCAGTATGTCGAGCGGTCCTCTTCTCTTCTCCTCGCCGGTGGCCTGTGCCGCCGCATCGGCGCTTTCGCCGGCCTTGGTCGCTGCTTCCAGCACCTTTTCCTGAGTGGCTTCGCCCCTGGCAAATTCGGCCGTCCGATGGCCTTCGCGCAGGACGATGATGCGGTCACACATGCCGATGAGCTCGGGCATTTCGGAGGAGATCAGGATGATTGCCATGCCCTGGGCGGCAAGGTCGGCGATCATCGCATGCACTTCCGCCTTGGTGCCGACGTCGATGCCTTGCGTCGGCTCGTCGAGGATGAGGACGCGCGGTTCGCTGCGCAGCCATTTGGCCAACACCACCTTCTGCTGGTTGCCGCCGGACAGTTCCTTTACCGGCTGCGCGTAGCCGGAAAAGCGAAGCTTCATGCGCTTCAGCCAGTCCGAAACCAGATTGATCGCGCGGTTCGTGCCGTAGAAGCCGGAGCGGGCTGCCTTGTCGAGGACTGGCAGCACCGCGTTGTCGAGGATGGAAAAATCCATCACCAGGCTCTGGCCCATGCGGTCTTCAGAGACATAGGCGATACGCGCATCCATGGCGTCGCGTGCCGACGCGAAGCGCACTGCTTCGCCGTCGATCAGGATTTCGCCGGCATCGGACTGGTCGATTCCGAACAGCACGCGCGCGATCTCGGTCCGCCCGCTGCCGACCAGGCCGCCGAGCCCGAGCACCTCGCCGGCATGGAGCTTGAGGTCGATATTGGAAAAGCCGCCGGCGTGCGAAAGCCCCCTCGCCTCCAGCACCAGTGCGCCGGTGGCGTGGCTTCGTTGCGGATAGAGGTCGGTGACCTCACGGCCGACCATCATGCCGATGGCAGCGGCGCGGCCAAGCTCGGCCTTCGGCTTGACGCCAATGAGGCGCCCGTCGCGCAGCACCGCGATGCGGTCGGCGATGCGGAAGATCTCGTCCATGCGGTGGCCGACGAACATCATCGCCACGCCGTGCAGCCGCAGGTCGGCGACGACAGTGAACAGCCGCTCGACCTCGCGCTGTGACAGGGCGGCCGTCGGCTCGTCCATGATCAGCACCCGCGCGTCGAGCGACAGGGCGCGGGCGATCTCGACCAGTTGCTGTTCGGAGGTGCGCAACGTTCCGAGCCGGGTTTCGGCCGGCACGTCGAGGCCGACTGTCGCCAGCACCCTGCTCGCGCCGGCAAGCATGGCGGCGTTGTCGATGCCGCCGAAGCGATCGCGCGGCATATGGCCGAGATAGATGTTTTCCGCCACCGAAAGATCCGGGAAAAGACCGGGGTGCTGGTGCATGACCGAGATGCCGGCAGCCTGGGCGTCGTGCGGCGAATGGAAGACCACAGGCTTGCCATCGACTTCGACATGGCCGCCGGTCGGAAGATACACGCCGGCCAGCAGCTTCACGCAGGTGCTCTTGCCGGCGCCGTTTTCGCCAAGCAGAGCCAGCACCTCGCCTGAGCGCAATTCGAAGGACGCGTCCTTGAGGGCAATCGTGCCGCCGAAGGCTTTTGTCGCCTGAACCAGGGCAACGGGGACAGCCGCGTCGCTCTTCACCATGGCGTCGGCTTCGCCTAATGCGCCCAAGTGCAGCACCTTTCCTCCCTGGTCCTGTTTTTTCAATTTGCTATATTAAATGGCCGAATGCCGCAACTGGAAAATTGACTTCCATGGCCGCGAAGGGCACTGTCGCGTCGCGCACGGGTGCGATTGGAGTGCTCGACCCCGCGGCAGCCGCAAAGCTGCAAGCGGCTGGAGTGGCTCTGCGGGAATGAATGGGGGAGGCGCCGGTTTTGTCCGGAAAAGGCAGCAATTCGGTCAAGGTTCGGCATTATAACGAGCGCTTCGTGCTTGATGCCATTCGCCGCCTGAAGGAGGCATCCAAGTCCGATCTGGCGCGCGCCGCAAATCTGACGCCGGCCGCGGTCGCCACCATTGTCGACGGGCTGGAATCGTCCGGATTCGTAAAGCAAGTGGGAAAAAGGTTCGGGCAACGCGGATCGCCATCCACTCTCTACCGACTTGCACCTGAGCGTATCTACAGCGTCGGCATCAAGATCGGCCGGCGCGCGCTGGAAGCCGTGCTCGTCGACTTTGCCGGCGAGGTCCGCTCGCGCGAGTCGCACGAATATCGCTTTCCGGATCCCGACATGGTGCTCAAGACCGGCAACATGTCGCTGGCCAATTTCGACAAGCTGGTCGAGGGGCTTGGCGATGCCAGCATCGTCGGTGTCGGCATCGCCTCGCCATATTTCCTCGGCGGCTGGAGCGAGGAACTCGGCTTTCCCGACGACCTCGGCAGCCGCTGGGAAGCAATCGATCTGACGACATTTTTCGCCACAAAGCCGAAGACCCCGGTCTTCGTGGAAAACGACGCGTCATCGGCCGCACTCGCCGAACTCATCCAGGGGACCGGCGCGCGGTTCCGCGACTTCATGCATATCTCGATCGACACCTTTGTCGGCGGCGGACTGGTGCAAGGCGGCAAGGTCCACACCGGGCCGCACGGCAACAGCGCCGCGCTCGGTCCTTTGCCGGTCTCGCCTTCAAGCCTCGATTCGGTGGCGGCCAAGCCGGCGCGCTACCAGAGCCTGCTGCATCGCGCTTCGATCTATGTGCTGGTCAATCATCTCAAATCGCGCGGCATCGAGATCAACCGCGTGCGCGAACTCGACCCCTTGCCGCCGGGGGCGCGCGAGCCGCTGTCCGAATGGATCGACGATTGTGCCAATGCGCTGGTCGAGGCGATCATCGCCATCACCTCCGTCATCGACATCGAGGCGATCGTCCTCGACAGCATCCTGCCGCGGCCGATTCATCTCGAGCTGTTGGCGAAGGTGCAGACCCAGTTCAACAGGATCAGCGCCATCGGCATCGTGGCGCCGGAAATCGTGTCGGGACAATTCGGCCCCGAGGCTTCGCCGATCGGCGCGGCGATGCTGCCGTTCTCGGCACTGTTGGCGCCCGACAGCGGCGTGCTCATGATCGGCAAGGACAGAACAATGCTGCCGGGCAGCCTTTCGAGGCTTGCCAGCCAAGGCCAACCAGCGAGAAGCTCGGCGACTTCAACGGGATAGGATGGCGCTGCGAAAGAGCATCAAGCTCCGGGCATCATCAACATCAGCTCGCAGTCCGGCACGGGCACGACGGGCTTTTTGCGTCGGCACTGGAACTTTTAGCAGCTGCTAATCTTCATTCGTCACCAACATTGAAATGCCGATCGGTCCGCGCTCCGCTTCAGTGCGGGCCCAGGAAGCAAGGAGGAACATATGAACTGGGATCAAATCAAGGGAAAATGGACGCAGTTCAAAGGCAAGGCGAAGGAGGAGTGGGGTGACCTCACCGACGACGATCTTGATCGTATCGAGGGCAATAGGGACCAGCTCTTGGGACGCATCCAGGAGCGATATGGCATCGCCAAGGAAGAGGCGGAGCGCCAGGTTGATAACTGGTCCAGAAGCATCAGCTGAGCCTTGGGCGCAACGCCGTCTGCTGCCCCACCACCGGGGTGAAACTCTGCGTCGCCCGCCGTGCCGACTGGTGCGGTGGGCTCTTTCGACAGCAAGGCCCGCGAGGAACCTTTAGCCGCATCTAATGTTCCACTTGCGTGGCGGGCTTCGCCCCGGCGTGCGCCCAGCCCGTAGGCGAAAGAGCGTAATCATGAACAACATTATCTGGCTAGTCGGCGCGATCGTGATCGTAATCGCCATTTTGAGCTTTTTGGGTCTGCGATAGGCCCTAGCCCTCTCCTCGACCTCTTCGATTCGGCAACGGCTCCCTCTCGGCGTGGCCTCACTGCCCGTTGCATTCAAGCAGGTCAGACTTAGGTCCCAAGCAAGATACTCCAGGATTGGACCGAAGCCCCGGCTGGGAACGTAGCCGGCTGGCTCACGTTGTGGTGAGCTTTGGCGCGACGAAGATGCGTCCGGGCGGAAGAGTTCAAGCCAGGGAGGAGAGGCCCGACGCTCCGAACGGGCGGCGGGTCTGGGCGTAAATGCAAACGATCAGCAGGCTGTTCAATTCCCATGCCCAGGCAGCACGTGCCGTGGCCAGGCTTCAGGCTGCCGGGATTCGTCGCCGGCAAATCAGCGTCGTCGGATCTTACAATGACAATGATGAACCGATCAGCGTTGCTGGATATTACGACGATGAGATGAGTGCTCTCTGGCGGGGTGCCGTCGCTGGTGCCGCACTTGGCGCGACGGCTGGTCTGTTGGCCGGCTTCAGCGCTTTTGGAGCTCAAGACGTTGATCCTGCGGGGATGACCGGCATGGCCCTGGTCGGTGTGGCTTGGGGCGGCTTTGCCGGCGTGCTTCTCGGAACTTTCGCCAATTTCGCCCAGAAGCCGCGCAAGCCGAAGATCGCAGAAGGTGTCGTACTGGTGATGGCCCGCGTCGATGAAAGGCAGGCCGGCGCCGCGCATACGGTGCTCCGGAGTTTCGCGGAGATGCCTTCCGGGCCGATGAAGAGGAGCGCTTTGCCAAATTCAAGCCGGCTCCGCGTCCGATCTGGTGCCCGATGAAGTTTGTTTCGCGAAACGGGAATTCAAACCGGAGGCGCCCGACGAAAGCTTGGCAAACCAACACTTTGGAAGCATGCGGGCTACTTGCCGTCGTGTTGTCCTTTGTTCTTACCGTTCTATTGGTTGGTCTCATCCTTGGCTGAACCCATGCGCCTTGCCACCGGCGACACTATGCCCGGCAATTGGCGAAGGTTGTGGCCAGTTCGAAGGATTAAACCATTCGTGCTAAGCGTTAATAGCTTGTAGCCATAGGAGAGGACGCCAACGTGGACAAACGGGCTGAAGGAGACGCGGAGAAATTGGCTCGAGGCGAGTTCGAGCTCAGAGCCGAACGATATGGTGTGAACGCCTTTCTTCTCGTTGTCGAACTCGTAAATCTGCTGGAAAAGCGTGGAACGATCAGCAGCGACGACGTCGCGAAAATAGCCGAAGCCGCCGCACTTGCCGTTGCCGCATCCAGCGAACCCGACGTGAACAGCATCAATCTGTTGCAGGCCATCGCTGCCGCACGCCGGCCCAAATAGGCTTATATCAAATCCGCCAGCAATCGGCGCCAACCGATAAACGCTATGTTGAACTGATCTCGGTCGAGCGTACGGAGCCTTTCCATGTGCAATGACTACCAGCAGCACATCGCCTGGGCCGAATACTGCCGGATGATGGAATCGCTGGCGCTCAAAATCCCCAGCCATCAAACCGAATTGGATCTGCCGCAGGCGGATGACATCCACATCAACGACCCCGCGCCTGTAATGCGCGCCGCCGGCGACGCAATCGAACTGGCGTCGATGACGTTCGGCTTTCCCCCGGCCGGGCCAAAAGGCGGACCTGTATTCAACTTTCGCTCGGAGGGCCGGCAGTTCAGCAACAGCAAGCGCTGTCTCGTTCCGGCGTCGGCATTCTTCGAATTCACGGGAACGAAATATCCAAAGACCAAGCACAGGTTCACGCTGAATGGCCATTCGTTCATGGCGATTGCCGGGCTGTGGCGCGAGGGTGTCGGCAACAAGCCGCCGACGTTCACGATGCTGACGACCGATCCGGGGCCGGATGTCGCGCCATATCACAATCGGCAAGTGGTTGTGCTGCGGCCATCGGACTGGGCGGCATGGATCCATCTGACGAAGTCCGAGGCTGAACTCATGCTGCCACTGCCGGAAGGGTCGCTCAGCGCGGAAACAGTTCGCGCAGGTTCCGAGTAGGATCCATCGGAAGACTGCGCGCGCTGAGCTACGGCCGCGCCGCATCGTCACGGCGATGCGCGCCATGCTCAGAACGAATGCCCGCGCGATATAAGCGCTTCAGCCCGGCTTGACGTAGCCGGCGGTGACCTCGTCTTTGTGGGCGGCGAAAGCTTCCAGGACTTCAGTTTTCTCAGGCTTCGGAATTTTGAAATGATCCAAGGTCCGCCCGAGTTCGGCTGCGACCTCATCGAATTCCGCGGGGGAAATCCGCAGGTCGCGATGCGCCTCCTCGAGACCGAGCGGCGTCGTACCGGGCTTGGTGGCGACGAACTTGAAGGGCCCGCCAGAAACGTCGCAGACCCACAGCGTGCGCATGAACTTGAGGCCGGGCAACCTTTCCAGGTTCTTGGTGTGCCATTTGCGCAGCTGCGGATTCTTGGATTTCTTGCCAACGATCGGGTTCTTCACGACGGCGTCGCTGAAGTGATCGATCACCGCTGCGATGGCAAACACGCCGCCCAGCCGCTCATACAGACTTTTCTCAGCTGTGGTCTTCTTGGCCTGGGCGAGCGCGTTGTCGGCAGGCAATACCGCCGTCGATGCCGCGGTCAGCGCCAGCGCGGCGACAACACTTCGTCTTGTCAAAGAGGTCGAAACAGCCGTTTTCATTCCTGGTTCCCTTCGCGGTTAGGCCAGAGCGAGCCGCAGCCTGTCTGGCGGGCTTCATGAAATGACATTCGGACACTTTGCCGTATTTTAGCACCGCCTAACGAACTAACGAGCCGTTCGCCCGAATTATTCCGATTGGGCGCATTGTCATGGTCAACATGCGTCAAAAGGGGCGAAGGTCGCGCGGATGAGGAAGGCTTAGCAGGCGTCGCTGCACGCGGCAGAGGTCGCGAAGCCACTTCGGCCGCATCTGTGCCCCTGACCTTGGGCATTTTCCTTCTGTGTCGTGTTGTCGGCGGCAATCAGCCCCGGTAGGGGGCGTACAATCGCTTCCCGCGGCTTTGCCGGCTGCTTGCGGCCAATAGCTTGTGCTTTTCGAAGATCGCGAGCTTCTGCGGATAGGTCATCCGCACCTTGGCGTTGCACCCGTCGCATCTGAAGTGCGCGATTGTTCTTAGTGCGGAGCCCTTTCTTACCGCCGGGTGTGAGCAATCCGGACATTCGAATGTGAGCGCGACATCAGATAAGTCTTCGGCCAAACCCATTTCTATCCCCTTCGCAAGCTCGGTGGCTACACTCTGGCGATCATCAATGGGCAATTCAGATGCCAATCCGATTGTGCCAATGCGGGACTAGAACAATTCGCCTCGGAACGCCGCCTAGCTAGTGCGCCTTCTCTGCGCCTTTTGAGCGACGAAGAGACCTAACTTCCTCCAGCAGTTCGCGCTCATTGGTAGTCACGTTTCGGAAGATTGCGACAATCATCACCGCCAAGGCTTCGGCATCCAGGCTTAGAGGGTCAATGTGCTCATCTGCGCAAACCTGATCAAACACGCGTTCACAAATAGCCAAATCGTGAGGACTGAGGCGAGTGCGATTGAAACGCCGGCGCGACATTTGCGAGCCTTCGAGGCCGCTGCCCGTGCAAAAGAAGCGGGTCTTCGCAAGAAACGCGAGTCATTGAGCGATTGTTCCCGGCTGCAAGCTTTGTTAAGCAGCCTGCAGCAGGGCAGACTGGAACGCTTTCCCCGCGCATCATGGCTCGTGCGAGCGCCGGGAGGTGAGCGTGCAAGACCACTGTTTCGACGAGCTTGTGCGCGTGGCACTCGGCAGATCGCGGGGCGCCATATTTTTCGGCAACCTCGCCAACCGCGCACAATCATCATCGAGCAGGTCAGGGAGCCTTGGAAGATGCGCCAGCGAAAACAATCTGGTGCTGCGAGAGAGGATTGAACTCTCGACCTCTCCCTTACCAAGGGAGTGCTCTACCACTGAGCTACCGCAGCCGCCGATGGCGGGGCTTCTGCCATATCGAACCGGCAAGCGCAAGGCCAAGACAAAGACGGGTTGAAAGGCCGCACCGGGCGATCGTTGCGGACATGGCCGTGCCACAATGTTGGCTATCCCTTGATGCGCACCGGCGGGTCGCCGGCCGGGGACAGAACGATGAACGGCAAGACAGTTTCTCCGAACAAGGATGGATCACCGAAGAAGGATGATTCAGCGAAAAAGGCCGGAACGGGCCGCAAGGACCGGCTGGCCGAGCAGTTGCGCGCCAACCTGCAGAAGCGCAAGGCGCAATCGCGCTCACGAAGGACCGGCGACGCCGACAAGCGGCGCGCTGGCGAGGCCGACGAGCGGCCGGAGGGGCTGCAGGCGGCGATGAAAAAAGATTAACGCGAATCGGCTATGTTGGTCGCCGGTACTTTGGCCAAGTCGGCGTGGGCCAAAGTGGGGAGTAGCCTGTTTCTTGAACCAAGCCGGCCAATGGTCTAGATGGCCGCAACAGACTCAACCGATTTAAACCGGCCTTGGCGCCGAGGGGACGCTCTTCATGGATCGCATCAGAATTGTCGGCGGCAACAAGCTTGCCGGAAGCATTCCGATCTCGGGCGCGAAAAACGCCGCGCTGCCGCTGATGATCGCCGCGCTTTTGACCGATGACACGCTGACGCTGGAAAACGTGCCGCATCTGGCCGATGTCGAGCAGCTGATCCGCATCCTCGGCAATCACGGCGTCGACTATTCGGTCAATGGCCGCCGCGAAAAGCAGCAGGAAGGCTATTCGCGCACCATCACTTTCTCCGCCCGCAACATCGTCGACACGACGGCGCCATACGAGCTGGTGTCGAAGATGCGGGCCTCGTTCTGGGTGATCGGCCCGCTGCTGGCCCGCATGGGCGAAGCCAAGGTGTCGCTGCCCGGCGGCTGCGCCATCGGCACGCGCCCTGTCGACCTGTTCCTGGAAGGCCTGCAGGCGCTGGGCGCCGATATCGATGTCGACACCGGCTATGTCATCGCCAAGACCAGGAACGGCCGGCTTGTCGGCAACCGCTACATGTTCCCGAAAGTTTCGGTCGGCGCCACCCATGTGCTGATGATGGCGGCCTCGCTGGCCAAGGGCGAGACGGTGCTCGAAAACGCCGCGCGCGAGCCGGAGATCGTCAACCTCGCCGAATGCCTCAACGCCATGGGCGCGAAGATCTCCGGCGCCGGCACGGCGACCATCACCATCGACGGCGTCGAGGCGCTGTCGGGCGCCCGCGTCAGGGTGATCCCCGACCGCATCGAGACCGGCACCTATGCGATGGCGGTGGCGATGACCGGCGGCGACGTCGTGCTGGAAGGCGCCCGGCCCGACCTGTTGCAGACGGCGCTCGACATCATTTCGCAGACCGGCGCCGAGATCACGCAGACTAATTCCGGCATCCGCGTCAGGCGCAACGGCGCCGGCATTTCGCCGGTCGACGTGACGACGGCGCCCTTCCCGGCTTTCCCGACCGATCTGCAGGCGCAGTTCATGGGCCTGATGACGATGGCCAAGGGCAAGTCGCGCATCACCGAGACGATCTTCGAAAACCGCTTCATGCACGTCCAGGAACTCGCCCGGCTAGGCGCCCACATCACGCTGTCCGGCCAGACGGCGATCGTCGACGGCGTAGCGAAGCTGAAGGGCGCGCCAGTCATGGCGACCGATCTTCGGGCCTCGGTGTCGCTGGTCATTGCCGGCCTTGCTGCCGAAGGCGAAACCACGGTCAACCGCGTCTACCATCTCGACCGCGGCTTCGAGCGGCTGGAGGAAAAGCTGTCCGGCTGCGGCGCGGAAATCGAGCGCATTTCGGGGTAACGATAGCAGGCTCAGGTCGGCGCTGCCCTCACCTGCCTGCCGGCATCTTCTCGCCGTATAGGGGCGGGAAGTAGGACCGCCTCGCGAAGGATTTCGCCAATCTCCGGCGTTGCGGAGAGGGTGCCGAGGTTGCGGCCAGCCCCTACACCCGTCCGCTATACGGCGAGAAGGTCCCGGCAGGGGGATGAGGGGCGGCGCCGACCGGAGTGATTGCCTGGCCAAGACCTCCGGCGCGGTTGCACGAGCCGGAAAGACCGCCTAACAGAAGGTCGAATAATCAACTCGCAGGTGCGAATTCCGCATGAATGGCCTCAAGCTTGTCGCGCTCGACGATCAGGATCTGAGCATCATCTCGGCGCATGTCCAGGATGCCGTCATGAAGGTCAGCGATCTCGAATACCTGCCTTCTGTAAAGCGCTTCGTGCTGACCATGAACCGCTTCGTGTGGGAGGCGAAATCCGGCTTCTTGCGCCAGCACAATGAGCGGCGGCAGGCCGTGCTGCATTTCGACCGGGTGCTCGGCGCCAAGACCAGCGGCATTGCCCGCGACAAGCCCGACGAAGTGCTGTCGCTGCTGGCGATCAGCTTTCTCGCGCTCGACAAACCGGCCGGCATCGTCGAGCTGATCTTTTCGGGCGGGGGCGCGATCATGCTCGATGTCGAATGCATCGAGGCACGGCTTGCCGATGTCGGCGGCGCCTGGGAAGCGACGTCGCGCCCGGTCCACAGGGTTTGAGCCGATGGCCATCACGCTTCGCCAGTCCGACGCCGATTTCGAGCAGCGCTTTGCCGCGTTCCTGCTGACCAAGCGGGAAGTCTCGGCCGATGTCGATACCGTGGTGCGCGAGATCATCGCCAAGGTGCGTGCCGAGGGCGACGCGGCGCTGGTCGGGTACACGCAGAAATTCGGCGGCGGTGACCTGGCCAGGCTCGGCATCGCCGTCTCCAGGGACGACATTGCCAAGGCTTACGAGGCCGCCGATCCGCAGACGGTCGAGGCGCTGAAATTCGCGCGCGAGCGCATCCGCTCCCACCACCAGCGGCAGATGCCGCAGGACGACCGCTACACCGATGCCGCCGGCGTCGAGCTCGGCTCGCGCTGGACGGCAATCGAGGCCGTCGGGCTCTACGTGCCGGGCGGCACGGCGAGCTATCCGAGCTCGGTGCTGATGAACGCGATACCGGCCAACGTCGCCGGCGTCGAGCGCATCGCCATGGTGGTGCCGGCCTCCGGCGGCGAGGTGCCGCCGCTGGTGCTGGTGGCAGCCGACCTTGCCGGTGTCTCCGAAATCTATCGCGTTGGTGGCGCCCAGGCGATCGCGGCCCTTGCCTATGGTACCGAAACGATAAAGCCCGTCGCCAAGATCGTCGGCCCCGGCAATGCCTATGTCGCGGCGGCCAAGCGCCAGGTGTTCGGCACGGTGGGCATCGACATGATCGCCGGGCCGTCGGAAGTGCTGGTTGTCGCCGACGGCAGCAACGATCCGGACTGGATCGCCGCCGACCTGCTCGCCCAGGCCGAACACGACGTGTCGGCGCAGTCGATCCTGATCACCGACGACCGTGCGTTTGGCGCAGCGGTCGAACAGGCGATCGAACGCCAGTTGCAGAACCTGCCGCGCGGAGAAACGGCGGCGGCGAGCTGGCGCGATTTCGGCGCCATAGTCCTGGTGCCGACGATCGAGGCAGCACTGCCGCTGGTCGACCGCATCGCGGCCGAACATGTCGAGCTTGCAATCGACGACCCAGAGGCCTTCCTGGCGCGAATGCGCAATGCCGGTGCGGTGTTTCTCGGCCGCCACACGCCGGAAGCCATCGGCGACTATGTCGCCGGCTCCAACCACGTGCTGCCGACGGCGCGCTCGGCGCGTTTTTCGTCCGGGCTTTCGGTGCTCGATTTCGTCAAGCGCACCTCGGTCCTGAAGCTCGGGCCGGAGCAGTTGCGGGCGCTGGCGCCGGCGGCGATCACGCTCGCCAAGGCGGAAGGCCTCGATGCGCATGGACGCTCCGTCGCCATCCGGCTGAACATGTAGAAATGTCCGACTACGACCAAACCCGCGCCAGGCTGATCGATGTCGAGCTCGACGAGACGATCGGCCGCTCGACGCCCGATGTCGAGCATGAGCGGGCGGTGGCGATCTTCGACCTGATAGAGGAGAACCGCTTCCAGCCGGTCAATGACGACGGCGCCGGGCCGTACCGGCTGAAACTGTCGCTGGCCGAATCCCGGCTGGTGTTTGCGGTGGCGCGCGAGGACGGCGCAGCCGTGGTCACCCACATCCTGTCGCTGACGCCGCTTCGGCGCATCGTCAAGGATTACTACATGATCTGCGAAAGCTATTACGATGCCATCCGCACCGCGACACCCAGCCACATCGAGGCGATCGACATGGGCCGGCGCGGCCTGCACAATGAAGGCTCGCAGACGCTGATGGACCGGCTTGCCGGCAAGATCGAGATTGACTTCGACACGGCGCGCCGGCTGTTCACGCTGGTTTGCGTGCTGCACTGGCGAGGCTGAACTGGCCGCCCCGCTGCCCCGCCCGATCCTGCCCCGCTCGATCCTGTTTGTCTGCGGCATGAACGCCGTGCGCTCGCCGATGGCCGAATTGCTGGCGCGCAAGGTGCTTCCGCCCACAACCTTCGTCGCCTCGGCCGGGGTGCGCGGCGGCGAACGCGATCCGTTCGTCGATGCCGTGCTGGCCGAAGAAGGGCTGTCGCTGGGCGAACGGCACCCGAGAACGATGGACGACCTCGAGGACGACTATTTCGACCTGATCGTGACGCTCGCACCGGAAGCCCACCACACCGCGCTCGAGCTCACCCGCTCGCTGGCCGTCCAGGTCGAGTATTGGCCGATGCCCGACCCGACCGGCGTCAGCGGCACGCGCGAGCAGATCATGGCCGCCTACCGCGACGTGCGCGAGCGGCTGAAGGCGCGGATCGGCCGCCGTTTTCTCGGCACCGGGGCTGAAAACGCCGCGGATTAAGCATGTTCACAAGCGGGCGTTTATCATATAGGTTCCGCGCAACTTTCCGGCCGGGGCGCTGGAAGTACCCATCCAAGCAAAGGTATCGAATGCCGAAGGAAGAAGTCCTCGAGTTTCCGGGTGTCGTGACGGAACTGCTGCCCAACGCGATGTTCAGGGTCAAGCTCGAAAACGAACATGAAATCATCGCCCATACGGCCGGCCGCATGCGCAAGAACCGCATCCGCGTTTTGACCGGCGACAAGGTCCTGGTCGAGATGACGCCCTACGACCTGACCAAGGGCCGCATCACCTACCGCTTCAAGTAAGTTCAAGAACCCGGCCGGGATCGCGATGGGCATTTTGCAGAAGCTCGTGCTTGCCTCGGGTTCGCCGCGCCGGATCGAGCTGCTGCAGCAGGCCGGCATCGAGCCGGACCGGGTGCTGCCGGCCGATGTCGACGAGACGCCGCTGCGCGCCGAGCACCCGCGCTCGCTGGCCAAGCGCCTGGCAACACAAAAGGCCGAGAAGGCGCTGGCTTCGCTGAAGACCGAAGCCGACTACCTGCCGAGCTTCGTGCTGGCCGCCGACACGGTGGTTGCCGTCGGGCGGCGCATCCTGCCCAAGGCCGAGACGCTCGACGACGCCGCCAACTGCCTCGGGCTTTTGTCCGGCCGTTCGCACCGGGTCTATTCCGGCATCTGCCTGATCACGCCGGGCGGCAAGCAGCGCTTGCGGCTGGTCGAGACCAGGGTGCGTTTCAAGCGGCTGCCGCGCGAGGAAATCGAGGCCTACATCGCGTCCGGAGAATGGCGCGGCAAGGCCGGCGGCTATGGCGTCCAGGGGCTTGCCGGCGCCTTCGTCGTCAAGCTTGTCGGCTCCTACACCAACGTCGTCGGCCTGCCACTCTACGAGACGGTAGCGCTTTTGAGCGGCGAAGGGTTTAAGGTGCACGCCAACTGGCTGTCGGGTGCGCGGATATGAGCCCAGACGACAAGGTCACGCCGTTGCGGCCCAAGCGGCCCTGCCCCGAATGCGGCAAGCCATCGGCACGCGAAACCTACCCGTTCTGCTCGACGCGCTGCAAGGATATCGACCTCAACCGCTGGCTGAAGGGGGTCTACGTCATCCCGGGCCGCGACGACGAGGACGAGAACGATGACCAGAAATAGCGCCGTCCACCTGCGGTTTTCCACAGGCTTGGGACGGTTTCGCAGCCGCGATCGTGACCGATGATCGGCCTTGCGGACTGCTGTCGTTTCCCGCCTGAAATCAATGTCCAGAACTTGTTCCATCCGGGCACTGTTGGACGGAACAGCTTCTGGGGTTTTGTTTGAGCATGATCTTTTTCCGAAAACCGGATTCCACTTTTCGGGATCATGCTTTTGTTTGAGCATGATCTTTTCCGAAAACCGGATTCCACTTTTCGGGATCATGCTTTTTGTTTGAGCATCATCTTTTCCGAAAACCGGATTCCACTTTTCGGGATCATGCTCTAAGCGCTGGACAGGCCGAATTCCCGTGCTATAACCCACGCGCTTTCAAGGGGTGCCGACGGCGCTTTCATGAACCCGGTGTGCAGATTGCCGCCCACCGGAGCAGGCCCAGATAGCTCAGTTGGTAGAGCAGCGGACTGAAAATCCGCGTGTCGGTGGTTCGAATCCGCCTCTGGGCACCACTACTTCCTCATATAAAATCATCATCAATCGCTTGCTTGCGGTGTCGCCAACTTGGCGACTTACGGCATTTCATGTCGCGCCGTGCTGCGAACTGTTACCGCTGATTTTCAAAGGTTTCCTGCGACTGTCGGCAACTCCACGCGACATGAACGCGACATGAGCACGCGTAAAGCGCGCCGTAGCCGCTTTCAGACGTTCTCTCATGCGTCTTTATGGTTCGAGATGCGTGGGCACTGGTTGCGAGAGGCTTACAGGCCGGCAGGTGCGGCATCGGGCCAAACCGGAGTTCACACGCAGGCATTACGAGGAATTCGCGTCCCGCAATCGGCAGGGAGATACTTGAACCTCAAGACGTCTGGAAATTACGGCGCGAACCGGCGTTACGTTGCCGGAATCCCCCAATCTAAAGGGCAAGTGCATCGTTGGTCACCGGCGAGCGCCGTCGCCAAACGCACTGATGCGCGGAGGCGAGCAGCGCTTTGTCTGATTGAGCCAAGCGAAGCGCAGCCAAAAACGACACTCGATACTTTCCTGCCAATAGCTTCAACAAAGACCAGCCTCATGGCAAATGCTCGGTTTCAAATTTCATGTGCCCGCCGGCTTTACCGCTTTCTGGCAACCACCAGGAAATTCTGCGCAAGCTCCGCCGGAATCCTGGCACGTGCGCAGAACCTTTCAAACGGCACGATCAATATTTCGCAGAGTCTTGGCAGCAATTTCCCGGGTCGCGGCAAAAAACCGTACCCAACTATCCGCTCGACAATAAAGCCATTTGCAATGAGCGTCTGCTCGTATCCTTTAATGCTCAAAGTGTGGCGGACTGTCCCTCCTGCATAACGGTTCAGAATGCGGCAGACCAGCCCTATTGGCGAGGTCGCATTCATGTGGATATTCGAGATTAGCAATCCACCTTCGTTCAAATGCGCGCTGATGGCCGACAGTGCATCCTTCCTGAGCTCATCTTCAGCATTGAGGAAGAATCTGAATGCCGTGACCACGTCGAACCTTTCGGCAAGCGGAGAGAACGTAATATCAGCGCGGACCAATTTCACGTTCTTCGGAACCCGTGCGCTAGCCAGCATAGATTGGGAGATGTCAACGCCGACGACTTCACCAAAAAATTGAGCTGCGATATTTGCTATGCGGCCTGTGCCGCATGCGAAGTCCAGGCATTTCCGGTTCGGACCGCCGACAGGCAGGAGAATACGTTCGACCAAAGGCTTTTCGATACCCGACCACAGAGCTGCATAGTAGCCGGACCGGAACGTGTCGGAGTAATGGGCACCGTACCCATCCGTCTGGTGGCTTGCTCGGTAATCCCGACGAGCGGGTGCACGGTTCTCATGGACGTTGCCTAACGGTCGCCGCTGCGCCCGTAGAAATCTGCGAATGCCAACGAACGATCTCACCGTGAGCACCATGCAACTCGCGCCTCTAGTCTGGCCCGACGCATGCCGTCGCGGGCAATCCGTGCCCCACGATGCGCGCGACGACCTGTTCGAAATTGCGTGGGTCGAGGCCGTCGACACGCATCAGCGGCCATTTGTCTTGCAGGCATTGGCCGATCTCCCTCGCGATATCCGCTTGCTTCAGGCCCCTGACCACTCCGACTTCGAGAAGGCGCTCGAGGTACGGCTGCCGCGCATACCGCTCAATGAGGCGGTGGCGCAGCGTTTCCCCGGGCGCGTCGACTTGAATGAGGAGATCCGGTCGCGGCAGGAACGTCATGCAATCACGAACCATGTCGATACTTGGATTTCGTGCCAACAGGACGAGCGCACACAACGCCTGAACGATGCCCTCTTCGAAAATGAAGTACCCTTCTGAGGCCTGCGCCGTATTCCAGGCTTCGAAGAGCAAAACGACATCGATCTTCAGACGCAACGCCCATATTCGACTTTTTGGAGGGATCGATGCCAAAAGCCGCGCAGCGGCCCCCTCGCTCGGCGGGGTCGAGAACAAGACCGGACTCGCGGTGGCGAGCTTGTGCACCAGACGCTGGATGCCATGGCGTGTCTCCGGGCCTTCATCCTCGACCGAATCGACTTCGCTGCCGAAAGACACAAAATCAATCCGGCGATAGCCATTGACTGTCTTCACACGGATGTCGCGTTTCGCCAGCTCACGGCAAAGGGCGCGGAGAAGGGTCGTCTTGCCTGCACCAGGCGGACCGAACAACTCGATAATCATGTAGGGACCTCCCGAACAGGAAACAGAAAGATCGGATGAAGCGAGCTCGCCCGCTCCGGCGGTGTGGCGAGCGTAAACACTCTGGCATCCGCCTGGCCGAGTTGACCCCGCTCGCTGGCATCCTGCTGACGCCGCAAAAGCTTTGGAGGAGATGCGATGCGGCGGAAACTGCCTTTCCATGGCGTGCAGTCCCGCCTGTTGAGCCGCGACAGCGTTGCCGGTTGACTTGAGAACTTGCAATTGCTTCTCGATCGCCTGCGCTTGCGGCTGGTTGACACGCCTGTCGCTGTCGAACTGGCTCGTCGCCCGTGCCATCTCCTGATCGATCGAGCGCCCCACGGTTGCCCGTCGGTCGACGTCGGTCGTCGTGGCTTCCAGGCGTGCGAGCCTCGACGACGCCGACCCCGCCGCCTGCGCCAACACCTCCGTCGTCGCGCCGCTTGCGCCCATAGGAACATGGACCTCAGAAAGTCTCTAAATTGCCTGTGGATCGGAGCTTACTAGGAGTGCCGAACCATACCATCATCCATCTGAATGACTGTCGGCACCACGGCACGCGTGTTTGGGCGCTGAACAGGGCAACGAGTTCAGGCCGAGCGGGCCTGACGCGACACAAACGCGACATTCGGCCTAAAATCTGAACAATATCAATCACCGAGAGCGGACTGAAAATCCGCGTGTCGGTGGTTCGAACCGCCTCTGGGCACCATTTTTCCCTGTACGGCCCGGAGATAGGTAACAGTTTGTCCCTAACGGGCAAGGACGGCAGTCCTCCTGTGGCGGAAGAAACAGCGGAGCCCTATGATAGCCGTGGAGGGAGCGGCCGTCCGGTCTTTGGTGGGCTCGACCCCGTTACCTAACGTGGCCGTCACCGCTTCAAAACAATTGACATGGGGGCCGGCATCCCTCCGCGCATTCTAGATGCAATCCAGGGTCAGGCCGCTGGGACGGTTGCCGACACTTACGGCGAGGTCACGCTGAAGACCATGGGGGCGCAGATTGCGAAATCGCATTTCTATCCGTTATGAACCGCTTCGGCCGCCCTCTCCCCAGATACTTACGCAAATCAACGAAAAGCTTCGATAATTAGTTTCTCTGAAAGCGTATCATCGCGATTTCATTGTCTCCGTCAGTTGAAAAACGCTCCACCGTAAAGGGGGGGGATTGATGCGATTTTAAAATTACATTTGTATCTAGTGTCGCATCCATTCGAACCGCGTCCAGGTATTTCAAAATATAACCTGCTAGACATCTTATCGACACCTGTAATTCTTGCCAACAATTCGCCGTTTGAAGAGCAGATTTCCAAGTTCGGCCCGATTGTTGCAGTCTCTTTCACGGTAAGGGCAGCGACAGAAATGCACTTAGAAAAATCAAACACGCCGGGCTGCTGCGTAACCACCCCTTCGCCGCTCTTCGGCAAAGAAGCCATCCGCTCAGTTACGGCGGCATCGACCAGACTTTCCAGTTCGCCCTCGTCGATACCGCCGCCCGCACCGTCTTTGCCGGGCGGTCCCATTGGTCCGGCATCACCCTGCGGTCCTACATCACCCTTCGGGCCGCGCAGACCTATAGGGCCTTGGTCGCCAGGATCGCCCTTATCTCCCTTGATACCTTTAGCACTAGAGTTAGCGGCACTCACGGTATCGAGCTTAGTGCGAAGGTCGGTAATCTCGCGCTGTGCGGCGTCCAACTGGTTTTGTAGGCCAGTAGCGTACCAAATCCCACCAGCAAGCAACCCGGCGAGGGACACGACTCCCACAACAGTATCGAGTAGGTGACGACCACCATTTTCGGCCATTTCGCTCCCCCAGTCTATCAGTTTGCAGCCAAGCAAATTGAAAGGAAAGTGGCAAGGTTGCTAATGGACAGAAAGTGCAAACAGACCAGGACAGGTCCAATGTTCAAGCATTTTTCGTGCGGCCCGGACACACGGCAGCTGACCGCCTACCTTGCTTCTAGCGGAAATGGCGACTGCGCCGATCTGTTCGTGGCGCTTGACCTACCCGCTAATCTGACAAGTGAAAAAAGCGGCCCTCGGTCGTGATGGAGTTTGCCATCCAGCCCTCACCCTGTGCCCATGATAGATTTGATTTGATCAATGACACCCACAACCTTGCGAGAACCTTAGAAGGTTGGCAACGCATGCGGTCCCATACAAACCATGAGACCACGTGAAGCTGGTCGGTGTTTTCTCGCAAAAGCGCTGAATCCGACTGCTCAAGTGACGGCCGAAACGCCGTCAATTACGTTGAAGCTAGTGGCCTGCGCAGTACCCAGCGCGGTCGCAGAAACACACAAGCCAAATTGACCGACAAGCTCCTTCCGATCTTCACCTTAACGCTTGCGGTGACACCACGTTTGAAGGCTGGAGCAGACATGCGGGAGACTGTCTCGATTGCATCGCTGACGATGCCATCGTCCTTATCGCTTCCCTTGCAATACCCGTCACCCCCCCTTTAACGGCCCCTTTAACGGGGTATTCGTGTTACTCAAACCGACGAGCTCACTGTTGTTATTCTCGACGTATGACAGGCCATTTGTCTTCAAAATGGACCTCCCCGCCTGGGCTAGCATAGTTTTTGTCGAGCACTAGATTTTCGTCAACAAATATCTTGACATTTCCAGCAATATATAAGACCAGCGGAGCCCCGCCTATTCTTGGAAGGACAAAGCTCACAGCGACAAAATTAACTGTAAGAAAATTCAGGCGCACTTTTAGAGGATTAACCGCCAGAAAAGTAAATACAGGCAGTTCTGTGTTGATCGGCGGCTGTGACCCAATGTTTTTATTACGAATCTTTCGTGACTGGTTCTCGCTTTGTTCTGTGCCATAGTGAGAGTAAAAATCAATACTTGCCACAATGCGGTTTGGATCCCAACTCGGCGGCGTAGTCAGCGGCCATCCGCCGATGTCATAATGGTAAAGTAAACTAAGTACTACGCGGCACGACATGCCTTCGAAGATGGGCTGCTCTTCGACTACCAAGCCCGGCAAGGCGTTCACAACATCGTCGCCTATCGAGCCGATTACCTGGGCAGAACCTTCGCTTTGCTGGACAAGCTTCATGTGAAGTAATCCTATTGGCGAGGTTGCCTAACCGCGCCCCTCACAAGTCGGACGAACACTTCCGGACTCATCTCCGTCGCTCAAGAATCTATTCATGGCGGCCTCGGCTTCCGCATTAGTTTGATATATTCCTAATCGAACATTCCCCCACGCAAAGCCTGGGGTTATTACTCTACAGAGGCCATTATTCGCATTTCGATATATTGCAAACCTCCAATCCTCCTGAGGCGGCGGCGGAGGGGTCGGAGACTCACAACCTGCCTCGGATCCTGCCCTAAGCGCCATCAACAAATCAGAAACAGCCGCCGACGATGCAGGGCTTCCTTCAACCGTCCCGTCCACGACTATTTCATTGCCAGCCGCATCGGCGAACGTGGTCACCATCCTGAAGGGCGCGATGACAAAGTTGCCAAACCGCAATGGGGGCGTGATTGGGAGCTCGGGCGGCAGATCCGCAAAACGAACGACGATTGCCGAATCAACCGACCCCACGGAGATGAACTCACCGTCTGTGGCTCTAATTTTCATTTCTGGGGGGAATTCAACGGTGATTTCGCCCAACTGGTCGTCAAGAAAAGTGACGACTTGTCGTTCAGGGGATGAATTGACAAAAACATCGCCGTCGCGCCTGAAAAAACCATCGCCTCGTCGCACAAGTAGTTCCTGGCCATTGTACGGACGAATAACATTTAGAGGGAGAAGCTTAAACATTCGACCAATTGATAATTTGCCATTCGCCAGAGCGTCCTTAATTTCTTTAAAGAAAGCCGAGTTTCTAGCGGCATATGGCGTCAAATCGTAAACGATCGTTGTTTTAGTCATTGGAACGGCTACACAACATGGATATATTTCACCTCGAAGTAATTAGCAATATAATCGACATGAGCAAGCAAGTTGTGAACATCTGCGCCACCACTTGCCGTGCACGCCGACGTTGGAGGCCCAATGATACCATTCGCATGATTAGAAGAGTTAACCCGCCTGACAGAAATATCGTATGCCCGTTTACTCGGTGTGTAAACGCCAGAGACGTTAAAATGGCGGCGACGATTGCGATTGTAGCTTCGATCCGCGGTAGTAGAGGAGAAGACACCGCGAGCGGACCAAACCGAGCTGGACAACACGCAGCATTCGCGCAGCCAGCTTTTGCTGCCGAATACATCAACAGTGTGCCGATGGCCAACAGCGACAAGTAACTGTCTCCCTGAGGCCCTAGAATGTATGCGCAGGGAATCGCGGTAGCTAGCACGATTGTTTGCGCCCAGAACCAGTGCGTGGGTCGGCTGAGAAAACGTAATAGACGCTGCCGATCGAGGGGCAATTGTCGCGCTGTAAACATTTTGCTTATGAAGTAAGCCGCAAGCGTCTGCAGTAATATCAATTCCGGATACAACCAATTTCCCGAGAATAGACACGATATAGACGTTACGTAAATGAATGCTGTTACGCCGCCAGTCAGGCGCGGAGATTTCTTCGACCACGTAAATGCCTGCGCTATGGTTGTAAGTGTCGCCATTCCGGTGTTGCTTTTTTGATTCGAGTGCTGTTAGCAGAAGCATTTGGAGCGTACAGATGTGGTATCGCTAGAATACTTAGATCCATTCTTTCCGTGATCTTGGCTGGAAGCAAATAAGCTTCATGCGGAAGTTCTACGTGCGCGGGCCAGGACAGCGCCTTGACGTGTCGATCCCCAGAGTTCCTCGCTGTGTCGTGCCTAGCGCGATGGCGGGGAATGTTGCACACTCTAAGTCATGTGCAACCTTTACAACATCACCACGTCGCAAGAGGCCATTCGCCAGTGGACCCGTGCGTTGCGCGACATTCTGGGCAACCTTGAGCCGTCTATCGGCGTGAGCTTGCCAATTTGCGCTGGGAATGCCGACGCCATTAGAGCGCGTCAGGCGCGATGCCAACGCAGGCACAACCAACATCCGCAATCCCCAGTACGACCACTGGCAGCAATGTTGGCGTCGAGCATCGCTGCGTCGTACCCGCTCTACAGACCGAGGGCGCAGCCGTCCTTGCGCGGTTCAGAACCGCCCAGCAGGGTCCCGTTTGCCCAATCGATGCGAATGGCCTGCGCACCGCCGATCGGGTCCGTGGCGGGAATGATTTCGAAACCGCGTCGGCTAAGTTCAGCTACGGTTTCGCCAGCGAGCCCGTGTTCGGCCTGGACGTTCATGGTGCCGCTGACGGGGGCGACCCGCGGCAGATCAATCGCCTCCTGCAGATCCATCCCGAAGTCGAGCACCTTCGTCAGCAGGTGCGCGTGGCCCATTGCCTGGTAGTAGCCACCCATAACGCCGAAAGGCATTTCTGCCCGGCCGTCTCTCGCAAGCATCCCGGGTATGATGGTATGCAAAGGTCGCTTGTTCGGCGCCACTGCATTGGGGTGCTTGGGGTCAAGCGAAAAGCTTTGCCCGCGATTGTGCAAGACGACACCGGAGCGTGGCGAGACCAGGCCCGAGCCAAAGCTGTCGAAGACCGAGTTGATGAAACTGACCGCATTGCGATCCTTGTCGACAACGGAAATATAGGCCGTGTCGCTGTGCAGCGGCATATCGAACGCCGGCAGGTCCGCGCGGGCGCGCTTTAGGTCAATCATGCCGGCCAGACGATCGGCCCAGGCATTCGACAACATGTCGGCCACCGGGACCTCGGACGCATCAGGATCGGCGACGAGCAGGTCACGCGCGGCGTAAGCGAGGCGTGTTGCTTCGATTTCCAGGTGAAGCCGGTCCGCGGATTGCGGGTCGCCGTGCGCTTCGAAGCGCGAGAGGATGTTTAGAATGAGCAGCGCGATCACACCCTGGCCATTCGGCGGACATTCGAACACATCGCAGCCTCGGAACGCCGTGCTGATCGGGGTCACGTATTCGCCTGTTGCCGAGGCGAAATCTTCGAGTGCGTGCAATCCGCCGAGCCCACGAAGATAGGCGACCATGTCGTCGGCCACAGGGCCAGTGTAGAAGGCCTCTCGTCCCTTCTTGGCGATCAGCCGCAGCGTTGCAGCCAACTCAGGCTGGCGATGCACTTCGCCAACGCCTGGCGCGCGGCCGTTTGGCAGGAAAATCCGTTTCGCGGCTACATCGGAGGCCAGAAGTTCTTCTTCCAACGCCCAGTCACGATGGACCCGCGGTGAAATGGCGTAGCCTTCCTCGGCGAAACGTATAGCGGGGGCCAGGATTTGATCGAAGGGCATATGTCCATGATCAGCGTGCAATCTGGTCCAGGCATCGATGGCTCCCGGGATGGTGACGGAGCCAGGAGAATTGCGGGCCACCTCCGCCATGCCACGTTCGAGGAACCAGTCAATCGTGAGGGCGGCGGGTGTCCTGCCCGATCCGTTGTAGGCGATGACCTCGCCGGATCCGTTTCGCGACAGAAGAGCGAAGCAGTCGCCTCCAATGCCGGTCGAGGCTGGCTCGACGACACATTGCACCGCGCAGGCTGCGATGGCGGCATCCATGGCGTTGCCGCCGGCCGCCATGATCTCCACCGCCGTCAGGGTCGCCGACGGATGAGAGGTGGCGGCCATGGCCTCGCGTGAAACGACGACCGAGCGCGTTGGTTTCTCAAAATTTCGCATGCTATGCCCTTCTGATCGTGCTCAAGAGGCGGCGTCGCTCATCGTCGAGGGGCGGTGCCGCAGATGCCGCGACATCCAGTATTCGAGTGCCGCCAAGGCACGGATGATCGCGAAGTTCAAAGTGAGATAAATGGCGCCCGCGCAGATGAAGACTTCAAAGGCGCGGTAGGTCTGGGCGATCAATCCCTGGGCAATTCCAGTCACCTCCATCAAGGTCACGATGGAAGCCAGAGACGTGCCCTTGATCATTAGGATGATTTCATTGCCGTAACTCGGCAGCGCCTGGCGAAAGGCCAGCGGCAGGATAACGTGCCGATAGGTCAAATAGGTGGACAGGCCGACAGACCGGGCCGCCTCGACAAGGCCGCGTGGCACCGATTGAATCGCGCCGCGGAGGATTTCGCTGCCATAGGCGGTGGTGTTGAGTGTCAGCGCGATGATTGCGCACCAGTAGGGTTCGCGGAAAACGGCCCATAATCCAATTGCCGACAGTTGGTGCCGGAACTGACCAAGGCCATAATAGGTCAGAAAAATCTGCACCAGCAGAGGCGTGCCCCTGAACACGGCAACGAAGCCACGGATCGGCAAGACGACGAAGGGCGATTCCGATTGCTGGGCAAGCGCCAATGTGACGGCAAGAACGAAGCCGGCAACGATGGAAGTCAGGGCCAGTTCCATCGTGAGCGGCAGGCCGGCGAGTAGCTTCGGCAGGATTTCGAGGAAAAAACTGAAATCTATCATGCCGACCGGACGCGCCACGGCGCCTTCCGTTCCAGACGGTAAAAGGCGTGGCCCGTGACGGAAGCGATAGCCAGATAGAGCAAGGCTGCAGCAATGTAGAAGATGAACGGTTCACGGGTCGAACCTGCAGCGATCTGCGCCTGGCGCATCAGTTCAACGAGGCCGATTACCGATATCAGCGACGAGTCCTTCAGAACCAACTGCCACACATTGCCGAGACCTGGCAGCGCGTATCTCAGGAGCTGGGGAAAAATAACCTGTCGCAGCCGCTGCAGCCGGTCGAGACCAAGCGCGCAAGCGGCATCGTGCTGTCCCTGGTCGATGGCGAGGTAAGCCCCTCGATAGACCTCGGCTTGATAGGCGCCCGAGATAATCGCGATAGCCAAGGTTCCAGTGGCAAAGGCCGGAACGCCGACGAATCCGGACCCGCCCAGGCTATGACCAAGCGAGGTCAGGGCGACGCTACCTCCATAGTAAAGCAGATAAATGGTCAGAAGGTCGGGCACGCCCCTGAAAACCGTGCAATAGCCAAGGGCCAAGAACCTCAATACCTTGGAGTCGCGGAGACGCCCGGCCGCTGCCAGCCCGCCAAACACAGCGCCAAGCGCAAAGCCCAGCACAGACAGGAGCACTGTGACCGAGGCCGCCATGAGAAGAGCAGCCCCCCAACCTCCGTGCTGGAAACCAAGCAGCCGGAATGCGTCAACCATTGATACCCCCGGCATTGATACCCCCGGCAGGACGAACGGCTCAGCTCCGGAACGTGGTCAGGAATGGCCGTTCGCCGGCAAGCGCTTACTTGACTGGAGTGACGTCGCTCTTGAGCCATTTAAGCGACAGGGTTTTGATCGTGCCGTCGGCGGTCGCGGCGTCGATGGCGCCGTTGAGCATGTCTTTCAGCTTGGTGTCCTCTTTGCGGATGCCGGCCCCGGAGCCAAGGCCGAAGAGACCCCCGACAAATCCTGGTCCTGCAAGCGTATAGTCGCTGAACTCCGGCTTGCTCAGCGTGGCGGCCAGCGCCGTCTGCTGTGCGAAGAGCACGTCGATGCGACCCGCGGCGAGATCGAGATCGTGTTGCTCGGTGGTCTTGTATTCGCGAATCTCGGCGACGTCCGAGAAGTATTTTTTCACAAATTCCAGGTTCGCCGTTGCAGCCTGAACTCCAATGATCTTTCCCTTCAGCAATGGCTTGAGCTTGTCGATTGCCGCCTGCGCAGAGGCTTCATTGTCCAGCTTCAACCGCTCGTTGGAGATGCCGAGCTTGCCCAGTTCGCTATCCTTGGCGACCGCGAAACCTGAGGGATCCACGGCATACGGCTGGGTAAAGTCAATGATCTTCAGACGTTTTTCAGTGATGAACATGCTCGCCATGATCACGTCGAACTTGCCGACGGTCAGCGCGGGGATCATGCCGTCCCAGTCCTGTGCGACGATCTTGCACTCGATCTTCATTCGCCCGCACAGATCATTGGCGAGATCGACTTCGAAGCCGTCCAGCTTGCCGTCGGCTGTTGTGAAATTCCAGGGCGCGTAGGCTCCTTCGGTGGCAATGGTAATTGCCTTTGGTGTTTCTTGTGCAACGGCGGCCTGGACTAGGCCGAACAGGACCGACGCAATGGCTGCGATGCGGCTAATTTTCATATCATTCTCCTCTTTTTGCCGGTATGGCAGTTCCCTTTCGTCGTGCCGGATTATCTTCCGGCTTCAACGAGTTAGACGGTATTCCCTAGCGGCGGCCGGGACTTGCGAAGTTGGCCAGAAGCGGCGCTGTCTCGACGATATGATCCCGCATGACGATCTCAGCCTTGCCGGCATCACCTGACCGCAGCACGTCGATCAGGATCTCGTGCTCGGCACGCGCGCTGGCGGGTTTGTCGACATAGTCGAACCAGATGCGCAGGTAGGGCTCGATCACGACGTGCAGGCTGGCAATCTGCCGGACCAGTTTGGGTCGGTTGCTCAGTTGGCAAATCTGCAAATGGAAGGCCTGATGGCGCACGACCCAGTCGCTGCTGCCGGTCTGGCTGGCGCGCTCCATGCGGTCCAGCTGGCGTTCCAGTTCTTCAAGCACTTCGGCATCGATGTGCGGCATGGCAAGCCTCACCGCCAGCCCTTCGAGCACCGAGCGTATTTCAAAGGTTTCGTAGATCTCATCGAGGGTAAGCCCGGCGACGATGCAGCCACGGTTCGGGCGAATGACCACAAGACCTTCCGCGGCCAGTTGGCGGAATGCCTCGCGAACCGGCATGCGGCTCATGCCGATTTCCGTCGCGATCTCTTCCGGGATCAGCCGGTCCCCGGCCCGATAACGCCCCATCCTCAGGGCCCGCTGAATGTGGCGATAAGCTTCCTCCTCGGCGGTCGTGATGCCCAACGGCTCGATTGCGTCAGCTGCCATGTCCCTGGTCCGATCAGAGCGTATCTGTGTATCCACTTATCCAGCTGACGAAACCTGTGTCAAGCACCGATGCTTGGCGCTTTAGAATTTCTCTTGTGAGAATAAGCACTTGGTAGGGGAAATCGGGCTAAGCACACTGTGATCGGCTAAGCCGCTGATCGGCCTACTTTTCAACGTCCGGCAAAAAGGCCCGCCGCTCCATTTGCGAAGCGGCGAGGCCCCATATTCGGGGACGATTGCCGGGATTTCCCGGCATTGCCTGCAGTGCAATTCAGGTGCCAGATTTGTTGATCCAAAACGGGTCACCGCACCGGAGGCGCCAACGCGGACCTTCCGCGATCACGCTACTGCCGCGCTTTGCCATTCCTGCTACGTTACTTTGCGGCGGACGTAATTTTTCCGCCTGGCCGGCGCCCCATCAGGCAACTTACCCCAACGCGCCCCCCAAGTGGCGCCGGCCATTTTCCCCTTATTGGGGCACGGGCGCGCCGATTCCGTTATGCGCTTTCGAGCTATGGCAATCCGCCGGCGAGCCGCTTTGTCCAGCCTGCAACCATCAGTCCGCACGCGATTCCCGCGCAGTCGGCCACCCAATCGAATAAATCCGGGTCGCGCCCTATCGGTTGCACGGCTTGAAGCCCCTCGATCGCCGCACCCGTGAGAACGAGGAGTACGATCAGCTTCGCCTTGCGTTCCGGCCAGCCGAGACTTCCGAGAGCCGCCAGGACGACGAAGGCGGCGGCGTGATCGAGCTTGTCGTGATCAAACGTGAAAGCCAGGCCAAGGCCCTGCAGGAGTTGCTCCGGCAGAAGGGCGAACAGCAGAACGCCGGCAAACGCGGCCGGAAAGGCAATCCTTGCCACGATCTGATAAGAATCCAGGCGCAACAAGGATAGAATGGCCTTTCGTCCGAAATCTGCAGCGAACACCGGCCGCTGAATCGAGAGCGAGCGCTGCGTCCAATTTCCGCCGTCGGGGCGTCCGGTGCATCGTCAGAATGAATGAATGCCTCGGGTCAGCCGCTGGCAGGCCGAACTGCTGGGGAGGGCTCTGCATGGTGTAGCTTCCGCGATCACGCAATTACCTGCTGCGCCAGCGCGGCTACAATCTGGCTGCGGCGGACCTGATTTCCGCTTGGCCGGCGCTGCGTCAGGGCACCTTACCCCATGCCACACGAATCGGCGCCGGCCAGAATTCCATCGATTGCGTGATGACCGACCCGCGTCAAAAAAGCCCGCCGCCCTGTCGGACGACGGGCTCCGTTGCCTGGGCGCCAGGGCGCCGCGGTAGCGACAGATGCTACTACTGCTCCCGCAGGTCTCCAATATGCTGCTGCCGAACGGCGTTGCGCATCGGCTAAACAAACGAAGCCCGCGCCTCTGGCGGAGGGCGCGGGCCGATCGGGTTGCACCCGATCTGCAGCAGAATCCTGGGAGGTTCCCGCTGCTTAAGATAACAATTAGAGACTTCTAATGTTCAGCGCCAGGGGAAGATGCCGCTACACCAGAAATCTGATGATGGTCGGCGCGATGATGATCGAGCCGTCAGTTCGTGCGCAAGTCGATCTGGAAAATCCGCTCGTCGAAGTGCCGCGTTTCAACGGCAAAGGTCAAAGCCACTTCAAGGACCAGACCGCCACGGTCGTCCCGGACCTTGACTGCAATCCTGCGATGAGGAAGGCCATCCCTGGCCATCTCGGCCAGTGTGCGAAGGGCTTCTTTCCTGACCAGCGGGAGATCGTCATATAACGTTCCCTGATCGTCGGAATAGACGATTCCGTCTTCATCGGAATCGAAGAAGTAGCGGGGCATTGCGCTTGGCCGAAGCGGCGGCATCCGGGCATGTTGTCGATAGCTGGCCGGATCTCGGCCGATCGCGATCAGTGCCTCTCCACCGTTGGCTTGGCCGCCAGCTCACTTGCGCTCGCGCAATGCCTTCACCGCCTGCGAGAGGATCATCCGGTCGCCGCCGGTCCTTTTGATCAGCTTGCTCACCTGGCTGGGCGAAACACCATTTTCCCGCGCGAAATGTTCGACCTCATAATATTCATCCGCCGAAACGCGATTGCGGTCGCTGAAGTCTCGCTTGCTCTTGTCGTCGGGCATTTCCGCTCTCCTCGCCCCTTCTCTTCGCTTCAGGGGGTCAACTTTGGTGCACGCAGCAATTTGAGGGTTCGCCCGCCACAAAGTGACGCGCGAACCCTTATCGGCGCAGGAAGGGACAGGGCTGCGCAGATGCCGGGTTCGATCGGAATGGAAACAGCCAGGACCGGTGCGAGCAACCGTCGACCTTTTCCATGGAATCCTCCCGGAATGTGCAGCCAGCAACGGCTAGGTGCCGCGGCGGTTCCGGGTCACGCGGCAAACCCACCCTTTGCGCGCAAGGATCAGACTTAGGTCCTGCGGCAACACGTCGGTTGGTCCCTCCCGGGCGGGACCGAAGCCCCGTCGACGGAACGTTTTCAGCTGCCTTCCGTTCGAATGAGCCTTGGCGCGAAGAGCGGACCGAGTTCGCAAAGGAGACGACCATGAGAATGCATCTTTCCACCGCGGTGGCGGGTTTTTTGCTGCTGGCAGGCATCGGCGCCGCTGCGGCGCAAGACGTTGTCATCGAACCGCAGCAGGAAACGGTCATCAAGGAGTATGTGAAAAAGCAGCCGCTGGCCTCGGTGAAAATCCCTGGGGTGGAGCTCAACATTGGCTCGACGCTCCCCGATACCGTCGAACTTCATGAAGTCCCCAGCGTCAAATACCGCTATGTCATCGTCGACAATCGCACCGTCGTGGTCGACCCAGGCACGCGCAAGATCGTCAAGATCATCGAGTGACGTGAAAGCTCGGGCAGTCGTCCCCCCCCGCTCGGAATTCCGCGGCGGGCGACGTATGCGTTAGGCGGTTCCTCGGCGTCGTCGCTCAGCAGGAACCCGCCGTACCGTCGAGGGCCGGGGGGCCTCACAGGCAGTTTCAATGCGAACAATCAGCAGACTTTTTGATTCCCATGACCAGGCGGCGCGTGCCGTCGAAGCGCTTCAGGCGGCAGGGATCGCCCGCCACGAAATCAGTGTCATCGGACCCTATGATGACGAAATCGGCGCCGTCTTGCGCGGTCCAGGCACCGGTGCCGCCCTTGGCGCGGCGGCCGGTTTGTTGGCCGGCCTCGGCGCGTTCGATATCCCCGGCATCGATCCCCTCGGCGCGGGATGGCTGGCCTCGGCCCTCGTCGGTGCAGTCCTGGGCGGCGTTGCCGGCAGGCTTTTCGGGACATCGTCCGGTACCGGCAAGCAGCCAGGCAAGCCGGATGCCGCACAAGGTGTGATCCTGGTGCTGGCGCATGTCGATGAAAGGCAGGCCGACACCGCACAGGCGGTGCTTGGGGCTTCCGTTCAGGCAACGCAGTCTTTGGCCAGGGCGGCATGAAGATTCAGCTCGGGCAAAGCGCTTGACCAGGCCGCGCAGCGGGGCGGCGATCCAAGCGCGAATTCAAAAATCTCTGGCAAGCCGTCGCCAGAAAGTGTTGAACACCGTGCCGATCACATTCGGCGAGCGGTTGCGCTCGGCGAGGCTTGATGATTTGCTGTCGGTTTGCGGAGAACGAATAATGCATGAGCCTGTCGGTCAAGACGAATATGGGTCGACCAGCCCGTTCGATCCGGACGATCTGTCGAGGTTGAACGCAATCGGCCCGAGCGCCGGCAGCAACGATTTCGAAAAATACGCAGTCGCCGTGATCATCGTGTTCGGCGCCCTGATCATCGGTGGCCTGATGGCTGCCGGCTTGAGCTTCGGGCGCCGCAGCACCTTCTTTTTCGCGCTTGGTGGCGCCACTGCAGCATGGATATCCGGCAATGCGCTTCTGCTCGACCGGCCGCGCATCTACGCGCTGTTCGTCGGCATCGCGGCGCTGATGCTGATTGCGTCGACAATCGCGCTGGTCACCTGAAGCAAGGCGCAATCTTCTTGTTTACCATGATCTTATCCGAAAACCGGTTCCCACTTTTTGGGGTTTAATACCCGATAGCCTTGCCGGCTGCGGCGCGGCTGTCGATGGCGCCATTGTAGCGGGCGCCGCCACCCTTCTCGATTTCCGCCAGGCTCTTGCCGCCGACCAGGATGCCGGCCGCCTGGCCCCAGGTCGTGTCGGCAAGATCGAGACGGTAGCCCATGCCGGTGAGCAGCTTTTCGGTATCGGGCGACAGGCCGAAAGGTTCGATATAGACCGTGTCGGGCAACCATTGGTGATGGATGCGCGGTGCGTCGATGGCCTCCTGGATGTTCATGCCGTGGTCGACGACGTTGACGATCGCCTCCAGCGTGATGGTGATGATGCGTGAACCGCCGGGGCTGCCGATGACCATGAACGGCTTGCCGTCTTTGGCGAGGATGGTGGGGCTCATCGACGACAGCGGCGTCTTTTTCGGCGCGATCGCATTCGCCTCGCCCTGGACCAGGCCATAGAGATTGGGCACGCCGGGTTTCTGGGTGAAATCGTCCATCTCGTTGTTGAGCAGGATGCCGGTGCCGGCGGCGACAACGCCGGCGCCGAAAGAGCCGTTCAGCGTGTAGGTTACCGCGACGGCATTGCCGTCATTGTCGATGATCGAAAAATGCGTCGTCTCGTTGCTCTCGCCAAAGCCCTTCGGCATCAATTCCTGCGAGACGCCGGCCCGGAACGGATCGATCTTTTCGCGAATTTCCCTGGCGTAGTTCTTGTCGAGCAGTTTTGCGACCGGATTGTCGATGAAGCCGGGATCGCCGAGCGCCGAATTGCGGTCGACATAGGCGTGGCGCATCGCCTCGACCATGACGTGAACCGTCTCGGCCGAACCGGCGCCGAGATAGGACAACGGATAGAACTCAAGCACGTTGAGGATCTCGCAGATGATGACGCCGCCGGAGCTCGGCGGCGGCGAGGAAATGATCTCGTAGCCGCGATAATTGCAGGTCGCCGGCTTGAGCTCGCGCACCGCATAGTTTTCGAAATCAGCCCTGGCCAGAATGCCGCCCTTTTCGCCACTCGCCTTGACGATGGCGTCGGCGGTCGCGCCTTTGTAGAAGGCATCCGCCCCGCGTTCGGAAATGGCGGCAAGCGAAGCCGCGAGATCGGGCTGAACAAGGCGCTCGCCGACAGCATAAGGCTTGCCGTCCGGCTTGAGGAAAATGGCCGCCGCCGCTGGGTCCCTCGCCAGCCGCTCCGCGCCGCCCAGGAGCGAGGCCGCATCGCCCTGCTCCAGAACGAAGCCTTCTTTGGCAAAGCGGATGGCCGGCGCCAGCAAGTCCTGCCGCGACAGCGTGCCGTATTTCTCCCGCGCCATCTCGAAACCAGCGACCGAGCCCGGCACGCCGACCGCCAGATAGCCGTCGAGACTGGCGCCTTTTACCGGCTTGCCGTCCTTGTCGAGATACATGGTTTTGGTCGCGGCCAGCGGCGCGCGCTCGCGAAAATCGAGGAAGGTCGAGCGGCCGTCCTTGAAGCGGATGGTCATGAAGCCGCCACCGCCGATATTGCCGGCGGTGGGATAGACCACGGCCAGCGCATAGCCGACGGCGACCGCGGCATCGACCGCGTTGCCGCCCTGCTTCAGCACCTCGACGCCGACCTCAGACGCAAGATGCTGGGCGGTCACCACCATGCCGTGCTCGCCCTTCGCCGGCTGCGGCGAGGCGGCATAGGCGAGGAAGGGTACGAAGGTCAGGGTGAGGGAAAGGCTTACGGCGATTAGGGTTCGGCGGGTGTTGCGCATGGCCGTCCTCCGAGGCGTGGGATAGGCCTAGGAAAGCCCTTTGGGGAGGTCGAGTCTACTGATAATGACGGGAAGATACGGCGAGGCTTCGCGCCTTCTATCAACACCTGGGGTTCCTCGCCCCATTCATGGGGGAGAGGTGGCCGCGAAGCGGCCCGAGAGGGGGCCTTCGTAGCGCGGCGGCCCCCAGCCCGGGGCGCGGGGGGCGCCCCCCCCCCCCCCCCCCACGAGGGGGGGGGCGGCGGGCACACGATAAAAAACAAA